>CAIJFT010000440.1 GCA_903820035.1 uncultured Opitutia bacterium
CGCCCTATGCCTGCTCCGGCCACACGCCGTGGCAGTGGTACTTGGCCCACAGGGGGGCGGTTTTTTCATTTTTGCGGAAGGCGATCGCGGTGATGCCAACAACCACACCTGCGGCGCGCTCGATCAACTCCACGGCCACGCGGGCCTGCGTGCCGGTTTCGATCCACTCGTCCACCAGCAGCACGCGGGTGCCCGCCGGCCAGGGCTCGGCCCGCAACTCAAGCGCCTTCTCGGTGCCGGAGTAGTCGCGAAATTCCGCGCGCTCGTGCCGCACCGGGAGCTTGCCGCCTTTGCGAATCGGCACGAAGCCGACCCCCAGCCGCAAGGCGAGCGCCGTGCCGACAATAAAGCCGAGCGCATCCGTGCCGACTACACGCTGCACACCCGACCCGCGGAACGGCACCAACAGGTCGTCCACCAGCGCCGCGAACGCCGCCGGCTCGGCGAAGATCGGCGTCACGTCGCTTCGCTTGTAGTGCAGCTTGCTCCGGTCGATGAGGCGCAAATAGTCCACACCGCATCCTCCGCGCGCCGCCGCCGGTGTCAGGCCCATTTTTCCCGTCGGCGGCACACGCCCGTTGCCACGCGCTGGCGCTCGCCGCTCCGACCACGTCCCTCGCTCCCTCTCTCACCTTCACGCTCACTCCGCCATTCCCCTCCGCATGCGCCGCAAAGTCATCATCGACCAAGATACGCACGGCCCCGCTTCGACGAATCTGCAGTCCGTCGCACTACTGCTGAACGCGCCCGACGTCGACGTCCTCGGCATCGGGGTGTGCACCGGCGACCACTGGCGCGACCAGCAGGTGCGGCACGCGTTGCGTCTCCTCGAGATCATGGGCCGCACCGACGTGCCCGTACTGCCCGGCGCCGTAACGCCGCTGGTCAACACGCCCGCCGAGACCGCGCGCTGGGAGGAGCAACACGGCGCACTGGTCTACAAGGGAGCCTGGGACCTCGCGCGGCCGGGCAAGTGGGCCGACCCCGCGCACACCCCGGATCTGCCCGAGGGGAACCCGACGACCGCGCCGGCCCGCGAAACCGCCGCCGCGTTCTACGTGCGCATGGCGCGCGCCCACCCCGGCGAGATTTCCCTCTGGGCGGCCGCGCCGTTCACCAACCTCGCCCTCGCCTGCCGGCTCGATCCGGAATTTCCGCGCCATATCCGCGAACTACACTTCATGGGCGGGGCGTTTTTGCCGCCAACCGACGCCCGCGAGTTCAAACACTCGCCGCGGCGGGAGTTCAATTTCCGCTTCGACCCCGAGGCCGCGCACATCGTGCTGCACGCACCCTGGTCGCGCGTGACCTGCTCGCCGATCGATGTATCAAACCACACGCGCTCGACGCCCGAACTATTTGCCTCGATCGCCGCGGCCGGCACGCCGCTCGCCCGCTACCTCGATCGTTTCGGCGAACGCGGCCGGCCGATGTGGGACGAAGTCGCCGCCGCCACCTGGATCGACGACTCACTCGTGACGCACGTTGAGGACTGTTTCATCGACGTGAACCTCGACCGCGGTGCCGGCTACGGCGACACCCTGAGCTGGGCCCCGGGCCGCGAACCGCGCCGCGGCGAAATCCGCGCCCGCGTGCAAAAGGCGATCGACGAAGCCCGCTTCTACCCACTCTTCGCCGACCTCTGCCGTAAGTAGGGGTGCCGGAAACCACACCCTGCTCCGCGGTTCATCGAACCACGGAGCGCACGGAATGCTCCGAGCGATGACCCCGGTGGATTCTGTGCCCTCGGTGGTCCTCCTGCTGCAGACAGGAGATCTTCGCCGCCACGTTTGAGCCGAAGGCGACAACGTGGCCACGGATGCGGACCACGTTGTCGCTCCGCTGCAACGCGGCTCCACCATCGCCCTGGCTCGCGGCCCACGTCGTTTGCCAACCTTGCACGCCGCCGCTCCGCACTCTGAACTGCCGCCCTCGCCGTCATGTCCTTTTTCGCCCGTCCGCTCTTCGCCTTTCTTCTCGCCGCTGCCGGCGGTTCCGCCGCCTTCGCCCAAGGCTCCGCCGCGCCGCTCCCCGCCGATCTCATCGTGACCAATGGTTATGTCGTTACGATGAACGACCGCCGCGAGATTCTCGAAAAGGGCGCCGTCATCATCAAGGACGCTCGCATCCTCGCGGTCGGCCCGGCTGCGATCGCCGCGCTTTACACCGCGCCCAAGACGATCGACGCCCGCGGCGCCCTCGTGATGCCGGGCATGATCAACACCCACACGCATGCCGCGATGACGGTCTTCCGCGGACTCGGCGACGATGTCCCCGACCGCCTGCGCAAACTGATCTTCCCGCTCGAGAAGGCGCTCGTCACCCGCGACCTCGTCTACTGGGGCTCCCTCCACGGCATGATCGAAATGATCGAGGGCGGCGTCACGACCTTCGTCGATATGTATTACTTTGAGGATGAGGTCGCCCGCGGCGCCAAACAGCTCGGCCTGCGCGGCGTCCTCGGCGAAACGGTCGTCAACTTTCCCGCCCCCGACGCCCCCGAGGCTTACGGCGGCATCGCCTACGCAAAGAAATTCGCCGCCACCTACCACGGGGACGCGCTCATCACCTCGGCCCTCGCCCCGCACGCGCCCTACTCGCTCGACGCCGACCACCTGCAGCAAATCGCCCGCGAGTCCGAGGCGCTCAACCTGCCCGTGCTGATCCACCTCGCCGAGATGACCGACGAAGTCGCGACCCTGCGCAAGGAGCGCAACCAGACGCCCGTCGAGTACCTCGATGCACTCGGCCTGCTCAACCGCCGGCTCATCGCCGCGCACTGTATTTTTGTGACCGACGCCGACCTCGCGTTACTGAAGGCGCGCGACGTCGGGATCGCGCACAATATGGTCGCCAACATCAAGTCCGCCAAGGGCGTCGCCCCCGCGTTGAAGATGTTCAACGACGGTCTGCGCGTCGGCCTCGGTACCGATGGCCCGATGAGCGGCAACACCCTCGATATCATCGGCCAGCTGGGCTACGTCGCCAAGGTGCACAAACTCGACCGCAAGGATCGCAACGTCATGCCCGCGCTCAACGTGGTCGACATGGCCACCCGCGGCGGCGCCCGGGCCCTGCACCGCGAAGCCGACCTCGGCTCCCTGGAGCCCGGCAAACTCGCCGATGTGATCCTCCTCAACCGCGAGGCGACGCACCTGATTCCGTTCTACGACGCCTACTCGACGCTCGTGTACGCCGCCGGGCCCAACGACGTGCGCACCTCGATCATCCACGGCCGCGTGGTCATGGAAGACCGGAAGATTCTGACGTTCGACGTCGCCGAGGTTCGCCGTCAGATTCGCCGGCTCGCCGAGCAGATCAACGCCCGCGTCGCACAGGGGTTGCATTGACGGGTTTCGCGATCGGCGATCGGCGGGCGGAGGGGGTTGGAGTTGAGAGATGAGGGTTGAGAGATCGGACCTCTGTAGCCCTGCGTGCGAGCGCAGGGATTCGCTTTGTAACGTAGGGTCCCTGCCCTCACGCGCAGGGCTACAACGAAGCCGTCTCTCAGCTCACCCGCACGCCAACCTTGCGCCGCCGGCCCAGACTCGCTGAGATCTTCCGCTTGTCAGGGTTAACACCATCAAACCTACCATGCGACTGAACACCAGTATCGTCCTCCTCGCCGCCGTGCTTCCCGCCGTCGGCCTGGCTCAGACCAAACCCGCCACCGGCAGCGCCACCCCTACGCAGCTCGAAGCCGTCACCGTCACCGGCACCAACCTCCGCATCGGCGAATCCGCCGGCGCCGCCAACCTCCGCGTGCTTACGCCCGTGGAAATCGAGGCCTCCGGTCAAAACAACCTCGCCAATCTGCTGCGCAAACTCCCGGAAATCGGCGCCCAGGGGTTCGCCGAAAACCGCGTCAACACGTCCTCGCCCGGTTCCGCCGCCGTTTCACTGCGCGGCCTCGGAGTGAACTCGACGCTCGTGCTCATCAACGGTCGCCGTGTCACGCTCGCGCCGTTCGGCCAGGGCGGTAGCGCCGCGGGCCTCGGCACCGAGCAGTTCGTCGACGTCAACATGATCCCCACCGCCGCCATCGCGCGGATCGAAGTGCTGAAGGACGGCGCCTCCGCCGTCTACGGCGCCGACGCCGTCGCCGGCGTGGTGAACATCATCCTGAAAAAAGACCTCGCCGAAGGCGCGCTGACCGTGAGCTACGGTGACTTCACGGGCGGCATCAACGCCCCGACGATCCGCGGCTCGTTCCTGACCGGCACGAAGGAGGGAAAAACCTCCCTCTCGATCGTCGGCGACTGGATGAAGCGCGACTCGTTCCGCTTCAGCGAACTCCCCCAGCCGGTGAAGCGCCAGCTCCTGCTCGCGAGCAACACGCCCGGCTCCTTCGTCGTGCCGGTCGGAGCCACCGATCCGATCACGGGCCAGGTGATTCCCGCCACGGCCACAACCGCGCAGCGCACGTTCACGAGCGACGCGACCACCACGTTCAACCGCCTGCTGCAGACCCAAAACACGTTCGACTCCAACGCCGCCATCCGCCCGCAATCCGAGGCCGATCGCCGCGGCGTGGTCGTCAGCCTGCGCCACGAGGTCTCCGACAAGCTCGGCGGTTACCTCGAGCTCGGCTGGCAGAAGAATAAGAACGTCGAGGGCCTCTCCCCCGCGCCGATCTCGAACCTCAACACGATCACCGTGCCGGCGAACAATCCGTTCAATCCGTTCGGCGTGCCGCTCGTGTCCGCCAATCCACAGACGATCTTCTTCCGCTTCCTCGAGCTCGGTGACCGCCTGACGACCACCGAAAACAAGATGGAGCGCCTGGTCGCCGGTCTCGACGGCCAGCTCGCGCAGGGCTGGACCTGGGACGCCTCCGTCACCTGGAACCGCGAAAAATCGCACCTCGATCTCAAGAACTTCCCGGGGCAGGACAAGGTGAACGCGGCCCTCGCCGACACCAACCGCGCCACCGCGCTCAACCTCTTCGCCAACGGCACGACCATCCGCAACAACCCGGCCACGCTCGCCGGGCTTGAGGGCGGCGTCATCCGCGATGCCAAGACCGAGCTGACCGCGTTCGACGCACGCACGACCGGCACGCTGTTCTCGGTGCCCGCCGGCGCCGTCTCGGTCGCCATCGGCACCCAGTGGCGTCAAGAATCCTTCCGTGACGGCCGCACCCAGGTCCAGTTGCTCAACCAGGGTACGCCCGTGCCGTTTGCCAAGGGTAAGCGCCACGTTGCCGCCGGCTACGTCGAGACGTCGCTGCCGATCACCTCGGCCAACCAGAAGATCACCGGCTTCCACGCCCTCGAGCTCAACCTCGCCGGCCGCGTTGAGTCGTTCTCCGACGACGGCGTCGGCCACACCACCGTACCGCGCGTCGGCCTGCGCTGGCAGCCGATTCCGAAGCAGATCACGTTCCGCGGTTCCTGGGGCAAGGGCTTTCGCGCCCCGGCCCTCGCCGAGCTCTACCTGCCGCAGACCGTCGCGGTGTCGTTCAACATCCCCGACCCGCTCCGCTTCGGCAAACCCGGCGCCAACGTCAACGACAGCGGCACCGGCCAACGCCTGACCCGCTCGGGCGGCAACCCGCTGCTCGCCCCGGAAAAGTCCGAGTCGACCAACTTCGGCGTGCAGTTCGCCCCGAATGCGATCAAGGGCCTCTCGTTCAGCGTCGATTTCTACTCGGTGGAAGTCACGAACCGCATCGGCCTCCCGGCCTCGGCCGCCATCATTTTGGCGAACCCGACGCTGTTCCCCGACGCCGTCGTGCGCGCCGCCCCGACCGCCAGCGACACCGCCAACAACCTGCCCGGTGAACTGCGCGAGATCCGCGCCGTCCTCGGCAACTACGGCAGCACGAAGGCCAAGGGCGTCGACTTCGCCACCGAGTACCGCTTCAGCGCCGGCCGCTACGGCCGCTTTACGACCCGCGCCGTCGCCAGCCTGATCAACTCGCAGACGCTCCGCCCGCGTCCCGACCTGCCGCAGATCGAGACCATGGGCACCTACGAAATTCCGAGCTGGCGCGGCGACGCCTCGGTGCTGTGGACCCGCGAGAAGGCCTCGGCCTCGATCAACTTCAACTACATCGGCGGCTTCCAGGACACGTCCCCGAGCCTGCTCTTCGTGAAGCAGCAGGTGACGACCGATGTGCAGGTCGGCCATGCCCTCCCGTGGGGCCTGCGCGGCACCGTCGGCGTGAACAACGTCTTCGACCGCCTCCCGCCCGCGACGACGTTCTCCACCGGCTATGCCGAGCGCGTGAACAACTTCCTCCCGCGCTGGGCGTACATCTCGCTCACGAAGACGTTCTGAGTGCGGAAAGCTTAAGGTAAGAAAAACAACGGCGCGTCACCGCAAGGTGACGCGCCGTTTTGCTTTGATGGAATCCGACTGTAACCCGGCGCGTGAGCGCAGGGTCGACCGGGTGCCGGAGTCCCCGGGGCCCTGCGCTCACGCGCAGGGCTACCCCTCACGACCCGCTGGCAGGCCCAGCCGCCGGCCGGGCTGCATCATTTCAAAACCGCCCTACCGCCAGCGCCCCTCGATAAAGAAATAATTTCCGCCACGCCGCTCCCAGCGCGGCTCAACCCAGGCGCGATGACCCCGCGGCGGACGCTCATAGTGACCCGCAATCCACACATGGCGCCCACCCCGCCAGCCCCAGTACCCGGTGAGCCAAACATAACCGGGCCCCGGCATCGCATAAACCACCTCTTGCCGAGGCGGCGGCGGTGCCATCACAACCATGACCTCGGCCGAGGGACCGACCGAGGCGGACACCACGACCTGAGGTGGCGGCGCGCTCAGCACCACGGCGTCACGCCAGTAACCGTCAACAAAGACGTATTGGCCCCCGCGATAATCCCAGCGCGGATCCACCCAGACGACATTGCTCCGCGGCCGAGTCGACCACCGACCCGCAACCCAGGAGTGCCGGCCATGATTCCACGACCAGTAGCCGCCGATCCACACGTGCAACGGCGAGGGCCGTTCATAAATCACTTCGCGCTGCGGCGGGGGGGGCGGCATCGCCACCACCACCTCTTGGACCACCGGCGCCGGACTCGGCCGCGGGGCCGTCACCACCGTCTGCTGGACCGGGGGCGCCACATCCCAAAAACCATCGCGCAAAACATAGCCGTTCTGCTGCCGCTGCCACTCGGGCGCTTGCCAAACGAGGGTGGCCGCCGGCGGCAGTTCCCAACGCCCCGCCTCCCAGACATAGGCCCCCTCCAACCAGCGCCAGTGCCCCGGCACCCACTGGTGCTGCGGCGTCGGCTGGTCACCGGGTACGTCCCCGCCGACCGGCGCCAGCGGCCGTTCCACCATCGGAGCCGGCGAAACGGTCGGCGCATCGGGCACGGCGTTCGCGGCGAAGGTGCCGACGGACGAAAAAATCAACAGCGCAATTCCCGGGGCGGCGGCGTAAAGCCGGCAGAATTTCGTGCTCATGGTGGGGCGTTAGACGCCTAAAGCCGGACAATGTTTCGTCCGGCCCCCACCGCAACCCGGGAATTGGAAACGGGCGCAGCGCGCAGCCCGCTGACACCCTGCGCGTGCGTGCAAGGACTGGGGCGATACCGAAGTTACCCGCGCTCAAGCGCCGGGCTACGCCACCACTTCGATCCGCTTCCCGCCCTGCGCGGCGGATTTGTAAATCGCCTCGATGATCACCATGTCGCGCCGCCCCATGGCCCCCGAGACGGGCGACTCCCGATTCTCCAAGATACAACGCGCAAAATCATCGATCTGCCCCGCCTGCTGGCTCGGCGGCACGGCCAAGGCCAACGGCCCGCGGCTCGTGTTCACCTTGAGCCCGCCGTACTGGAACGCCGGCGCAAACTCGATCCAGCCCTTGTCGCCGTCCGCGCGGAAGCGATCGAGCCCGCCGTTGTAACTGGTCGAAAAATCCCCCTTCGCCCCGTTGGCAAACTCCATCGTCCATTCGATCGTCTCCTCGACGTCGCGGAAAAACTCCGGCCGCTGCTTCGGCAATTCCCGCGCCGTAATCGCCACCGGCGCCGCCCCCGCCGCCATACACGCCGCCTGCAAGGCGTAGATCCCGAGGTCCATCAACGGACCGCCCCCCGCCAACGCCTTCTGCGCCCGCCACTGCATCTGGCGCATCGTGAACGAGAGTCCGCCACTCATCGTCTTGAACGGACCAAAGTCGCCGTCGCGCGCGAGCCGCTTGAGCTCGTGAAAATGGGGCTCAAACTGCAGGCGGTAGCCGATGGATAATTTCACCTTGTTCACGCGGCACGCCGTGAGCATCGCATCGCAGTCGGCGACGCTGATGGCCATCGGCTTTTCGCTGATGACGTGCTTGCCCGCCCACGCCGCGGCGATCGTATGCTCCGGATGCAGGGCGTTCGGGGTGACGACGTAGACCAGATCGATGTCGGGGTTGTCGATCAGCCGGGCCATCGTGGCGTAGCTGTAGACGTTCTTCTCCGGAAACCCGAACTCCTTCGCCCAGGCCAGGCCCTTGTCGCGCGAACCCGTCACGACGCCGCGCAGTTCGACGTGTTGCGTCAGCCGCAAGGCCGGCGCGAGCTGACCGCGCGCGTAATTGCCGAGGCCGCACAGTGCGATCCCGAGCTTGCGCGGCGCCGCTTGCGCACCGGCGCGCCCGGCCAGTGCCAACGCCGCCGCGCCGACTGAAAGTTGTCCGATAAAATCACGACGCGACGGGGCACCAAAACGGGAGCAGAGGTTCATCGGGGTGAAAAAAGAGTGCCGCGAACGCACGCCGCTTCAACCCCCATCACGTCGGGCAGAATAAAACCGACGAGAGCTCCCTCTGGAGGTCGTCAAACCAGCCTCCCTGCTCGCCGGGTTCAATCCGGCTCCGTCAAGCTTGCCCGCGCTTTCCCCCGCGACTTTGCTCCGGTTCACGACGTCATCCCTGACGGTCCCCGCGCCCCGACCCCATGAAGCACTCCCCGGTTTTCTTTTTCACCCTGGCGCTGACTCTCGCCGCACCCGCCGTCGCCGCCCCGCCCCGCGACCTCGCGTTTCGAAAAATCACGCTCACCCACGAATATTGGAGCGACGGCATCAACGCCGCCGACCTCGATGGCGACGGCAAGATGGACCTCATCGCCGGCCCGTTCTGGTACGCCGGACCCGACTTCAAGACCCGGCACACGTTCTTCGAACCCGTGCCGCAAGCGCTGGAGGAGAAACCCACGAACTCGATGTTCACGTTTCCGTACGACTTCAACGGCGACGGCCGCATCGATCTCCTCGTGCTCGGGCGCGTGCTGTTTCACGAAGCCTACTGGTACGAAAATCCCGGCAAGGCCGAGGCGACCAAGCCCGACGCACGCTGGAAAAAACATTTCGTGTCGCAACGCGTCTTCGGCGAGGCCCCGCTCTTCCTCGACATCAACGGTGACGGCAAGCCCGAGATCCTCTCAATCTCCGGCACCAGCGAGAAGGACAAGGCCAAGCAATGGGGCTGGTACGCGCCCGACTGGTCCACCCCGGACAAGCCCTGGAAATTTTCCCCGATCACCGAGAAAGCCGACTTCAACCACTACTACCACGGCGAGGGCATCGGCGACCTCAACGGCGACGGCCGCGCGGATCTGGTGTTGAACGAGGGCTGGTGGGAGCAACCGCCCGCCGGCGCCCCTGCGGGCACCCTTTGGAAAAAACATCCGTTCGTCTTCAGCGACGACCGCGGCGGCGCGCAGATTCTCATTTGCGACGTCAACGGCGACGGCCGGAACGACATCATCACCGCCAAGAACGCCCACGGCTGGGGGCTCTCGTGGTTTGAGCAAAAGCGCGACGCCGCCGGCGCGATCACATTTGTCGAGCACCGCATGATGGGCACCCGCGAGGAGGAGAAGCAATTCGGCGTCGCGTTCTCCCAACCGCACGCGCTCACCCTCGCCGACCTTGACGGCGACGGCCTTCCCGACGTCGTCACCGGCAAGCGCCGCTGGGCCCACGGCCCGAAGGGCGACATCGAACCCATGGGCACGCCGGTGAACTACGCCTTCCTGCTCCGCCGCGACGCCCAGGCGCCCGGGGGCGCGACCTTTATCCCGAAGCTGATCGACGACGCCTCCGCGCTCGGCACGCAGGTGGTCGCCGTCGACGTGAACGGCGACGGCATCCCCGACGTGCTCACCGCGTCCAAGCTCGGCGCGTTTGTCTTCCTCACCCAGCGGAAATGAAAACGACTCCCCACGTCGCGCAGGTTTCCAACCTGCTCCGCGCCTTGGTTCGCATGAGTCCCTGCGCGCACGCGCAGGGCTACACTCGGGCGGGCCTCCTTCTGCGCAGCGGAATGATCGGCGCGCTGCTCCTCGGCCTCGCCGGGCTCGTGCACGCTGAGGTGCAACTTGAGCGCACCTTCCTGCCCGACGCCCACGCGAGCAGCTTCGCCTTCGGCCTGCCGGGCGGCGTGAACGTCTGCTACGATCCCGTGCGCGGCGGCGTGAACTACGCGTGGACCGGCGGGTTTCTCGACCTTTCGAATGTCCGGCCGGTCAACAAACTCGTGAAGGCGGCCGTGCCGCTCGGTCCGATCGTTTACCGCGAGTCCGGCGCTTCTCCGCTCCGTCGCGGCGACGCGCTGCGTCCGCCCGTCGTCGAGTTCAAAGGTTACACGCTTCACGCGGACGCCGTCGAACTGCGCTACACGATCGACGGCGTCCTGGTGCGCGAAACCCTCTCCGCCCTGCCCGCCGGCGCCGGCCTGCGGCGGACGTTCCGCCTCGAACGCGGCGACGCCGACGCCGCGTGGTTCTACGCCATCGAAGGCCGGCCCGCCACGGCGCTCACCCGCACCGCGTCCGGCAATTTCACCCTCGACGTCACCTTTCCCGCCCGCGCGCCATGATTTCACCGTTTCGCTCCCTCGCGCTGCTGGCCCTGACCTGCCTCGCCGGCCTCCCCGCCACCCGCGCCGGCTATCGCATCGAAAACGTTGCGCGGCCCGCGGAGATGCGCGGCGGCATCGTGGCCCTCGGTTTTTCACCGGCTGGCACCCTCGTTGTCGCCACGCGCTACGGCGAAATCTGGATGCGTTCCACCGCGGGCGCCTGGCGTTTGTTCGCCCGCGGCCTCAATGAGCCGCTGGGCCTCGTCGTCGAATCCGACCGCGTCGTGTGGGTCGCGCACCGGCCGGAATTGCTCAAATGCTCCGATACCGACGGCGACGGCCGCGCCGAAACGTTCGATGCGCTCGGCGGCCAGTGGGGCGTCTCGAACAACTACCACGAGTTTTTCTTCGGCCTGCGCCGCGATCCCGCGGGAAATTTCTACGGGGTCATCGGCCTCACCTCGCTCGGCGACAAACTCACGCTCTCCCAGGCCGAGGTCCGCGGCACCCTGAACCCGACGCCGATCCTCGAAACGGCCGGCCACATCGCCGATCTGCCGTACCGCGGCTGGGCGGTGAAAATCGCGCCCGACGGCAAACTCACTCCCATCGCGACGGGCTTCCGCCAGGCGAACGGTGTCGGCCTGAGCCCCGAGGGCGAACTCTTCATCAACGACAACCAGGGCGAGTACAAACCGTCGTGCGGCCTGCTGCACGTCGCGCCGGGCGACTTTCACGGCCACGTCGCGGGCCTGAAGTGGGAGCCGGGCTTCGATCCGAAGACGTTCACCACCGAACAGGCGTGGCGGCGCTACAAGGGCCCGGCCGTTGTGTTCCCGCACGGCCCGATGGGCGTGTCGGGCGGCGAGCCGGTGTGGGACACCACCGGCGGCAAGTTCGGTCCGTTTGGCGGTCAGGTCTTCGCCGGCGACTACACGCGCATTGTCGTTCGCTCCGCGCTCGAGCAGGTCGCAGGCACGTGGCAGGGCGCGTGTTTCCCGTTTCTCGGCCGCAACGAAAACGCCCCGTACGCCACCGGCGAAAAACTCCTCGCCGGCGTGATGCGCGGCGCGTTCGCGCCTGACGGCAGCTATTATCTCGGAGCGACCTCCGGCTGGGGCGCCGGTGCCGACGGCATCCAGCGCGTCGTGTGGGACGGACAGGTCTCGCCCGAGGTCCGCGCCATAACGATCACCGATGAGGGCTTCCGGCTTACGTTCACACGGCCGATGACGGCCGCCACCCTCGCGAAGGCCGGCAATTTCGAAATCGGCCGCTTCCGCTACTACTACCAGCACAAGTATGGTTCCCCGTGGGTCGACGAAACGAAGGTCGCCGTCACCGCAGCGCGACCGGCCGCCGACGGGATGTCGGTCGACCTCACGCTGGCGGAGTTGGAGCCGGGCTTCATCTACGAACTTTCGTTTGCCGCACTGCGCACCGCCGGCCAGCAGCCGATCGCCAACCCGCTCGCCTACTACACCGTCAACCGGCTGCGCAACGGGGCGCGCGCCGTCGGCGACACCACGCGGCTGCCCCGCCCCGGCGAGAAGATGCCGACCGCCAGGGACGAAGCCGCCGTCAACACCCAGTCGGCCACCGCGCTCGTCGCCGCCGGCGAGAAGGTGTACCGGCTTTATTGCGTGCCGTGTCACCAGCCTGACGGACGCGGGATTCCCGGCGGAGCGGCCAATTTTGTAGACGACAAAACCCGCCTCGCGAAAACCGACGCCGAGTTGTTGCAGGTGATCGCGGCGGGCGTGGATCCGAAAGGCATGCCGCCCTTCGAGTCGGTGATCTCGGTCGGCCAGCGCCGCGCCGCGCTCGCCTACATCCGCGCGACATTCGGGGGAAAATAGCGGTCGGGGCGGTCAGCCGGAGAACGACCACCGATTGCACGGAGTGCACTGAGCAGCATCCCTCCGTGCGTTCAGTGCGATCGGTGGCTTCCCCTCCCACGCTTCACCGCGTCTCCCGCGGCCCTCGAGCCTGTTAGCCGCAAAAAACACCAAAACCTCATCCGGCCGGCGGATGACTCCCCTGCGCCTACCGGCGCCTTGAACGTTTCAATCGCCCTCCGACGCTTGTGACTTTTTGCGGCTGATCGTCTGCCGGCTTGAATTCAATTCGCGCAGTCAGGTCATGCCCCTTTCTCGCGGGGTGAGGTCACCCCGCCTCCATAAATGCTCAGAGGAAATCCCCTCTCAAAACGAGCCGCGCAAGCCGAGCGCCATTTGGATGCCGTACTCCTGTTCGCCGTACTGACGGGCGTAGGCCGGCGTGAGGTCGCCGTAGCGGAGGAACTTAAGCGGCTTGTTGAAGATATTCGTGGCGCTGCCGACCAGCGAAAGGGTTTTCGTCAACTGGTAGGAACCGTTCACGTCGAGGACGGTGCGGCCTTCGATGTATTCGTAACCATTCGGACCGTACGCGGCCAGCGGGGCCCGCTTGTCGAGGCCGCGATAGTTCCAGCGGGCGGTGAACGTGATCCGCTGCCGCGAGAAGGTCGCGCCCCAGTTGCCACTCTTCGGGACGAAACTGGTAAACGACGCGCCCGGATTGCCGTCGAGCTGAAGCTTGGTGCCGTTGGCGAAGAGGGTGAAGTAACCGCCCCACTTGCCGAGCATGCGCAGGTTCTGCTTCACGTTGACCTCGCCGCCCGTGATGCGCGCGTCGCCGGAGTTGAACTTCGTGATGACGTTCCAGTTGAGGTAGCGCGGATCCAGCCCCATTTCGGCCAGTATCTCCGGCGTCGCGATCCGGGAGGCGTCACCGAAGAAATTCTTGAGGTCCTTGCGGAACACACCGGCGCTGAGCAGGCCGCCGTTGTCGGTGTAGAATTCGGCGGACAAGTCGAAGTTGTCGGCGGTCCACGGCTTGAGCGCCGGGTTGCGGATCGTGAGCGTGCCACGGCCGGTCAACGGCGGCGTGGGGTCGTCGTCGTTGAGGTCGAACGGCGTGGCAACGGCGCGCGGAATAATGTCGCTGAAATTCGGCCGGCCGTAGGTCTTGGCGTAGGCGGCGCGGACGACGAAGTTTTCCGTGGCGTTGAAGTTGAGGTGGAGGCTCGGATAATACCCCGAATACTCCTTGTGCGAGAACGACGCGCGACGTTTGCGGATGAGAAGGAACTCCTGGTACGAGCCGGCGGTGCCGGCCTCGGGCTTGCGGATGCGGAGGCCGGCGGCGTTGCGAATGTAGACGCCACGGGCGTCGCGCTGCCAGACGGCATCGGCGTCGTTGATGCCGCCCTGCCCGAAGTCCTTGGTTTGTTCGAAGCGGACACCGCCGAGGATGCGGAGCCGGTTGCGGAAGAGATTCGTTTCCGCCTGCAGGTACGCGGCGCGCACGGTCTCGTCGATGCGCTCGGAGTTGTCGATCGAGGTGTTGCCCTCGGTGACGCGCTGGGCCTCGGTTTTCTGATACAGGAGCGGGTTCGCGAGAAACGCCCGCCACGCGCCGGTCGGCGAGATCCAAGGAATGCTGGTGAAGCCGTAGCCCGGATCGACGTTCTTGTAGACCTGCATGGTGTAGGGCGCCATCGACGCGGTCGCGCCGGAGACGCCGTCGGGGCCCATGAAGGTCCAAGCCTCGGTGCTGTTGCTCGAGTCCAGCATCTGGTCACGCTGCGACGCGCCGACCTGCAGCGCCGTCGGCACGGGCATGAACGCCAGGCTGCGGCGGACGTTCACATAGCCGTTGTTGCTGCCGCTCTTGAAATCGAGGGTCGAGTTGTTGGCCGTGGTGCCGCGGTAATTCGCGATATCGTGGTAGTCGTAGGGCAGGTTATTGTTGTCGAAGACCTCAATCGCACCGGGCCGGGCGCCGGAGACGTCGCGGAACGTAACACGAACCGGCGACTTGTTGGTGGCGATGGCCTGCAGGAAGAAGCCGGCATCGGCGTAACGGCGCTTGGATTCCGACGCCGAGCGGCTGACGCCGGACTCGATCCGCCAGCGCCCGTCGTCGTAGCGGTAGGAAAGATTGGTCGTGTCCGTGATCTGATTGATGAGCTGGTTGGTGCCGTTGTTGCTCAAGGAGCCGCGGCCGGTGGCGCCGACGGTGAAGTCCGGCCCGAAGGCAAACGGCGTGCCGGTGGCGGGCGTGGGTGTCCCGTTCGTGCCGGTGCCCCAGGTGTAGGTGAGGGAGCCGATGCGGGTGTCGGTCCGGCTGGCGACATGGCCGAGCGAGACCACGGAGTTCGGCGAGGCCTTCCAATCGAGTTTTACGCTGAGTGTATTGCGGGTCAGGTTACGCGGGCCGTCGAGCAGCTGGAAGGAGGAGAGGAACGGGTTGGCATAGGAGGCGCTGACGGCGTTGGTTCCGGCGCCCACCGCGGTCCAGGTCTGGAGCGTACGATGCTGCTCGTTGAAGACCTCGGCGTGCGTGCCGGCGACGACGATGCCGAAGGTCTTGGACACGGGCCAGGTGAAGTCGACGTTCGCGCCCGGCAGGATCTTGTAGGTCTCGCGGTCCAAGTGGGAGTGCGGCGTCCGGCTTAAGGTGAGATTCTCGCCGTTGCCGACGAGGTTGAGGCTGTAGCGCAGCTGGCGACCACTGCGCTCAAACGCGCTCTTACTGATCAGATTCACCGTGCCGGCGAGGGAGTCGGCGGGGTTGGCCGGCGTCGGCACCTTGGTGAGCTCGATGCGCGAGATGTCGTTCAAGGCCATGCTGCGGATGTCCACGCTGCGGGTCGTGCTCACCCAGATGTTCGAGGCGGGGGAGCCGTCGTTGGTGATCGCCGTCATGCCGCCGCCGATACCGCGAACCGAGATACCGGACACGTCGGCAAGGTCGCTTTCGACGGTGACGCCGGGCAGAAATTTGATGAATTCACCGACACTGCCGCCCAGCACGTCGCCCAGGGAATCGGTGGACATGACGTTCTTGATGTTCGGCGCAAAGCGCTGCTCGTTGGTGGCAATGGCCTGGGCGTCGGTTTCCTTGTCCATGGAGACGACGAACGCATCGAGCTTCACGGTGGAGCCCTCCTGGCCGTAGCGCTTCACGCTGGTGAGATCGAAGTTCGTCTCAACCGAGCCGCCGGCCGGCACGTTGACCGTGCGCGTGATGGGGTCGAGGTCGGTGTAGAACACCTCGAGCACGGCCGGCCCGGACGGCACACCGACGAGCTGGAAGCCGCCGAAGTTGTCGGTGTACACGATCTGGCTCGTACCCTTGAGGGAGACGCGCGCCTTGTTCAAATACTGGCCGGTGGCGATATTTTGCACGCGGCCGGTAACGGCGCCCGCGACCTGCGTCGACGGAGCGGCGGCGTGGACGGGCCCGGACGGAGCCGCCAAGGCGAGCAAGGCGGCGCATAAGACGAGCGGGAGCTTGGGCATGGTGATCGGAGGGGGAAACGGACGCAGGACGACAACCGGAGGCAGGGGCACCCCCGGCGCAAGGCGGCAAGGTATCTTTCCCGTTACAACTAGCGACGGCTAAAATTCAGGCGCGCCGCGCCCGGCCGGCCGCCTCAATCAAACCACTCGTCGCGCGGGTCGAAGGCCGGGATGGCCACGTTCACGATCTTGAATTTGCCGACGAGCCGGTGGCGGCAGCCGGGCTTGATGAAAATCGACATCATCGGCTTCGC
>CAIJFT010000441.1 GCA_903820035.1 uncultured Opitutia bacterium
CTTGGCATGGGCTTGGCGATTGCCCGGGCATTCGCAGAGTTGAGCGGAGGCCGGTTGGAATTGGCGCCAAACGCAGACGGGGGCGGCTTGGCGGCCCGGTTTTGGATCCCCTTGGCCTAGGCCTGAAGCAGGCGGCAGCCGCGCAAGCCCCGCATCATTCGGGCGAAAATCGCCCGACGAAATAGGACCTTGACCCGATACCCGAACCCGTCGCCGATCCCTAGACTAAGGCGATGCATTTATTTTGGTGGATCGCCGGAATCCTTCTCGTCCTCGGGCTCTTGGTGGCGGTGTGCGCCATGCTCGCCAAGGACGGATACGAGGATGAAAGCGGCTTCCACTCACTGGGGAACTCCAACGCCGAACCCGGAACGGATCTGACCTACGATGTGCCGCGGCCGCCGGAACACGCGACCAGGCCAACCCCCTGATCAGCTTGACGGATTTTGGCTGGCGGCGCGGCGATGGAATGCACGCCCCACCGCACACTGAAACCGCTCTAGCGGCCTCCAGGATCAATTCAGGCAAAAACCCAACGCCACCGTCTCGCCCAGCGTGAACGGGGCGCTCGCCAGCACCTCCTGGACCTTGGCTAAGGCCTCTGCCTGCGTGGAAACCGAGCAGGTCGCGGCCCCGTCGTCGCGGTCATGCAGATGGATCGCCCACGCGCTGTCGGCGGCAGCGGTGAGTTGCAGGGCCATCCCGTAGAGATAATTTCCAGGCAACCCCGGATGCGGCCCCGCGCCGGGAACCAGAAAAAGCGTGTGCACGGGATCGTGCGCCACCACCCGATTATCGCCGACCTGTTTCACCCGATGGTGCGCCGGCCGCCCCGCCACCACCGTCCGCCCTGCCTCCGCCCGGGATTGCAGATCACGCGGCAAGGAGGCGACGTACCGGTCGAAGATGGCGGCATTCGCCTCCAAGGCCTCCGAGCCAATGCGCCCCACCGCCACCGCCTCGAGGTTCTCGGCGTGAAAAACCGGCCGCGTGGCCAGCGAGCGGGCCGTCACGTATCCGCCTTTATGATCCGCATCGGGATAGACCTGATGGTTTGCCTGGAGACGCTTGAGCGAGTCCTGATGGGAAGGCGTAGCCGGGACCGCCCCGATCGGGCTGTGCTCAATCTGGTCAAGGACGGCGTGATCGAAGTCGGCGAGGGGGTCGTGGGGCATCGCATCCTTTTAAAACCAGGCCGCGCTGAACACGAGGTTCTTCGGACCCACCGTAGCTCGACGCCCGCGGGGCTCCCGCCATAGTCACGTTGATGGCGCCGAATCACCCTGCACCCATTCCAGCTGTCCCACGCCATCGTTGGCGGATTCCCGCCCTGACGTGGCTGCTCCTCGTCATCGCCGGCGGCGCGCTGGCCCTGTGGCCGGAAATGGAACGTAACATCCGCAGCTGGCTGCTACTGGCCCTCCTTGCCCTCGGCGCGCTCCTCACTCTCGCTTGGTTTGCCCTGCTGAGCGGTTTCTCGTCGCGCCGGCGCATTGCCTTCACCGCAGGCCTCGTCGGCCTCGCGCTCGCAACCTACCTATTGGTTCGCGTCGACGGCACCATCAGCGCCGTCGGGTTCCCCCGCCTGGTTTGGCGCTGGACCAAATCCACCCCACCGCAACTCGCCGCCACACCGCCGGCTTCATCGCCAGCCGAGGTTACCGCGGAGCTGCCTGACGCGCCCCAGTTCTTGGGCGCCAATCGCGACGGCGTGGTTCACGGCGTAAAACTCGCGCGCAACTGGCAACTACACCCGCCGCGCCTCCTCTGGCGCCGGCCCGTGGGCGCCGGATGGTCGGCCTTCGCCGTCAGCGCCGGGCGCGCCTACACCCACGAACAGCGCGGCGACGACGAAGTCCTCACCTGCTATGCCGCCCTCACCGGCAAACCCCTCTGGACCCTCGCCCACCCGGCCCACTTCACCCAATGGCAGGGTGGCGAAGGACCGCGCGCGACCCCGACCGTTGATCGCGGGCTCATCTTTGCCTACGGCGCCACCGGTATCCTCGAATGCGCCGAAGCCGCCACCGGCCGACGCGTGTGGTCGCGCGCCGTGCTGGGCGACTACGCGATCCGCAACTTGGAATGGGGCGTGAGTGCCTCTCCGCTGGTCTTTGACGAGACGGTAGTCGTGAGCGGCGGCGCTAATCGGGGGCCGACGCTCCTCGCCTTTCGCCGGAACACCGGCGAGCTGCTCTGGCAGGCCGGCACCGACCGCGCCAGCTATTCGTCCCCGACCCTGACCACGCTTGCGGGGCGACGGGTGATCCTCTCCCTCAACGCTGGCACGCTCACCGCCCACGACCCGGGCTCCGGCGCCGTGCTCATGGACCATGCTTGGTCGGAGGAAAAAATCCCCAAAGCCGCCCAACCCGTCATCCTTTCCGGCAACCGCGTGTTTCTCTCTGCCGGATACGGCACCGGTTGCGTGATGTTGCAGATCGGCGCCGGCCCGGCCCCGGGCCTGACCGCGACCCTGCTCTGGAAAAATCTCCGCATGAAGAACCAGTTCAACACCGTCGCCGTGCGGGACGGATTTCTGTACGGACTCGATGACGGCATGCTCGCGTGCGTCAACGCCACGACCGGCGAACGCCAGTGGAAGGAGGGGCGCTACGGCTCCGGTCAGACGCTGCTCGTCGACGATCTGGTGATCATCCAATCCGAAGAGGGCCCCGTCGTGCTCGCCGCCGCTGGGCCGGATCAACCGCGCGAACTAGGTCGCCTCGACGCCCTCACGAGTAAGACGTGGAACCATCCCACCCTCGCCGGCCGGCTTCTCCTGGTGCGCAATGACCGGGAAGCCGTGGCCTACGAATTGCCTTTGGCACCAGAGACGCCGGCGGAAAAAAGCCGATAAGGCGGAGAAAAACGTCCGCCGGTTCACTCCGGCCCGCGGGGTCAGGAAAGAATGATGCGAGTGCGGATTGAATTTTCGCGTAGCCGCGTGCGCACCACGTTGTCGCCGCGCTCCGCAACAATTTTACCCGGGCCGATCGGCCCACGGGGTGTTTCCGCGTCGCGACGGAATGCTTGGGCCGTTTGCTGACCACCGGATTGGGACCGGAGCGTCGGTCTTAACTCAGCGCCGTTCGGGTCAGCGTACGGGAGATAACCCCGCCCAGCTCCGCAAAGTCGATCGGCTTGGAAACATAGCCCGACGCTCCGGCCGCCAGGCAGGATTCGAC
>CAIJFT010000442.1 GCA_903820035.1 uncultured Opitutia bacterium
CGCGTTTGGACTCGTCGGCGCATGCGGCAACACCGCGCGCAACTGCTGTCGCAGTCCCCGCTCCGTGATAAACCGCGTCCACACCGCCAACCCGCCGTGCGCCGTCAGGCGCTGGTCGGTAAAGCCAATCCGCATCGACTTCACCCCGTCTTTGGTGCCCAAATCTAGCCGCACCGTTTGGTTCGCCGTCGTGTCGACGGCATCAGTCGTTTTTTGTTTCACACCAGCAACGACGCCAAACGGTGCGCCTTTTGGCGACTACCTCTTCAACTGCATGATCCCGGCTTAGTTGGCGGTACGTTCTTCTGCGACAACTGAGCCCCATCAACGACTGCGATGCAGTTGCTGCTCTCGCCGCCAGAGTGGGTCCTCAAAAACTCATCTTGACCTCAATTACATGATCCCGGCTCTGAGTGCCCTGCTCTGGCACAGAGCGCGGGGTTGCCGCCCGGCGCAGTTGAAGACTATCGCGCCCGACGCGGCGAAACGAACCGAAGCGGTGAATACGCTCAAGCGGTGGTCGAGCCGGCGTGGCTTTGCTCCGCCCAGCTCGGGCACCACTAGTAGTAATCGGGCTTACTTACTCCGGTAGGGTCGTTTTGCCCCCCGAGCGGCTGCTTGCGGAATGCTAACATCTGATAACGCCAGAACTCGGGTGCTTCGCGTCTTCGGAAATCCGCTGTGCCAACCTGCGTGCGGCGCGGCGGCGTGCCGCCGATCTCAAAACCAACGCCTGCGGGGAGAAGCTTTGCACCCCGCTACTTCGCTCCCCAGCGGAGCCCCTCCAGCGCTTATCGGACGGCGTTACGCATTGAATTATCGGATGCGAACCGCGACCGCCTTAGATATCTGGGCTGAACGATCAGTGTTCGACAATCGACAAAGTAGACATGCCGATAACCGGAGGAATCCGTCGGCCATGCGGTCGGCCTTCTCGCCCGGAGGAGGGGCACTCCAAAGCTAGAATTTCCAAGACTACCCACCGAGCCTGCGCAGCGTTGCCATTTAGCCCGGGCATTAGCAGACACGGCGAAAACGCTAGGGACTTTGACAAATGCCCGCCGATTCTGCGAACAGAACTGCAGGGCGACCCTCTGGCAACGACGGCCCGGGGCGCTGCCATTCGTCTTTAAGTAAACGCCGACGGCGCCGCGATCTGATGGCCGTGCACGCCGGCGGCGCGAAAGATTCATGAGCCATCCATCGCTCCAGCCACCGCCACAGCACCGCGAAACCCTTCGTGCGGGAAATCTTCACCATCCACCCCGCAAGACCTTGTGAAAATCGAACGCCAAATTTGAAGCCATACTTCACGCCGCCTGCCCCTTTGTGTGGAACAAGCCATGAACCCTTTCTTCAAAAAGCACTAATTAACGCCTCCAGATCCCCTGATTGGACCTTGGGGATACGCCGAAGTGCGTGCCTGTACCGCTAAGGTGAATTTTAGCCGTGCCTCGTCTACCATAAAGTAACCGAACAGTTACGCCGGTTCCCCCGATTCATACCGAAAAAACGATCCGAGCAAGACCCCGCGATCTTGGGTTAAGGCCCCAGCGCGCTGCCGCAGTAGCGATCTCTGTGTTACGTTAACCACTTTTGTGATCCATTAAACGACCGATTAACAGAAGCTTGCGCGGTTTCGTCCCGAAATCGGGTCTGTTCTTTCAAAAAAGACTTGCAGGTGTCACCTGAAACGCCATGTTCTCCCTTCCCTTCGATTGAAACGCATCTGAAAAACAGATGTCGGATAGCGAAGGAGACCGAAAGGTTTCGCTGAACTGTTTAAGAAACTTTTCGAAATAATTTCGAAAAGGCTCTTGACTAACAAGAAGCGAAATGGTTTGGTTTTCATCTTTCCTTAACTGGAAGCTCTTTGAAAATTTACTTTGTGCGATTGATTGGGACCCCCAATCAAAATTCAAAAAGGACACCCATTAGTGGTGTCCATGTTAGTAGTAGTTCATGAATCACTAGGTTCATAGCTCTTTTCGGAGAGTTTGATCCTGGCTCAGAATGAACGCTGGCGGCGTGGTTAAGACATGCAAGTCGAACGGTTCTTATTGAAAGGCAACTGGATATAAGAGCAGTGGCGAACGGGTGCGTAACACGTGAACAATCTACCTTTAAGTGGGGAATAGCTCGTCGAAAGGCGAATTAATACCGCATACGGTTGCCGCTCGCATGAGCGGCATACCAAAGTCAGGGACCGCAAGGCCTGACGCTAAAAGAGGAGTTCGCGGCCTATCAGCTAGTTGGCGAGGTAACGGCTCACCAAGGCTAAGA
>CAIJFT010000443.1 GCA_903820035.1 uncultured Opitutia bacterium
CCGCTGGGCCGAACAGACCTCCAAGGGCAATATGTGGAAGGACATCGGCCTCAACGAATGGCTCTTCGATCTGGACGACGAAACCCAGCTCGCGGGCATCGTCCCAGCCGTGCTCGCCATGGCCAAGGATCCGGCCGCCGCAAAGGCCAAGGTGGCCCAGGCGCAGGCCGTCCTCCGCGAACGCCAATCCTCGGCGCTTGCGAGGGTGCGTGGCGCCTCTGTCCGCTGACGTCCGGAGCCTGTTTTCAGGCGTCTTAATCCTATCTTTAGGGCGGTTCATGCTTTGACAGCATGCGGCACGGAAGGCACTGTGCGGGGGTCGTCGCGGACCCTGTTTCCACGGTCGTCCTTCACACCCATTTGCCTCGTCCCCATGATTCGTCCTCGTCTCTTTTCCACTGCGCTTCTTCTCGCGCTGGCGGCGTCCCTCGGTGCCCAGACCAAGGAGGGTGGTAAGTCGCCCGGCGGCCCCAAGGCGGGCGGTAAAGGCGCACGCAACCTTCCAGTCTCCGTGGCCACCGCGACCGTCGCGCCCGGCGATATCGAGATCCGCATCTCGGCGCTCGGCGCCGTCAGGGCGCTGAACACGGTCACAGTCCGTCCGCGCGTCAGTGGGCAGCTGATGAAGCTCTATTTCACCGAAGGCCAGGCCGTGAAGGCTGGCGATCCGCTCGCCGATATCGACCCCCGTCCGTTCGAAGTCGCGTTGACGCAGGCCGAAGGTCAACTCGCCCGCGACCGCGCCGCCCTCGCCAACGCCAAGCTCGACCTCAAGCGCTACCAGGACGCCGCCGAGGCCATCACGCGCCAGCAGCTCGATTCCGCCGGCGCCCAGGTGGCCCAGCTCGAAGGTACGGTCAAGGTCGATGAAGGCTCCGTCGCCAACGCACGGCTGCAGGTCGAATACTCGAAGGTCACCGCCCCTATCTCGGGCGTCGTCGGCCTGCGTCAGGTCGACGTCGGCAACGTCGTCTCGTCGTCCGACACGACCGGCCTCGTCGTCATCACCCAACTCCAGCCGCTCTCCGTCGTCTTCGGCGTGCCCGAATCGGATATCCCTGCCTTGCAATATGCGATCGGGCAGGGTGCCCAGCTGAAGGCCGAGGCCTTTGATCGCGACGGCCGTATGGTCCTGGCCGTCGGTGATCTCTCCGCCTTGGACAACCAGATCGACGCTAGCACTGGCACGCTCCGCCTGCGCGCCCTATTCGCCAACACCGATCGCCGCCTCTTCCCGAACCAGTTCGTCAACATCCGCCTGACCGTCGAGAACAAGAAGGGCGTGCTCCTCGCCCCGACCGCCGCCGTGCAGATCAGCGACAAGGACCGCTTCGTCTTCATCCTGAATCCGGATGACACCGTCACGCGTCGCACCGTGCGTACCGGCGTCGTTGACGGCCTCAACACCGAGATCCTCGAAGGCCTGAAGGCCGGCGAGGTGATCGCCGCCGATGGCCTGGACCGTCTGCAGACCGGCACGAAGGTGGTCGTCGCCGGTCGTCGCAAGAGCGCCGGCGCGCCGACCGAAGCCCCTGCCGCCAAGTAAGCCGGCATGAACCTCTCCCGCCCGTTCATCGAGAGGCCGGTCGCCACCACGCTGCTGATGGTGGCGCTGTTGATCTGTGGCGCCATCGGCTACCGCTCGCTGCCCGTCTCCGCCTTGCCGGAGGTCGATTACCCGACTATCCAGGTGACCACCTTCTACCCTGGAGCCAGCCCGGAGGTGATGATGACCGCGGTCACCGCTCCGTTGGAGCGCCGCCTCGGCCAGATGCCCGGGCTCACGCAGATGGCGTCGACGAGTTCGGCCGGCGCTTCCTCCATCACGCTCCAGTTCGATCTCGCGATCTCGCTCGACGTCGCCGAACAGCAGGTCCAGGCCGCCATCAACGAAGCCTCGGCGTATCTCCCGCCAGGCCTGCCCAATCCGCCTATCTACAGCAAGGTGAACCCAGCCGACGCGCCGATCATGACGCTCGCGGTCACCTCGGATTCCCTGCCTTTGCCCAAGGTCGCCGACCTCGTCGACACGCGCCTCGCCCAGAAGCTTTCGCAGGTCTCCGGGGTGGGCATGGTCAGCATCTCCGGCGGCCAGCGCCCCGCGATCCGTATCCGCGTGAACCCTTCCGCGCTCGCCTCCTATGGCCTCAGCCTCGAGACGGTCCGCCAAGCCGTCGTCGGTGCTAATGCGAACAGTGCCAAGGGTAGCTTCGACGGCCTGAAGCAGTCCTCTACTATCGACGCCAACGATCAGCTGCGTTCGCCCGACGAATACAACCGCGTCATTCTTGCTTATCGTAACGGCTCGCCCGTGCGCCTCAGCGATATCGCCGACACGACCGACGGCGCCGAGAACGTCTACCTTTCCGCGTGGGCGGGGCATAACCCCGGCGGTCAGGCTCCTGGTGTCATCCTGAACATCCAAC
>CAIJFT010000444.1 GCA_903820035.1 uncultured Opitutia bacterium
CTGCGCCGCCTCGAAGATCATCTCGCCGCCGCGGCGCGCCCTTGGTCCACCCCGGCCGCGGTCGCCTCCCTCATCCACACCTGGCTCGCCGATCAGGTAAACTCTGGCGCGCCAACCTAAAGTGTATTAGCTAGCGGCTTTGGGTATCATCCCTCGCGCTGGCGCGATCTCCGGGGACAAAATAGGCGCGCGGGATTGCTCCCGCGCGCCGCGTAAGTTGAGCCGGACGTGCCGGCGAGGTTTGGCTTAGAGCCGGCCCGTGACGCCAAACACAACCTTCGTGTGGAAGGTGCGCCAGTAGCTTGGGCGGTCCTTGTAGGCCGCGTAGCGGTTGTCGAGCAGGGTCTCGGTGAAGTTCTCGAGGTCGACGAAGCCGCTGACGGTCTTGGTGAACGCGTAGCGGGACTTCCAGGTCCAGGAGGTCTTCGGGAGTTGCCAGGTGACGAGCGCCGGCGTGGTCGAATTGGAGATCAGGTATTCGCCGCGGTAGACGGCCTGCAGGCGAAGGTCGAAACCATAGCCGCGGAAACCGATACCGACGTTTCCGGTGAAGTCCAAGAAGCCGGCCAGCGTGCCGCCGGCGCTGCTGCCCGGACCGGTGACGAACGCCGAGTTGTTGCCCTTGGTCCACAACTTGGTGCCGTTCATGTAAAGGCTGAGCCCCTTGGCCCAGCCGGGGAGGAAGGCGAGCTGCTGCTGGTAGTTAAACTCCAAGCCGCGGATCTGGGCGTAGCCGCTGTTGATCGACGTCGAGATGCGGTAGCCGCCGTACTGGCCGTCGAAGCCGTTGTTCTGGCCCGAGGGCACGAACTGGCTGCTGTCGGTCTGGATGTAGTCGGTGATCCGCTTCGCAAAGGCACCGAAGGAGATCATGCCCTGCGGGGTGAAGTAGTACTCGGTGGTGAAGTCCCAGTTCCGGGCGTATTGGGGCTTTAGGCTCGGATTGGTGACGGTGAGCGTCTGGGCCGTGTCATTGACCGTGGTGTTCGGGATGATGGAGCCGAAGGGCGGGCGACCGACACCAGTCGACCAGCTGAGACGCGAGAGGAGGTTGGCCGTCCACTGGTATTTCCCGTGCACGCCGGGCAGGAAGAAACGATAGTGGCCCGTGCTGGTTGAGCGGCTGCCATATTGGGCGACGTTCCGGCGGAGGATTTCCGCGTCGGTGACCGGCCCGACCCAAGCGGCGCGGCGGGCGCGCTCCTCGGGGGTGAGGAAGTTGAGCGGGCCTTCGCCGCTTACGTCGGTGTCTTCCACGCGCACGCCGGCCAGCAGGGAGAACTGGCGGGTGACGCGGACGTTACCCATCAGGTAGGCGGCTTTGATTTCCTCCTGAATCTCCTGGTCGGAGGTCAGGCGGGTGCTGGTGAAGGAAACATCCTCGCGCCAGAGCTTCGGCTGGTCGCGCCGGCTCGCGGCGACCTTGTAGGCGTCAACCCACTGCGGGACGCCGCCACGGTTGAGGTAGTATTCCTTTTCATCCCACGTGAGCGATTTCGGGAAGGCGCTGAACTGTGCGATGCCAACGTTGTCGTCGGCCGTATTGAGCAGGCCGTCCGGCCCGGTGTAGAAGTAACGGTGCGGGTTCTGCCAGAGGTGACGGGTCTGCCGCTGGGCGGTGAACCCTGTCTTGTAGTAGAACGGAACGATGGTCTGAACCTCTTTCTTGAGGTCAAACTTGGCCGCGTAAACGCGATCGTAGCCGCGCTGGTCGTTCTGGTCGATCCGGAGGCGGCTGTAATTGCTGAAGTTCTGCCAATCCGGGCCTTGGGTCTGGCGGACCGTGGCCACCTTCATGTTCTCCGCGCGATCGATGGCGAAGCCGACGTTCGGGATCTCAAGGAACACGCTGCCGGTGGGTGCGGCCTTGTACTTGTCGTTGTCGTGGGCGACGTCGTAGTAGGTGGCCGAGTTCGAGTAGGAGAGGCTGTAGTCGATCAGCAGGCCCGGATATTTGTGCCGCGCGCTGGGGGAGAAGACGAAGGTGCGGCCGGACTTGTCGTTGGAGGCAACGTTGAGGTTCGCGGTGCCGCCGAGGGTATTCCACTTCGTGGTGTAGAACTCCGCCGCCGGGGTCGGGGGCTCGGTGGGCTGGGCGAACACCTGCGTGAAGGTGTTGGTGTAGCCGGGCTTCACGTAGCCGCCGCCGGTGCGGTTGCCCGCGCCGTCGACCGTCGCGACCAGGCTGGGCATGGCGGCGGTGGTGACGACGGGCGAGTTGAGCGTGTGGTAGCGGGTGTCGTTATTCTCGTGGAAGAAATTGAACACGTTGTTGACCGAGAACTGCGTGTTCTCGCTGTACTTGTAGACGAACTTGGCGCCCGTTGCGATGCGGGAGCGGGTGGCCCCATTCACGATGTAACGGCTGATGCTGTTGGTGAAAGCGGGGCCCTCGTCGTTGCGGCGCTCATAGGTGGTGGCGATAAGACCGCCGCCCGCGGGCTGGCTGTGGACCGTTGCGGTGAGCACCATGCCGATGTTCCGTTTCTCGCCGATCAGGTCGGAGTAGTTGAAATTCAGCGACGGGCCGAAGCCGCGGATCGGCTGCTTCCAGCTGGAGTCGACGGGGCCGGCGTAGGTCGGCTGCGCGGCAAGACCCACGGTGTAGGTGAAGACCCGGCCCTCTTTGCGGTCAAAGGGGCTCTTTGTGACGAGGTTCACGCTGCCGCCGATCGACGCGCCGTCCATGTCAGGTGTCGGCGCCTTGGTGACTTCGATCGACTCGATGTTACCCAGCGAGGCGGTTTCGAATTCGAACTGGCGGCCCGTGCCGGCGGACTGCGCGCTGGCGACCTGCGAGCCGTCCATCGTGACCGAACTCAGCGCCGAACCGACGCCGCGGATGGAAATCTGGCGGACGTCCGGTCCGTTGTAGTCGGCGGTGATGCCGACAACGTGCTGGAGCATGTCGCCGATGTTGCCGTCGGCGATGTTGCCGAAGGTATCGGATGACACGATGTTCTTCACGTTGGGCGCGATGCGCTGCAGGGTCTCGGCCAGCGCCGTGCCCTCGCGCTCTCCGGCGACGGTGAACTTCTCCATTTTGTAGATGCCGGAGGTGAGCTCAACGTCCTGCTTCACGCGGCCGCCCGCGGACACCGCAAGGGGGATCTGTTTCGCATCCAGACCCGTGTAGCTGACGCTCAGCGTCGCCGAGCCGGCGGGAACGCCGATCAGCTCGAAGCGACCTTCGCGATCCGTCGTGGTGGAAAAGGCGGTGCCCGCGATCTCGACGATGGCACCCTGCAGGTACGATTTCGTCGCGGCGTTGCTGACCTGACCGCTGATGATGTTGGAGGACTGACTCTGGGCCCAGGTAAGGCCGGTGAGCAGGGTGGCGCAGAACAGGAGGCAGAGCCTCCGTGATAGGTGTGCTAGGGTGTGCATGGTTTCGTGAAGAAAGAGGATATGACGCTAATCAGTAACGGAAGGGGGTGTCCGGCGGCGGCGGGTGGGGTAACTGAGTGGTTACGTACGAAAAGGAGTCTCCATGCATAAGCAACACCGCACTGTAGGAGGGGCCTCGGGCCCACAGGCCTTCCTTTCCAGCATTTCACGTGCCGCGTAGTCCTGCGCAGCGGTGAAGGATTCTCATGCCCTGCTGAGGGCGGCGCGCATGAGAACCGGAGGTCAGCGCGCTTGCGCGCGGCCCGGGCTCCCGCCGGCAGGCAAACCTACGGGCAGGCTAGGTCCGTGGTTTTGGGACATGAAAAAAGCGGGGTGAGGCCCCCCGCTTTTTTGGATGGTCGGCCCGCTCCTCGGGCGGGCGCCCCGCCTTACTTCAACTCGCGAATCTTAATGTTCCGATACCAGCAGTTGTCCTGGTGGTAGGTGAGCATGATGTGCCCTTCGATCTTGTCGCCGAAGCCGGGCTCCTTCGCAAATTTGCTCTTCGCCAAGCCGGCTTTCACCTCGGGGCTGCCGAGGACGTAGGTGAGGACATTCTTGCCGTTGAGCCAGTGCTCGACGGTGTTTCCCTTCACCACGATCCGGGACTGGTTCCACTCGCCGGGCTTGCGCGAGGGCTTGTCGGCCGCGGGCGGCAGCACGTCGTAGAAGGACGCGGTCTGGCGGTGGGGCCCGATCTTGCCGTCGGGATGGCCGTCGTCATCGAGCATCTGGTACTCGTGACCGGGCGACTTCGTCCGGGCCTCGGTGACGAAGTACTTCACGCCATTGTTGCCGGCGACGGGCACCTTCCACTCCCAAGCGAACTCGAAGTCCTTGAACTTCTTTTCCGTGATCAGCTCCGAGCCCTTCACCTTGGCGATCGCGTGCAAGGTGCCTTCGAGCACCTCCCAGCCGCCAGCCGGTTTCCCAGCGTAGGTGCGCCAGCCTTTCATGGTCTGGCCGTCAAAGAGAAGCTGCCAGCCGGCGGACTTCTCCGCGGCGGTGAGCTGGTTGTCGGCGGCCGGGGCGAAGGCGGCGGCCGCGAGAAACGAGAGGGCGAAGGCGAGGGGGCGGGCTTTCATGGGTGCGAAGGAATGACGCACGGGC
>CAIJFT010000445.1 GCA_903820035.1 uncultured Opitutia bacterium
GGAGACACTGGAGCTCGACTGGACGCAGTTCGGTGCCGTCGGCATCGGTTACTCGCTCAAGGGCGTCACCATCAACCGCGTCGGCCACGACCACTTCAACGGCTACCAACTCGCCGTCCGCCACGCGCGTGCCGCCGGCCGCCGGCGCGCCGGTCTCGTCCTGCAGCGGCGCGTCCACGAAAAGGTCGAACGCCGGTGGGTCGCCGCCGCCCTGCTCGACCAATCCGACCAGCCGACCCGGGAACGTATTCCCCCGCTGCTGCTCGATACGCCCGACGCCGGAAAATTCGCCGCGTGGTTCAACCGGCACCAGCCCGACGTGATTCTCGGCCTCGAGGTGCCGTTGCTGCTCGCCTGGCTGCGTGAACTGGGCCGGGCCGCGCCGCGCGACGTCGCCGTCGTCAGCCTCGACCGCCGGAGCACCGACCGCGGCATCGCCGGCGTCCGCCAGGACTACGCCAAGCTCGGCGCCAACGCCGTCGACTTGCTCGTCGGCCTGACGCACCGCAACGAACGCGGCTTGCCCGCGAATGCATTCACCCTCCTCACGGAAGGCGTTTGGCAAGACGGGCGCACCCTCGCGGTCAAACGCCCCGCGGCGTAGGGCGGCGCCCACGAGCGGGCCGGGCTACGCCGCCGCGCCAAAATCCGGGTTTGCCGCGCACCGCGAGACCGTCGAACTTCGCCGCCCGTCCCCATGCCCTACCCACTCGGTCTCCGCCGCGCCCTCGTCTTGTCGGCGGCCCTTATCGTCACCGGCGCCCTGCGCGCCCAAACCGGGCTTCCGCCCGCGCCCGTGTCGCTGCAAAACGCCGGCGCGTTTCAGCCGCTCACCGCCAACTGGCAGCTCGCCGGCGGCGTCGCCGGCGACCCCCGCCGCGACCCCGTGCTGACCGCCGCGCCCGGCACCGGCGTGCTCGTGTGCAATCCCGGCAAAGACAAGGCCGCGCGCGGCCATCTCCTGACCGCGTGGGAACACGGCGACCTCGAGCTCGACCTTGAATTCCTCCTCACCCCGGGCTCGAACTCCGGCGTGTATTTGCAGGGCCGTTACGAAGTCCAGCTGTTCGACAGCTGGGGCGTGCGCACGCCGAAGCCCGGCGACGGCGGCGGCCTCTACGAGCGGTGGGACGCCGCCCGCGGCAAGGGGAACGAAGGCTACGAGGGCGTCGCTCCGCGCGCCAACGCCTGCCGCGCCCCCGGGCTCTGGCAGACCCTGCACATCGAATTCGAGGCGCCGCGCTTCGACGCCGCCGGCCAGAAAATCCGCCGCGCCCGCTTTGCGAAGGTCGTACTCAACGGCTTCACCCTCCACGAAAACGTCGAGCTCAACGGCCCGACGCGCAGCGCCCTCGCCGACGATGAGCGCGCCCTCGGCCCGCTCATGATCCAGGGCGATCACGGCGCCGTCGCGCTCCGCCGCCTCGCCGTGAAGCGCTTCGAAACCGGCCTCGAACTCGGCGTCGAAAATCTCCGCTACAAACTCTATCCGGGCGACTTCAAGCAGGTGGGCGACTACGACCAGTCGAAGCCGGCCGCCGAGGGCGTGCCCGCGCGCTTCGCCCACGGCGCCGTGGAAAAGAGCGGCAAGTTCGCCCTCGTCTTCACCGGCACCTTCGTCGCCCCGCGCGCCGGCGACTACCGCTTCACGATCGAAACCGGCAGCTTGGCCCGGCTGCAAATCGACGGCGCCACCATCATCGCGCCCGTCGAACGCGCCGTGCCGCCGGGCACCGTGACGCTCTCCGCCGGTCGTCACGCTTTCCGCCTGGACCTGCGCCACACGGCGAATCCGCGGCCCACCTTGGAACTCCTCGCCGAGGGCCCCGGCCTCGCCCCGCATTACATCACCGTCCGCGACGAGGCCGCCGGCAACCGCCGGGGCCGGCGCGCGGGGGACAACAACAAGGCGGTCGGCGTCGAACCGACCGACCGGGTGCTGCTGCAGCGCGGCTTCGTGCCGTTCGATCCGCGCAAGCGCCTTTACGCCGCGTCCGTCGGCACCCCCGCCGGCGTGCACTTCGCCTACGACTTTGAAACCGGCACCGTGCTGCGCGTCTGGCGCGGCCCGTTTGTCGACGCCGGCCCGATGTGGGAGGGCCGCGGCGAAGACCAGATCGCGCGGCCGACCGGACCCGCGCTCACGTTCTCCGGCAAGCCGACGATCGCGATGATCGAGAAGGCCGCGACCGGCGACTGGCCCGACCAGCCCGAAGCACTTTGGACTTCGCAGGGCTACGAACTCGAACGCGACGGCACGCCGGTGTTCCTCGCCGCGATGTCCGAGCTCAACGTCCGCGACCGGCTCCAGCCGCTCGCCGCCGGCCGCGGCCTCGAACGCACGCTCACGCTGGGCGGCAAGTTGTCCTCCTGGTCGACCTGGGTGCTCCTCGCCGAGGCGGATAAAATCACGCCGCAGCCCGGCGGCCGCGGCTGGATCATCGGCGACCGCACCTGGTTCGTCGACTGGCCGGCCGACGCCACCCACAAGCCGGTCATCCGCACGGTGAACGGCCACCAGCAACTCGCGATCGCCCTCACCGCCGGCAACCTCGCCCAGCCGATCCGCTACTCCCTCGTCTGGTAATCGCCCCATGAAACCTTTTCTCCTCCTGCTCGCCGCCACCACCGCCTACGCCGCGGAAGCGCCCGTGCGCGTCAACAACCCCTCGGCCGCCGAACGTTTCGCGAAACCGTCGGACGCACTCGTCGAACGCGAGAACACGTTCTGGAAACGCACCAACCTCGATGTGCCCGAGGCCATCGTCCTCGAGGCCAGCGGCATCGTACCCGTCGCGGGCAAGCGCCTGCTCGTCACCACGCGCCGCGGCGAAATCTGGTGGGTGGACGGCGCCTACTCCGGCGCGACCCCGAAGTTCACCCTGTTCGCGTCCGGCCTGCACGAGCCGCTCGGCATCATCGCCGCCCCGGCCGGCGGTTACTACGTGGCGCAACGCCAGGAACTCACCCGCCTCGTCGACACCGACGGCGACGGCCGCGCCGATCGCTTTGAAACGGTCGCCAAGATTCCGATCTCGGGCAGCTACCACGAGTACGCCTTCGGGCCGGTGCTCGCGCCCAACGGCAATCTGCGCGTCACGCTGAACGTCGCGTTCGGCGGCACCACGCAAGCGCCCGCCCCGTGGCGCGGCTGGATGGTCGAGATCACGCCCGACGGCCAGTTCACGCCGATCGCGGCGGGCCTGCGCTCGCCGTGCGGCTTTCTGATCACCTCCAAGGGCGATTGGTTCACGTCGGAAAACCAGGGTGAGTGGGTCGGCTCCGGCCGGATCACGCACATCACCCCGGGCGATTTCGCCGGCCATCCCGCCGGCCTCGCGTGGAGCCGCCAGCCCGGCTCGACGGTCCGGCTGCGTCCCGCGGACATCAAGGATTTCGAGGAGCCGATGTTCGACGTCGCGAAGAAACTCCCCGGTCTTAAACCGCCCGCGGTCTGGCTGCCGCACACGGTGCACGGCATCTCCAACTCCGGCGTGATCGAGGATCTCACCGGCGGAAAGTTCGGGCCGTTCGCCGGCCAGCTCTTCGTCGCCGACCAGGGCCAGAGTAAAATCACCCGCGTCGCCCTCGAGCAGGTGAAGGGCGTCTGGCAGGGTGCGGCGATCGCGTTCCGCGAGGGTTTCGACTGCGGGATCATCCGCATCGCGCACGGTGAGGACGGCGTCCTGTTCGCCGGCGAGACCGCGCGCGGTTGGGGCTCGGTGGGGCCAAAGCAGTTCGGACTCGAGCGCCTCGAATGGACCGGGCGCACGCCGTTTGAGATCAAGACCATCGCGGCGCAGCCCGACGGCTTCACGCTCACGTTCACCTCACCCGTCGACCGCGTGACCGCGGAAAAAACCGAGAGCTACACGATCGGCGGCTACACCTACCTCTACCACGCGGCCTACGGCAGCGCCCCCGTCAACCGGCTCAACTGCCCCGTGCGCAAGGTCGTCGTCGCCCCCGACGGCCTGAGCGTGCGGCTCGCACTCGCCTGCCTGCGCGAAGGCTACATCCACGAAATCAAGGCCCCGGGGCTCCGCGCCGCCGGCGGCGCGGAAACGCTGGTGCATCCCACCGCGTACTACACCCTCAACCGCTTCCCCGACGGTGCCCGCATTATTCCGCTCGATCCGAAGGACGCCGAACTCTGCGTCGCGCCGGTGCCCGCGACCGCCGCCGCCAACACCGCGAAACATCCGGTGAAGGCTCCCTCCAGCTGGACCAGCGACGAGGGCGACCAGGCCGTCATCCTCGGCACGGTGCCCGGCTTGAAATACGACACCACGCTGCTCACAGCGAAGGCCGGCTCGCGGCTGCGGCTCGTGTTCCGCAACACCGACGACATGCTGCACAATTTCGTGTTGTGCGCGCCGGGCCGCGGCCAGGCGGTCGGCGAGGCGGCGCTGACGCTGGGCCTCGACGGCCCCGCGAAAAACTATGTGCCGGACTCGGCCGACGTCCTCTTCCACACGCAGCTCACCCAGCCGGGCACGAGCGACACGATCTTCATCAACGTGCCGACGACGCCGGGCGACTACGACTTCGTGTGCACCTTCCCCGGCCACTCCGCGCTGATGAAGGGTATCCTGCGGGTGCAGTGAGGAACGACGACCCGGCCCGCAGCATTTGAACCGGGAGGCCGGGGAGAACGCGAAGGTCCAAAGGGCCCCTCGGGATCTTGCCGCATTGACCGAGGCCGCCGCAACGGGGCAGCCGGCGGGCACAGATCGGGCATGCGCATTGCGCCCGATCCCACTTCATCCTTCCCGCCCTCCCCGGTCTTCCTGTTCCATGGTCGCTGCATGAGCAACGACCCGCTGCCCCCTCTTCCGGCCGAACCGCAGCCCGGACTTTACCGTCACTACAAGGGTAACGATTACCGCGTGCTCGGCTTGGCGCGGCACTCGGAGACCTTGGAACCGCTTGTGGTTTATCAGGCGCTCTACGGCGAACGCGGCCTGTGGGTCCGCCCGGCGGCGATGTTCATCGAGGCCATCGAACACCGCGGCGTCCGCCAGCCCCGCTTCGCCAAGGTCGCGAGTTGAGGCGATTTCATGATTCCCATGGCCGCGTTTGAGCCGCAGGCGAAAACGTGGTCCCGTCTCCGCACCACTGACGTTATTTCGTAAGGGCGATCACCCTGCGACCGCGCTCCGGTTTTTGCGCCCCCCACACAATCCCTATGAACGCCTCGTTTGTCCTCCGCTTCTCCCCCTCGCGCGCGCCGCGCCTGCTGGTTCACGCCTCGCTCGGTCTGTGCGCCCTCCTGCTCTTGCCCCTGACTCTGCTGGCCCAAGGCACCGGCACGATTTCGGGCCGCGTCTTCAATCCGGCCACCGGTGAATACATCCGTAACGCCGAGATCCGCATCGAGGGCACGCCCCAGGTGACGCAGTCCGAGGACGGCGGCTACTTTCAACTCCACAACGCCCCGGCGGGAACCGTGAAACTGGTCGCAACCTACCCCGGCCATGAGACCACGAGCGCCACCGTGGCGGTGGCGCCGAATGCCACGGCCACCCGTGATTTCGAACTCGCCCCCGCCGGCTCGCGGCGGACGGCCCAGGAAATCGTGCAACTCGGCGCCTTCGTGGTCTCGACCGAGCGCGAGGGGCAGGCCAAGGCCGTGGCCGAACAGAAGCAGGCGATGAACGTGAAGACCGTCGTCGCCGCCGACAACTTCGGCGACATCGCGGAGGGCAACGTCGGCGAGTTCCTTAAATTCATGCCGGGCGTCACGCTCGACTACGTCGAAACCGACACCCGCGCCGCCCGGATGGGCGGCATGCAGCCGCGCTACGGCTACGTTACCATCGACGGTAACACGATGGCAAATACGGTTGCCGGCGCGTCGTTCGGCGCCGACACGCGCCAGTTCGAGTTCGAGGCGTTCTCGATCAACAACATCGAGTCGATCGAGGTGAACAAGACGTTGAGCGCCGACATGCCGGGCGATGCGCCCGCGGGCACCGTCAACCTGCGCACCAAAAGCGCGCTCGACCGGAAGGGCCGCCGCTTCAACTACACCTTCGGCTTCATCGGCAACCAGTACGAGTACACGCTGCGCGCCACGCCACGGCACGACGACCACCTGCACCGCAAGTCCCGGCCGACCGTGGTGGCCGATTACTCGGACATTTTTTTTGAAAACAAACTCGGCGTCGCGCTGAACTTCTCCTCGACCAGCGTCTTCAAGGAGCAGTTTCGCAACAGCATGACCTACGACTACACGTCGGCGCAGGCCCTGGCCGCCGGACACCCGCTGATCACCGCCGTGAATTTCAAGGACGGCCCGAAGATGGGCACGAAGTACTCCGGCGGGCTCAAGCTCGACTACCAGCCCTGGAGCCCCGCGTTCCGGCTTTCGCTCGCCGCCAGCTACACGCAGTTCAGCGACGTCATCGCCAACCGGAATCTCAACTTCCGCGTCAGCGCGGCCGACAGCACCACAAACGCCGCGCTCACCCGCGTCGTGGCCGCGCCGACCGCCAACGCCAACACCCGCCTTGAGCAGACCGGCAGCCACGGCAACAAGAAGAATGACACGACGAACCTGGCGCCGAGTTTCACCTACAAGCTGGGCCGGCTGGCCGCAGACGGCGGCTTCAGTTTCTCCCGCGCCCGCAGTCAAAACGGCAGCCTGCACATGGGCGCCGTCGATACGGCCGGCCTCCAACTCACCCGCATCGGCTGGACCGCCGAGCGGCCCGACAACGATTCGGCGGCGTGGACGATCACCCAGACGCCCGGCACCACAGGCGGCAGCTGGTACGACTTGAACAACTGGGGCCGCTCCGACCTGCAGGCGGGCAACATCACCAACACCCGCACGCGGGGCAAAACCGAGCAGTACGTCGGCCAGCTCAACGCCCGCTACGCCATGGCCTGGGAACTGCCCACCTTCTTCAAGACGGGCCTGCATGAGCAGGTCACCTACCGGCGCGGCGACGTGATCTTCGCCAACACCTACACCTATGTCGGGCCCACGGGCAGCCAGCTGAACGCCGCCATGCCGCCGTCGCCCGCCGCCTTCCGCTTTGACCAATGGGGCGGCAACCTCGGGAGCCTGCCCGTCCCCGACAAGGCCGCGCTGTTCCAGCAGCAGTTCACCCATCCCAATTACTTCACCCAGACGGTCGCGAACAACGCCGCGAACCTCGAGACCGTGCTCAGCAGCCCGCACAGCAACCAGGAAACGATCAAGTCCGGCTACGTGATGGGCAACACCCGCACCGGCCAGTGGCAGTTTCAGGCCGGCGGACGTTACGAGATGACGGATACGATCAGCTCGGTGCCCGTGCTCGTGCCGGTGTCGAAGAACCCCTTTGCGACGCGCAACGCCAACGGCACCTACGCCGCCGTCAGCACCCTCGATTACGTCGCCTACAAATACTCGAAGGGCATGACCCAGGATTACGGCAACTACGCCGACTTCCTGCCGAGCGCCTCGGCCAAGTATCAGATCGCCCGCAACCTCAACCTGAAGCTCGGCTACAGCAAGGCGATCAAGCGCCCCAGCCTGAGCCAGATCGCCGGGGCGTGGACCATCAATACCGCCGATACGCAGATCTCGATCCCGAATCCCGACCTCAAGCCCGAGCGCTCGGACAAGATGTCCGCGATGCTCGAATACTACTTTGAACCGGCCGGCACCCTCAGCGTGCACGCCTTCCAAACGGACCTGAACGGCTCGACCACGACCTATCTCCAAACCGCCGCGGAGGCCGGCTACGGCAATGATCCGGTCTACGGGAGCTACGACTTCATCACGTTCCAAAACATCCCCGGCACCCGCCGGATCAAGGGCATCGAGCTGGCCTACAGCCAGCAGCTGACCTTCCTCCCGTGGGCGTGGCTCAAGGGCACGAGCATCTTCGCGAACTACGCCCGCTTTAACTCAAACCCGCGCCCGATCGAGAACATCAACAGCAACACCGGCTGGGCCCCGCAAAACGGTTCCGCCGGCGCCTTTTATCGCTACGGCAAGTTCAACGCCAGTCTCGCCGGCACCTACGTCGATGAAAGCATTGTCGCGAACGCCCTGACCTCGGCGCTCAACCGCGGCGATCTGCAATACCTGAAGCAGCGCGTCGTCTGCGACGTCGGCGCCGGCTGGGCGTTTTCGCGTCACACCAACCTCTTCGTTTCCGGTCGAAACGCCTTCAACGCCGGCAAGAACTGGTACTTCAAATCCGACCACCGGATGCAGATGAAGGAGAAGTACGGCGGTCAGTGGACCGTGGGGATCAAGGGCACGTACTGACCCGGGCCCGGCCGCGCCGGAGCAGGTTTCCCGACTTGTTCCGGCCCTCCTTTCGCGAAAGCTTCGGGGATGCGCGTCCTGCTCGCCTTCGACAAGTTCAAGGATTCCCTGACCGCGCCGGAGGCCTGCACGATCGCGGCTGACGCCCTGCGCGCGGCGCACCCCGACTGGACGCTCGACCTCTGCCCGCTCGCCGACGGCGGTGAAGGGTTCTGCCCGATCCTCACCCGCGCCGCCAGCGGTACAATCGAAACCCTCCGCGTTACCGGCCCGCGCGGCCAACCGGTCGACGCCACCCTCGGTTTCGTGCCGCTGGCCCACATCCCCGCCGCCGCGGTCGCTCTGCTGCATCTCCCGCCGGCCACCCGCTCCCCCGCCATCATCGCCGTGATCGAAATGGCCTCCGCCTCGGGCCTTGCCCTCCTGACCCCGGACCAACGCGATCCCTGGCAGACGACAACCCGCGGCACCGGTGAACTAATGCGTTACGCCGCCGCGCGCGGCGCCACCGCGCTCGTGTTGGGCGTCGGCGGCAGCGCCACGCACGACCTCGGCCTCGGCGCGCTCGCCGCGCTCGACGTCAACGGCACCGCTCGCGATGGCCTGCCCGTCGACCCGCCGATCCCCGCGCGCTGGTCGGAGATTCTCGGCTTCCACGGCCGCGCCGCCGCCGGCCTGCCGCCGATCCGCATCGCGTGCGACGTGACCAATCCGCTCACCGGCCCCAACGGCGCCGCCGCCACCTACGGCCCGCAAAAAGGCCTGCAGCCGCCCGACCTCGCCCGCCTCGACGCCGAGAGCTCGCGTCTCGGAAAACTCCTGTGCACGCACTGCGGCCGACCGGAATCGTTGCTCGAAACCCCGGGCGCAGGCGCAGCCGGAGGCATTTCGTTTGGTCTGATGACCGCCGCGGACGCGGCGCTGTTGCCCGGCTTCGACCTCGTTTCCGCCTGGCTCGACCTCGAGCCCAAACTCGCCGCCGCCGACCTCGTCATCACCGGCGAAGGCCGCTTCGACGCCAGTTCACTGCAGGGCAAAGGCCCCGGCGCCGTCGCCGCCCGCGCGCTCGCCCTCGGAAAAAA
>CAIJFT010000446.1 GCA_903820035.1 uncultured Opitutia bacterium
CAGCAGCACGTTGGCGAGCTCGACCGAGCCCATGCCTTCGGCGCCGGGCGCGATGAGCGGAGTGCCGTCGAGGATCGAGTCGACGAAGTTCTGCATCAAAATCCCGTGCGGGTTGTTCGCCGTGTCGAACGGGATCTCGACGTTCCAGACCTCGGGCTTTGCAAAACCGCTCTTCGAGGTCTTGCTGAACTCGACCATGTCGGCGTCGTTCCGGTTGAAGGTAAGCTTGTTGTTTTCGAGCACCACCTTGCCGCGGGTGCCGCAGATCTCGAAACGGTTGGTGCCCGGGGCCTCGCCCGTGGACGAAACGAACACGCCCGTGCCGCCGTCCGCCCACTCGAGGTAGGTCGTGATGTTGTCCTCCACCTCGATGTTGTGGAAACGGCCGAGCTGACAGAACCCGCGCACACGCGCCGGCATGCCGCAGAGCCATTGGAGCATGTCGAGCTGGTGCAGGCACTGGTTGAGCAGCACGCCGCCGCCCTCGCCCTTCCACGTCGCCCGCCAGCCGCCGCTCGCGTAATACGCCTCGGTCCGGAACCAGTCGGTGATGATCCAGTTGATGCGCACGATTTTTCCGAGTTCACCGCTCTGGATGAGGTTCTTGACCTTCAGGTAGCGGGGCTCGACCCGCATCTGGAACATGCCGGCGAAGACCTGCTGCGGAAACTGCTTCGCCACCGCGATCAGGCGCTCGGCGTCGGCCTTGTGCGCGGAGATGGGCTTCTCGATCATGACGTGCAGGCCGTTCTTCAACGCGTCGATGCCGATGGTCGTGTGGAGGAAGTGCGGCGTGGCGACCACGAGCGCGTCGATGGAGCCGGAGCGGATCATCTCCTCGCAGCTCGCAAAGGTCTTCAGGTTCGGCCGGCCCTCAAACGGCTTCAGGCCCGGCGCGAAGGCGTCGCTGACCGCCGCAAGCGTGCAGCGCGAAATTTTGTTCTCGAGCAGATAGCTCGTGTGGAACTTGCCGATGTTGCCGAGACCGACGATGCCGAGACGAACGTTTTTCATGGGGAGTGGACCAGAGTGTGGTCGCGGCGAATTTTCGGCCGCAATCTCTTTCTTCCCGCCCGTCCCGCCCGCGCGAAAGGCCGGGCCTACTTGGCCCGCGCCGCGATCAACCGCCGTGCCACCGTCACCGCGTTCGCAAAACTCGTCGCCCGCGCCACGCCTTTACCGGCGATGCCGAACGCCGTCCCGTGGTCCGGGCTCGTCCGCACATGGGGCAGGCCGAGCGTAACGTTTACCGCTGCGTCGAAATCGATCAGCTTGAGCGGCGCGAGGCCCTGGTCGTGGTAGAGCGCAATCACCACATCGAACTCACCGCGCACCGCCCGCGCAAAGAGCGTATCGCCCGGCTCGCAGCGTGACAGTCCGGGGAAACCCGGCCGGAGGTGATCCAGCGCCGGATCGATGAAGTCCCGCTCCTCGTAGCCGATCAAACCTCCCTCACCCGCGTGCGGATTGAGTCCACACACGCCGATCCGCGGGGCGGTGATCCCCTCCGCCCGGCACAGCTGGTCCGCCGCCACCACCGTGCGGTGCAAGAGGTGCGGCCCGAGCAGCCGCCCCACCTCGAAGAGCGGCACGTGCCAGGTCGCGAGCACGACGCGCAACTTGCCGCCGCAAAAGGCCATGACCGGATCACCGCCCCAGCGGGCCGCAAAAAATTCCGTCTGCCCCGGATACGGATAACCGATCTTCGCGAGCTCGGCCTTGCTGACCGGACCAGTCACCACGGCGGAAAATTCCCCGGTGCGGCATCCTTCCGCCCCCCGCTCCATCGCGCCCCACGCCACCAACGCGCCCTCGCCGCAGGGCCGCCCCGGCGTCGCGACAAATTCCTCGAGCCCGACCGCCACCTTCGTGACCGCCGCCGGCAACGTCTCCAACCAGCGCGCCGGGCCGACGACGGCCACCCGCTCCACCTCCGCCGGATGCGCCGCGAGCCACGCGGCAATGATCTCCGGTCCGACCCCGGCCGGATCACCACACGTCAACGCGAGTTTTGCAGAAACACTCATGAAAGTCGCCGCCGGGCTTCGTCCTTACTCGGCGACGCCCTCCGTCGCCCGCCTCGCCCGCGCGAAGCTGCGTTTGCCGCCGGCGAAAAACGCGAGGAAGCGTTTCGCCTCCACGGTGGTGAACACGTTGGCCGCAAGGCGAGCCGCCGCCACGTCGCGGATGTTCCCGGGCGTGAAATAGACATCATGATACGCCGCCTTGAGCTCGGTGATCGCCGCCCGCGGCAAGCCACGGCGCTTGAGCCCGACAATATTGAACCCGATCACATCGTCCCGATCCGCCACCATCGTGAAGTGCGGCACATCGCGCGTAATCGACGAGTGCCCCGCCACCATCACGCCCTCGCCGATGCGGCAGAACTGGTGCACGGCGGCCCCGCCGCCGAAGAACGTGTGGTCGCCCACACTCACGTGGCCCGCCAGCAGCGCCGCATTGGCGAACACCACCTGGTGGCCGACCTCGCAGTCGTGCGCCGCATGGGTCGCCGCCATGAAGAAACAGTTTTCGCCGATCACCGTCGCCTTGCCGGGCAAAATCGAGCGGTTGATCGTCACGTGCTCGCGCAACACCGTACCGGAGCCAATGCGCACCCCCGACTCCATCGCACGGTCGAACTTGAGGTACTGCGGATCTCCGCCGACGACGGCGAACGGATGCACGACGACGCGGTCGCCGAGCACGCAATGTTTTGTCACGACCGCATAGGCCATGATTTCGCAATCGACCCCGAGCTGCGCGCCCGGCTCCACGATGGCGGTGGGATGAATCGTCGTCGGCATCAGCTTAAACTTTGGGTCGGCGCCCGGCGGCCCGGTCGGCCAGCAGATCGAGTTGCGGGTCCTGCAACAGGTCGTAGTTTTTCAACAGCCGCATGACCTGCAACGTGTCGCTCTTGCTGTAATTCTGGTTGATTTCGATCTTGGCGATCAGGTCGAGCAGCATCGAGCGGAACGAAATGATCGCGTCGACGCCGCTCGCCTTGAGCAACTCCACGCTCTGGGAGCGGAACGGCTCGGTCGTCGGCAGGCTCGGCAGCACCAGAATCTTCGTTACAGCGGCGGACTCGGGGTCACCGGGGTCGACCGGAAACAACCGCGACGCCTCCTTGAGCACGCTCTGCTGCAGGAAGCTGAAAATTTCCGGGGAACTCTTCAGCATGGTCGGGGTGAACACACCCGTGTGCCAACCCTTGACCGCGACGATCGCCCGGTGAACAAAGGGCAACTCCTTCGAGAAAAGAAAGAAGTCCGGATGGCGCGCCCCACGCTGCCAAGCCGGGTTGAACACGATCAGGTCGATCTCCTCCTCGGCCACCTTCCGCCGCGCCGACACCTGATACTTGCGCGCCTGCCGGACCAAAAAGCCGTTCTGCTCGAAATATTCGCGGACAATACCTTCATCGATGGCAGACATCGGAATTGCGGATTTCGGGTGGTGGAGTGCGGATTAGTGGCGGACGCCGTGGTGTCCGGCGGGAGCGGGAGCACACCGACCGACGCCAGATTCCGCAATCAGAAAGCCCCGACGCGCCGGCGTAGGTCAGCGCGCTCGCACGCACCCCGATCTTTTGAACGGTCGCGGTGCGCCCGCCAGCAAGGTGGCCTACGCACCGCCTACGCGGGAAAAATCCGCCATCCGCAATGGCCTCAGCTGGCTCCGACCTCGCGGAAACTCGCCTCCGCCAGCGCCAGCGGGACGTCGCCTTGGGTGACGGCCTCGCCGGGAGTTTTCAGCACGACGAACCGCAGGCCGCCCGCGCGGACCTTCTTGTCGCGGCCCATCGCGGCGTGGAGTTCGCTCCACGGCAGGGGCGAACGCAACCGGACCGGCAACGCATGCGCCGTGACCACCCGCTCGACGCGCGCGACGTCGCCGGCGCCGATGTAACCCAATTTCTGCGACAGGCGCGCCGCGGCACAAAGCCCGACCGCCACCGCTTCGCCGTGCAAATATTCTCCGTACCCGGCGGCGTTCTCAATCGCGTGGCCGAAGGTGTGTCCGAGGTTGAGCAGCGCGCGGCCGCCCTCCTTGGCGGTTTCCCGTTCGTCCGCCTCCACGATCCGCGCCTTGAGCGCACAGCAACGCCGGATCACGGCCGCCAAGGCCGGACTCGCCGCCGTCAGCGGCGATTGCTCAAGATCCGCCAGCAGCGCAGGATCACCGAGCAAACCGTATTTGATCACCTCCGCCATGCCGGCGGCAAATTCCCGCGGCGGCAGCGAGGCCAGCAGATCGGTGGCGATGTAAACCGCGCGCGGTTGGTGAAAGGCCCCGACCAGGTTCTTCCCCGCCGCGATATTGATCCCGGTCTTCCCGCCGACCGAACTGTCGACCATCGAAAGCAAAGTCGTCGGCACCTGATGAAAATCGACGCCCCGCAGCCAGGCGGCCGCGGCAAAACCGGCGAGATCGCCCACCACGCCACCCCCCACGGCGAACACCACGCCGCCGCGGTCGAGTTTGTTTTCCGCCAGAAAGTCCAGCACGCGGCCAAACCCGGCCAGCGACTTCGTGCCTTCACCGGCCGACACCGCCAGCACCGGCGCTCCACCCAGCATCGCCAGCAATCGGGCCCCTTGGGCGCGTTGAAGATTTTCGTCGGTCACCACCGCTACCTTGCGACCGGCCGCGGTCAGCCGAGTCACATCCGCCCGAATCGCGGCCGTGAGATCCGCGCCAAAATGGATCGGATAGGAGCGTTCGCCGAGGTTGACCGTGAGGGTTTCGACCATGCTCGGTTAAACGTCGGCACCCGCCGTACGTCGAGGAGAAGATTGGGGCTTAGGCCGCCATCGCGGGCCGCAAACCATAGGGCCCAGGCGACGCTGCGCCGGACGCCGCCCGATGGGCCCGGCGCGGCCCCGGGACTTCACCGGCCGGCGAATCGGATCGGTGGCACACCGTTCACCGACCTCCCCCCACCGACCATCGATTACCGATCACCGCCCACCCGCTTGCACCGCGCGTCGGAGCATGCCGTGATGCCGCCATGTCCACTTCGCTCGAACGTGCGCAGGCCCTCGCGATCCAGCTGCGCCAGAGTTTCAAAACGATCATCCTCGGCACCGCCACGTCCGACGGCGAACCCGACACGTCCCCGGTCGCCGCGATCCTGGACGACTCCGGCCGCTTCGGCATCTGCGTCAGCGGGCTCGCCGTGCACACGCGGCACCTGCAACAAAACCGCCGCGCCAGCGTGCTGCTCGCCGAGGATGAGGCCATCACCCTCCAGGGATTTGCCCGTCGCCGGCTGACGTTTGCCTGCACCGCGGAACCCCTCGCGCGCGGCAGTGCCGAGGCCGACCGCCTGATCGCCGCGCTCCGCAGCAAATTCGGCGCCCCGGTCGACGTCGTGGCTTCGCTGCCCGACTTCCAAGCCATCGTACTCACACCGCAGCGCGGCCGGATCGTCGCCGGCTTCGGCGAGGCGTATGACGTCGATCCGCGCGACTGGACCAAACTCACCGCCGTCGGCCGCCCGTTCCTCCCGCCCAAACCCTGACGACCTCGACGTTCCGCTTCAGCCCGATGGGGCAATCGGGCTCCACCGTGCGCGGCGCTAGCTCGCACCGTGATCGGTCCGCATGCGCTTGCGGTAATCATACGGGCTCTCCCCGGTCTCGCGGCGAAACGCGACGCTGAGGTAGCTCGCACTGTCGAAACCGGCCAACTCGGCCACGACCGCGATCGACACCTCGCTCTCAATCAGCAGGTGCTTCGCGCGGGCGATGCGCTGGTGCACGATCTGGCGATGCGGCGAGTGGCCGAGCGCCGCCTGAAATTTCCGTTCGAGGAGCGTGCGGGACATCGGCACCGCGCGCAGGACATCGCTGACGTCAATACCGTCGCCCACCTGCTCGCGGATAAAGCGCAGGGCCCGGGCGAGCCGTTCGTCAGTGACCGACACGACGTCCGTCGATTGGCGTTCGACCACCCGCACCGGCTCGACGTAACGCGTCTGCGAACCGGGCCGCTCGCCGCGCATCATGCGCGCCAGCATCGCCGCCGCCTCATAGCCGGTGCGCCGCGCATTCGGCTGCACGCTACTGAGCGGCGGGGAACACAGCTCGCACAGCACCTCGTCGTTATCGACCCCCAGCACCGCGACCTCATCGGGGACGGCCCACGACCGCAGCTGACACGCCTCGATCACCTGCTGCGCCCGGCCGTCGTAGCAGGCGAAAACGCCCAGCGGCCGCGGCAATCCCGCGAGCCAGTCGGCCATCGCGCGCAGCTCGGCATCGGAGCCCGGCCGCTTCGCCGCCCCCGCCGCCCCGCGGAAAACCGCACACGAACGCCCCGCCGCCGCGAGCACGCGGCGAAACTCCTTCCCGCGTTCGCGGGCCCAGAGAAAGTTCGGATCACCGAAATAGGCGAAATGCCGGAAGCCTTTCCCGAGCAGATGCTCCGCCGCGAGGCGCGCCACCGCCGCGTTGTCGACGCTCACCCGCGGAAACTCCGACGCGAACCGCTCCGCGCTCACGTCCACCACCGGCAGGCCCGTCCGCCGCAGCGCCGCGGCGATCCGCGGTGAATCCACCCGCGCGATGATCCCGTCGCCGCGCCACTCCGCGAGCCATGAGGGCAGCGGGGCCAGCCGCGCCTGCTCCGTGAAACGCATCGCCCACCGCTCGCCGGTCCGGCTCCAGTCCCGCACCCCATAGAGCAGATCGCGGCCGTAGCGGTTTGAGGTCTCGATCAACAGCGCCACCTTGAACCCCGGCGCACGCACCTCCACCCGGGGAGGTTCCCGTCGCTTGCCCGTCGATTTCGCCGCAGTGACCACGCCCGCAGCCAGTCCACCGTGTACGAAAAATCAAAATAAATGTGCGGATCTTTGTTACCCGCCGTCTCCCGCCCGCTGCTACACTCTCACTTCACTCCTTCCCTTCCCTATGGCCAAAAAATCCCCCGTTCATTTCCCCGGCATCGACGCCATCGCCTACGAAGGCGCGCAAAGCGACAACGCCCTCGCGTTCCACCACTACAACCCCGAAGAGGTGTTCGACGGCAAAACGATGGCGCAGCATATGCGTTTCTCGATCGCCTACTGGCACGCGTTCCGCGGCACGGGCTCGGATCCTTTCGGCCCCGGCACGATCGTCCGCCCGTGGGAGAGCGGCAAGGACCCGGTCTCGATCGCCAAGGTCCGCCTGGACGCCGCGTTTGAATTCTTCCAGAAGATCCGCGCGCCGTTCTACTGCTTCCACGACCGCGACATCGCGCCGGAGGGCAGCACGCTCGCCGAGTCGAACAAAAACCTCGACGCCGTCGTCGCCCACGCGAAGCAGCTGCAGCAGGCCACCGGCGTGAAGCTCCTCTGGGGCACCGCCAATCTGTTCTCCAATCCGCGCTACATGCGCGGCGCCTCGACGAACCCCGACGCCCACGTCTTCGCCTACGCCGCCGCCCAGGTAAAGAAGGCGATGGACGTCACGAAGGAACTCGGCGGTGAGAACTATGTGTTCTGGGGCGGTCGCGAGGGCTACGAAACGTTGCTCAACACCAACCTGAAGCGCGAACAGGACCACCTCGCCGCGTTCCTGCACCTGGCGGTCGATTACGCCCGCAGCATCAACTTCAAGGGCCAGTTCCTCATCGAGCCGAAACCGAAGGAGCCGACCAAGCACCAATACGACTTCGACGTCGCCAGCGGGATCGCGTTCCTCCGCACCTACGGCCTCGAAAAATACTTCAAGTTCAACATCGAGACCAACCACGCCACACTCGCCGGCCACACCTTCCAGCATGAGATCGAGGTCGCCGCGGCCCAGGGCCTGCTCGGCTCGATCGACGCCAACGCCGGCGACCCGCTCCTCGGCTGGGACACCGACCAGTTCAACACCGACGTCCGCGAGCTCACCCTCGCGATGATCTCGATTCTCCGCGCCGGCGGCCTCGGCTCCGGCGGCTTCAACTTCGACGCCAAGCTGCGCCGGCCTTCGACCGATCTGGACGATCTCTTCCACGCCCACATCGGCGGCATGGACGCCTACGCACTCGCCTTCAAACTCGCCCGCCGGATTCTCGCCGAAGGCAAGTTCGAGCAGTTCGTGAACGAACGCTACGCCAGCTACGACGCCGGTTTCGGCCGCGACATCGAAATGGGCCGCGCCAACTTCCGCTCGCTCGAAAAGCTCGTGCTCACGAAGCTCGGTGAACCGACTCAGCGCTCCGGCAAACAGGAGTACCTTGAGAACCTGCTGATGCGTTACCTGCACGGCTGATCGGGGCGCGACGTACTCCGCTTTAGGCCCGGTTCACCTGCACCACCTCCGCCCTGCCCCGCAGGCGGAGGTTTTTCATTTCAACCACGCGTAGGTCAGCGCGCCTGCGAGCGCAGCATGGGCTTTTCGAACCGGATCTGGGCGCGCGCAAGCGCGCTGGCCTCCGGCGCATTGCCCGCGGCCGCCGCACCGTCCGCGACGCTCCACATTGGACATCCCCGGCCGCGCGTTCACGCTCACGAACGGCCGCCTTCATTCTCAGACCCGGGTTCCGCCGGTCTTGAAGCCGGAAAGCATCGTCCAATAAATTACCCCACCATGTTTACCCTCGGCATCGATTTCGGCACCAACTCCGTGCGCGCCCTCGTGGTGCGCTGCGCCGACGGCGCGGAACTCGGCTCCGCCGTCGTCAACTACCCCTCCGGTCACCAAGGCGTCCTCCTCGACCCCAAGGACCATCAGCTCGCCCGCCAACATCCCGGGGATTATCTGTTCGGACTCGAAAAATCCGTCCGTGCCGCCATCGCCGCCGCGAAGAAGAAACGTGGTTTCTCCGCCGCCAAAATCATCGGCATCGGCGTCGACACCACGGGCTCGAGCCCGATTCCCGTCGACGCCAAGAATGTTCCGCTCGCGCTGAACAAGAAGTGGCGGAAAAACCTCAACGCCCAGTGCTGGCTCTGGAAGGACCACACGAGTGTCGCGGAAGCCGCCCAGATCACCGCCCTCGCCGCAAAGCACCGACCGCACTTCATCGCCAAGTGCGGCAACACCTACTCGTCCGAGTGGTTCTGGTCGAAACTCTGGCACTGCCGCAACGTCGCCCCCGACGTCTTCGCCGCCGCCTATTCGTGGGTCGAACTCGCCGACTGGATTCCGTCCGTCCTCGCCGGCGCCACCTCGCCCGCCCAGGTCGTCCGCGGCGTCTGCTGCGCCGGCCACAAGGCGCTCTACGCCGACGACTGGGGCGGCCTGCCCGACCAGGAATTCCTCGCGCTGCTCGATCCGCAACTCGCCGCCCTGCGCGACCGGCTGTATGAGAAAGCCCACGACGCCACCGCGTCCGCCGGCCAACTGTGTCCGGTCTGGGCCAAACAGCTCGGGCTGCCCGCGGGCATTCCGATCGCGATCGGCGAGATGGACGTCCATTACGGCGCCATCGGCTGCGGCGTCGCCGAGGGCGTGCTCGTGAAGGTCATCGGCACCTCGACCTGCGACTGCGGCGTCGTTTCCGCGGCAAAGGCCGTGCCCGACATTCCCGGCATCTGCGGCATCGTCCGCGGCGCGATTCTCCCCGGCTTCTATGGCATCGAGGCGGGGCAGTCCGCCGTCGGTGACATCTTCAAATGGTGGGTCGAGGTCGTCTGCGGCGGCGACGGCGCCCTGCACGCGCAGTTGACCAAGGAGACGGCGAAACAGCGACCCGGCCAATCCGGCCTGCTCGCGCTCGATTGGAACAACGGCAACCGCACGATCCTCGTCGACCCGTTGCTCACCGGCCTGCTGCTCGGCCAGACCCTCTACACCACCCGGGCGGAAATCTACCGCGCGCTCCTCGAGGCGACGGCGTTCGGCGCCCGCGCGATTCTCGAGCGCATCAAAGCGTACGGCGTCCCCGTCGACCGCATCGTCTGCGCCGGCGGCATCGCCGAAAAGAATCCGCTGCTCATGCAGATCTACGCCGACATCACCGGCTGCACGATGCAGGTCTCCGGTTCGTCCCAGGCCTGCGCGCTCGGCGCCGCGTTGAGCGCGGCCGTGCTCGCGGGCGCACACCAGGATTTTCCGACCGCCCAGAAGGCGATGACCCGCGTGCAGCCCAAGAGCTACCGCCCGATCGCCGCCAACCGGAAAGTCTACGACGAACTCTATACCCTGTATCGCCAAGTCCACGACGCCTTCGGCGGCCGCAACGCCCAAGCCGACCTCGGCGGCGTGATGAAGCGCCTCCTCCACCTCAAGGCCGCCGCCCGCTAGCCGAGTCACCCGGTGCGGCACCTCGTAACGAATCGGCGGGGTAAGGGAACCGCACCCTCAGTCCCTCGCCCTCTCCCTTTCACGCGCCCTCCTCCCTCCACCATGCCCCTCCCTGCCACGCCCGAAATCGGGTTCGTCACGAGCAGCCAGGACCTCGACAGCCCCGCAACGCCGCAACCCGTGGCGCGGTGTCTTGCTGGGGACCCTACCCTGAACTGCGCCGGTCATATCCCCTGGATGCACCCGTTCACCTCGGTCAGGGCTTCGGCGCCTGAGTGATTCGACCGGACCGCGCCGCGCGGCCCACCACCTCATGCGCCACGTCCCACCGCCCGTCTTCCTCGCGGCCCTCGTCGCCCTCGGCATCGCCGCGACCCTCGGGTTGGTGGTGATGCGCTCCACGCCGACGCCGCAGCCCGCCCGCGTGCAGTTCGAACAAGGCGCCCGGCTGCTACAGTCGGGACGTCTCATGGACGCCGTTGTCGCCCTCGAAACCTCCGTCCGGCTGCAACCGCTCGCGCCCACGCACGTCGCGCTCGCGCAAGCCTACGCCGCGCTCGGCCGCATCAACGACGCGGCCACGCAGTACGATGCCGCCGTAAACCTCGCGCCACGCGATGTACCGACGCGGATGAACCGGGCCAATATCCGGCGCGATCGCCGCCAACCCGCCGCGGCGCTCGAGGACTATGTGATCGTGCTCCGGCTCGCGCCGGAACGCGACGACGCTCACCTCGGCGCGATCGATTGTCTGCTGGCGCTCAACCGCGCCGCCGAGGCATTGCCGCACGCCACCGCAGCCGTGCGACTGCAACCGGAATCCGGGGCCGCACACTGGCGCCTGGGCGAACTGCTCCTGCGCGCCAACCGCCCCGCCGAGGCCGTCACCGCGCTCGCGGATGCCGTCCGGCTCGAACCGCGCCACGCCTTCGCCCACCATACCCTCGCCCGCGCCCTGGCGCAGAGCGGCCGTCTCGCCGAGGCGTTGTCCGTCTACGAAACCACCGTGCGTCTCGAACCCGGCTGGGCACTCGCGCACCAGGATTACGCCCTCGCCCTCGAGCAGGCCGGACGGATCGCCGACGCCGTCGGGCACAACGACGCCGCGCTGCGGATCGACCCCAACCTCGGCGAAGCCCTGAACCATCGCGCCCGCCTGCGCCAACGAAAGCCCTGAGGTCGTACGCCGGCGACCGCGACGTTTTCCCGGCCCGCGCCGAACGTCCCGCCCGGCGGCACGGGCCTACCTCGGAAGATTCCCGCGGTTCACCGCGCCATCAGCGCCTCGATCTCCTCCGCCTCGACGGGCGTCGTCGCGGTGAGATCACGGGGACCGTCGGCGGTGACGACGATGTTGTTCTCCAGCCGCACGCCGAAGCCTTCCGCAGGAATATAAATCCCCGGTTCGACCGTCAGCACCCAGCCGGGAGCAAACCGCTCGGCCATGATACCCACATCGTGCACGTCGAGGCCGAGCACGTGCCCGAGGCCGTGCATGAAATATTTCCGGCAGGCCGGCACGTCCTCGGTCTGCTTCCGGATCTCCGCCTTCGAAAGCAGGCCGAGCCCGAGCAGTTCCTCGTTCATCATGAGCTGGGACTCCTTCGTCCAGTCGCGGTGCAGCTTGCCGATCGTCGCACCCGCAATGCTCGCGCGCATCACGCGGAGCACCGCGTCGTACACCTGCCGCTGCCGCTTGGTGAATTTGCCGCTCACCGGAATCGTGCGCGTGAGGTCCGCGTTGTAGTTCGCGTAGTTCGCCGCGACATCCAGCAGCAGCAACTCGCCCGCACGGCAGGGCTGGTCGTTTTGGTTGTAGTGCAGCACGCACGCGTTCGCGCCGCCCGCGATGATCGGATTGTAGGCAAACTTCCCGCGGCGGCGGATAAACTCGCGCGCCAACTCCGCCTCGACCTCGCACTCGTTCACGCCCGGCCTGACGGTCTTCAACACGCGGCGGAAGCCCTTCTCCGTGATGTCGACCGCCTCCTGCAGGAGCGCGAGCTCGCGCTCGGACTTCACCACCCGCAACTGGTGCAGCAGCGGTGCGAGGCGGTGATAGGTGTGCAGCGGATACTGCGCGCGGGTGTCGCGGATGAAGCGCGCGTCGCGCGTCTCAACCTCGACCACCGCGCGCTTGTGCTCGTTGGTGTTGAGGTAGACGTGCTCGAGTTCGCACATGAGTTGGCGGAAAACCGTCGGAAACTCCGCGAGCCACTTCACCTGCGTGAGGCCGGAAATCTTCTGCGCGTCCGCCTTCGAGTGCTTGTAGCCCTCCCAGACCTTCAGGTGCTCGTTCGGTTCGCGGACAAAGAGGATCTCGCGCTGCTTGGGGTCGAAGGCGTCGGGCGCCAGCAGCAGGATGCTCTCCTCCTGCTCGATGCCGGAGAGATAGAACAGGTCGGCGTTCGGCTGCATGGTCAGCGTGCCGTCGGCGTTGGTCGGCAGCACGTCGTTCGCGTTCAACACCGCGAGTGATTTCGGGCGCAGCAGGCGGGCGAGCCGGGCGCGGTTTTCAACGAAGAGTCGGGCGTCAATCGGAGCGTGGCGCATATAATGAGATCCGCGCACGCTGGCAGCCCGCCGCGGTTTCGCCCAGCGCAGAATCACCCCCCCCGCTCACACTGTAACGCATTACGTTGCACCCGGCCGGGCGGGTCGCCCTGCGCATGAGGGCCCGTGAGCGCAGGGACCCTGCCGGACCGACCTCGGTTCTCGCGGCGGTCTACCGTGGCGCGTGCAGCCGGAACGGCGCCGCGGACCATTCACCTTCCGCCTCCCGCCTTGCGGCCGCCGGCGAACTTCCCCTTAACCGTCGCATGCACCTCACCCCGCGCTTCCTCCTCCTCGCCGGCGCCCTCGCGCTGCCGCTCTTCGCCGCCAACGCCCCCCAGGCGCCGAAGTCGGCCGACGTTTCCAAGCTCGACCCGGCCATGGGCGTCAACGCCGCCGCCGCCGCCAACCTCGAGTGGCACGACATCACGAAATGGGGCGTCGAGGGCCGCGAGTGGATCAACGAGGAACGCCTGCGTTGGTTCGACCGCTTTCCCGCCGCCGCCCAAAAGACCGTCACGCCCGCCGTGTGGAGCCTGAGCCGCGACAGCACGGGCATGATGGTGCGCTTCAAGACCGACGCCACCGCGATCCACGTGCACTATAAACTCTCCAAAGACCGCCTCGGCATGCCGCACATGCCCGCCACCGGCGTCAGCGGCATCGATCTCTACGCTCGCGACACCGACGGCAAGTGGCGCTGGGTCCAAGTCACCAAGCCCGACAAGCAGGAGGTCCGCGCCGAAATCATCAAGGACCTCGCGCCCGGCTTCCGCGAATACGCCGCCTACCTTCCACTCTACAACGGCGTCGAGTCCGTCGAGTTCGGCGTCGCCCAGGGTGCCAAGTTTGAGGGCCTCGCCCCGCGCGCGAAGCCCGTCGTGTTTTACGGCACCTCGATCACGCACGGCGCCTGCGCGTCCCGCCCGGGCATGGTCCACACGGCCATCCTCGGCCGCCGCTTTGACGTGCCAGTCGTCAACCTCGGCTTCTCCGGCAACGGGCGCATGGACCCCGCCGTCGGCGACTACCTCGGGAAGATCGACGCCGCCGTCTACGTCATCGATTGCCTGCCCAACATGCAGCCCGCGCAGGTCACCGAGCGCACCCTTCCGCTGGTGAAACAACTCCGCGCCGCCAAGCCGAACACCCCGATCATCCTCGTGGAGGACCGCCGCATGACCAACGACTGGATCACGCCCGCGAAGAAGAAATTCCACGACGACAACCACGCCGCCCTCCGCGCCGCGTACGCCGCCCTGCAGAAGGAAGGCGTCAAGGGCCTGTCCTATGTTTCCGGAGACGCGCTCTACGGTACCGACAGTGAAGGCGCAACCGACGCCTCGCACGCCAGCGACCTCGGCTTCATGCGCCAGGCCGACGTGATGGAGCCGTTCATCCGCGCGGCGTTGAAGCGGTGAAGGAGGGAGTAAGGGAATAAGGGAGGGAGGGAGTGCGAACGGGTAAATCCTTCGCTCCCGGAAGCGCGTTCCCTGGCGTCACGCTTGAAGCCGCAGGCCGAAAGCGTGGCTTGAGGAACCTCCTCCCTCCTCTTCCCCGTTTTCGCAGCGCCCCAACCCAGCAATCTCGCCGCGAAAGAGCACAAACCCACCCGTCCGGCAGACGCCATCTCCCGCGAACCTATGGGCGCCTCGAGCGCTGCCATCGCCCTCCGCTGTTTGGGCCTACTCGTGGCCAAGGTTTGCCGCTCGCCCCTGAATTCCTTTCTGGTCCCAGCCGCGCCCAACCGTAGCCTCCCCGGGACATGAACGTCTCCGGCCGTCCCACCCGCACGATCTGGCCCACCGCCGACGGTACCGCCGTCGAAATCATCGACCAGACGCGGCTGCCGCACGCCTTCATCACCGTCCGCCTCGCCTCGCTCGCCGCCGCCGCCCACGCCATCCAGGCCATGCTGGTCCGCGGCGCCCCGCTCATCGGCGCGACCGCCGCGTGGGGGATGTGGCTCGCGTTGCGCACCGACGCCTCCGACGCCGGCCTCGCCCACGCCCACGCCACCTTGCTCGTCACGCGGCCGACCGCCGTCAACCTCCGCTGGGCCCTCGACCGCGTCCGCGCCCACGTCGCCCCGCTCGCCCCGCCCGCCCGCGCCGCCGCGGCCCGCGCTCTCGCGGTGGTCCTCTGCGACGAAGACGTCGCCCTCAACCGCGGCATCGCCGCCGCCGGCCTGCCGCTCATCCGCGCCCTCGCCGCCCGCAAGCCGGCGGGCGCCCGCGTCAACCTCCTCACCCATTGCAACGCCGGCTGGCTCTGCGCCGTCGACGTCGGCACCGCCACCGCGCCGATCTACGCGGCCCACGACGCCGGGATTCCGATCCACGTCTGGGTCGACGAGACGCGTCCGCGCAACCAGGGCGCGAGCCTCACCGCGTGGGAACTGCTCAACCACGGCGTGCCGCACACCGTCATCGCCGACAACGCCGGCGGCCACCTCATGCAGCACGGCGAAGTGGACCTCGTGATCGTCGGCACCGACCGCACCACCTCGACCGGCGACGTGTGCAACAAGATCGGCACCTACCTCAAGGCGCTCGCCGCGCACGACAACGGCGTGCCGTTCTACGTGGCGGCCCCGTCGCCGAGCATCGACTGGACGCTGCGCGACGGCCTCCGCGAAATCCCCATCGAGGAACGCACCGCGCGCGAGGTCTCCCATCTCACCGGTCGCCTCCCCGACGGCTCCGTCGCGACGATCGCACTGCTGCCCGAGGGCAGCCCCGCGGCCAACCCCGCCTTCGACGTCACGCCCGCGCGCCTCGTCACCGGCCTGATCACCGAGCGCGGCGTGTGCCCCGCGTCGGCCGCCGGCCTGCGCACCGTGTTCCCCGCGGGTTGACGACGGCCGCAGCCGCGGCCCTTTGACCCGGTTTCGGCGGCAGCGAGAAGCCGGCGCCACCTCTCACGGGAAACTTCGGCCGGGGCGGAGATTTCCCGCCTGCTCCGATCAAATCCTGCACCCGCTCAATCCAGCGTGCGCACTTCCACCGAGAACTTCCGCCCCTGATCGTCGGTGCCGGTGACGACGAAGGTATGCGTGCTCCCGTCGAGCCGCTCCAACCTGGTGACCAGCTTGAAGTGACCATCGGTGGTCATCAACGAGCCGCCCTCGGCGAGGGCCTGAAACAGCATGAATTTGGTGACGACCATGGAGCGCGGGGCCGGACGCGTATCGCCGCGCGGCTCCCACCGCGGGAAGTACAACCGCCCTCGGCGCGACGCTCGACTTAATTGCAGGACGATTAATGCCCGCCGCAACTAGGCATATAACCCTCTTTCCCGAGTTAGATCCGTGCCATCCACCTCAGGTCGGCACCGACTTCCACCGCGTTACCCGCCCGCTCCACTAAGGCCGTGAGCCCATCGGTGTCGGCGTTTAATTGGACGCTAATGAAGTCGATGGACTAGCCGATTGCAGCTGGGGTGACCATCGCACGATAGTGCTGGAGCCTTACAAGAAGCACCCTTTTCCCAATATGAACATTACACCAACAACCGAGATTACCAAATCAGCCCCGGCCCGACTTGAATTCGGTTGCCTTACCCAAGCCGGAATTTGGCTGCTGCGGCATCGGCTCTTTAACGCACTGCGGGCCGGCTCGTTGGCAGCGGTGTTCGCCCTAACCTCGGTGCTCTTGGCACAGCCTACGATTTACACCAGCACCGGGTCCTTCTCTGCTGCGCTGGGAGGCGGCACCGTCTACACCTTGCCGCTACAAGCCCCGTCGGGGGGTATTGACGAACGGGTTACTAGTCCTTGGACCACGGGCTCAACCACCTACGCGTCTGCACCTTTCTTGGATCTGTGGAACGACGGCTACTATGGCGTCGGGAACTATTACCTGGGAACGCTAACCAACAACCTTTCCATCACCTTTACCAACTCGCCGACCGCAGTGGATTTCAACTTGGGTCTATTTAACGGCGGCGGCTCGATTTCGATGAGTGTCAACGGCGGAACGCCGCAAACATTCTCAGTCAGTGGGGTTCCCAACTCGTCTTTTTTCGGCATCATCCATAACGCCGCGATTACGAGAATCGATATCGTAAACCTATCTGGATCCGGAGAGATCGACCTCGTTGCGCCGGCAAGCGGCGTGATCGTGGTCACCCCCTCCGCCCCCACCGTCAGCAGCGTCTCCGTCCCGGCCAACAGCACCTACAAGACCGGCGACAACCTTGATTTCACGGCCAACTTCTCCGCGGCCGTCACGGTCAGCGGCACGCCGCGGATTCCGCTGACCATCGGCGCCACCACCCGCTAC
>CAIJFT010000447.1 GCA_903820035.1 uncultured Opitutia bacterium
CCCCGCGGGCAACTGTTTTTCAGCGCGGGGAGACGGTTATTTCGTCCCGGATGTTTCTGTCACTTATTTGCAACTACACCCGGGATAGTTGCGTCGCCGCGACGTTCCGTTTTTTGGAAGTTCGTGGTGAAAAATGAAAAAGAGTTGCGGTAAAAGTCTTGGATGCCCGCGGCCCGCAAGGCTGAGCGGAGCTACTAACTGCAAAGTGATTTGCAACGAGGTGCGGCAACGAGGAACCCTGCGCGGTCGGCGATCGGACGCCGGACACAGGGACGGGTCCACCTTGGAAAACGTGAAGCGGATGGGCGCACGGTTATGAACGCTCAGCGTTTGTGGGCTTAGATCCCCGCGGCGCATGCTTTATGTCATCGGGTCGGGCGATTTTTATCGCACGGTGGTGGGGATGTGTCGGGCCGCAACCCCTCCGGGCCGAATGGGGCGGTGGGCAAGGTTGCTGAAACATCAAACTCACGGACGAGGCCCGGCGGCGGGTGGGCGGGACAGCTCCGATGGGGTGGCTTTTAATCAGCCGCCCACGGGAGCGAGCGTTTTCAGGATTTCTGAAGCTGAGTTTCTGGCGGGGGAAAAAACGTGGTGGGGCCGGAGGAGCAGGTTGTTGCTGCGCTCCGACGCGGCTACACTCTCCCTGAAATGCGGTCGCCTTGGGTAGGGCGGATGGAGCATGAAAATTCGGAAACACTTTGCGTTTTCGTGCGCCGGCAACCCATTGAAACCCATCATCCCTCACTATGCTTAACGCCTCCCTGTTCACTCCCGTTACTGTCGGCGCGCTCGCGTTGCCCAACCGCATCGTCATGGCCTCGCTTACGCGCTGCCGGGCAGATGCCGCGCATGTCCCGACTGACCTCATGGCGGAGTATTACGCCCAGCGCGCCAGCGCCGGTCTGATCGTGGCGGAGGCGACGATGGCAATCGAGGGCAACTCGGCCTTCGGCGGTCGGGAACCGGGAATTTATTCTCCCGCCCAAGTCGCGGCGTGGAAAAAGGTCACCGCGGCGGTTCACGCCAAGGAAGGTCGGATCTTGCTGCAACTCTGGCACGGCGGCCGCGCCTGCCATTCGCTGCTGAACGGCGGCATCCAACCGGTGGCCCCGAGTCCGCTGCGGATTACGAACGACGAGACCCACACGCCTGAGGGAAAGAAGCCGTATGAAACGCCCCGTGCACTGCGCGACGACGAGTTGCCGGGCATTGTGGCTGGATTTCAGCAGGCGGCGCGGAACGCGCTGGCCGCGGGCTTTGACGGGGTCGAGATTCACGGGGCGAACGGCTACCTGCTCGACCAGTTCCTGCGCGACGGCAGCAATCAGCGCAGTGGACCCTACGGTGGTTCGATCGCGAACCGCGCCCGTCTGCTGCTCGAGGTTGTCGACGCCGCTGCTGCGGCCGTGGGCGCCGGCCGGGTCGGCGTGCGCATTTCGCCGCTCAACAGTTACAACGACATGAAGGACAGCGATCCGGTCGCGCTGACGAAGCATGTCGCGACGGAACTCAATTCCCGCGGGATTGCCTACCTGCATATCATGCGCAGCGATTTCTTCGGGCTGCAACGGGGCGACGTGGTAACCCCGGCGCGCGCGGCCTTCCACGGTGTGTTGATCGGCAACATGGGCTATTCGCCGGCCGAGGCGGACAGTGCGGTGGCCTCCGGCTTCCTGAACGCCGTGGGCTTCGGGCATCATTACGTGAGCAACCCGGATCTCGTCGAGCGCGTGCGGTCCGGGGCAACGCTGGTCGAGCCGGATGCGGCGACGTTCTACAGCCCGGGCCCGCTTGGCTACACGGACTATTCTGCGTTGGCGGCGAAGTAAGGGCCGGGAAGGGCGGCGGCGTTGGGGGTGGGAGGGACTTTGCGCCCCACAGGGGCGCTGCGTGTGAGCGCAGGGACCCGATCCGGTCCGAACTACCCTGCGCTCCCGCGCCGGGCTACTCCGATCGTGGATGCATACGCGCGGCGCCTCCGATCCTTTGCGTTGCCTCGGTAGGGCGGTGGACCCAGCGTCGGCCGCGTCGTCTTACGCAACCTCAACGCCCCTACCATGTCGTTATCCCGTCTCGTTCCGCTCTTTGTCGCCGCTGCGCTTGCCCTCGGCGGCTCATTCTCTACCCGCGCCGCCGACGTTCCGGCGGGCGTTTGGGTCCGCGAAGGATTTCAACTCTCCGTCGCGGTCGACGGCATCAAGCTCCCTCGCTTCCTCGCCTTCGGGCCGGATGGCACGCTTTACGTCAGTGTGCCGAAGGAAGGGAAAATCATGGCTTGTCGCGACAAGGATGGCGACGGCGTCTATGAAACGCAGACGCCGTTCGTGACGGGCAAGGAGGTCAACA
>CAIJFT010000448.1 GCA_903820035.1 uncultured Opitutia bacterium
GGCGACCGTGCCGAAGAAACCGTCGTCGATATCGCTGAAGAGACGGCGGGCCTCGGAGTAGGAGGCGGTCCAGTCGAACTTCCAGACGTCACCCGAATAGGTGTGGCTGAGGCGGCCGTTGATCAGCCGGCGGTACTGGTTGACGTGCTGGCCCGCGTTTTGACCGACGCTGCCGACGCCGGACGGGGCGCCCGTCGTAAAGTTGGGGCCGCCGGTGGCTCCGGTGCCGAAGGTGTAGTTAAAGATGCTCGAGCGGGTGAAGGCGTCCTGCAGGGTAACGTCCGCCCGGGCGCGAAAAACGCTCCGGCCGGTCTTCCAGTCCACGCCGGCGGAGGCGAGGTCCTTGGTGTAGATGTTGACCACCGAGTACATCGAGCCGCCGGTCTCAACGAGGCGGACGCGGTCCCACGTGGCGAGCTGGTACTCGCGATCCTGATACCGGGCATTGTGCGCAAGGTTGAAGGTGAAGGCTACGGCGCGGTTGAGCGGGAGCTGGTAGCCGAGGTCGAAGCCGGGCTGGACGGGGTGGTAGGTGGTCTTGTCATCGAGGCCGGCGTATTCGGAAAAAAGCGGGGGCAGCCCGCTTTGGGTGCCCTTGGCCTGGGCCGTGAGGAAGACGTTGTAGCGGAAGAGCGGAGTGCTGCGGTTGAAGCCGCTCTTCGAGACCATGTTGATCGATCCACCCACGGCGTTGGCGGGCAGGTCGGGCGTGGGGACCTTGGTGATCTCGATGCGGTCAAGGTTGGAGACGCTGGTTCCGCTGAAGTTATAGGAGCGGGAAGCGGGGTCGTTGCTCGCGGCCTGCGCGCCGTCGAACATGACCAGCGTGCCACTCGAGGCCATGCCGCGAATACCGATGCCCTCGACCTCGCCGGTGGTGTTGTACACGTTGCTCACGCCGGGGACGTAGGTGAGGAAGTGGCCGGGATTGGTGATGCCCAGATCACCGAATTCCTCCATCGAGACGACATTGCGGATGTTGCCCGCGGCGCGCTGCTCGTGCAGCGCGGCACCCTGCGCGCTGAGTTCACGCTCCTCGACCGTGAAGGCCGCGAGCCGCACAACCTCTCCCGTGGCCCGCGCCGTACCCGCGACCATCAGGGCGAAATCGGCCCGCGCGACTCCGTCCGCCGCGACCTGTATCGTCTGCGTCTGCGGCTCGAGGCCGGTGTAGGCCACGGTGAGCGTCACCGCACCGGCGGGTACGCCAGTGAGGCGAAACTCCCCGTTGTCGTTGGTGGTGGCAGCCAAGGCGGAATCCTTCACCACGACGCGCACCTTGTTAAGGTAGGCGCCGTTCCGGGCGTTCTGGACCCGACCTTCGATGGTGCCGGTCGCGGGCACTTGTGCCAAAGCGGGAAAGCAGCCGCCGCCGGCGATGAGGACGAGCGCCAGCAGGCGCAGGAGAGGGAGAAGCCTCGTCACGGGAAAAAAGGCCGAGTGGTCGAAAACCAGCCGACAACGGAACCATGGCTTGCAGGAGGCGGTGGTCATAAAGATGGGGAGAGGGGGATAATCGGAAGTGGTTGCCGGCTAGCGCGGGGGTTGGACCCGGCCATGCAAATCCGTCCAAACCACCGGTGCCGCTCCGGCCGCGAGCGTCACCCGGACATCATTGTTGCCGGACCGGAGGGCGCCCGCTGCCAGCGAAAATTCCAGCCACTCGCCGTTCGCCACCCCACCGGAGAGCACGGTCCCGTTGAGGCGGACGGCGAGCGTCGCCGCGTTCGGCGGCGCCTTGAACTGCAGGCGCAACGCGGCGACGACCGGGGTCGACTCGCCGGTCACGAACGTGGTTTCAGCCGACTCCCCGGGCTTAAGCGGGAGCGGAGCGGCCGGGTTCAGCCGCGACACCTTCATGAACGCCGCGTGCGGATACGCGCCGCCGGCCGCGGCCCCGTGACCAAGCACGCTGGCGAAATACTCGCGGTCCGCCGCGGCGAGCAGCGGCGGCGACCCGAGCTGACGCCAAATCGGGTCGTTCGGATCGAAGGCGTTGAACAGGTATACGCCATCGGCGCCGGCCTGCCAGGCACTGAGCGCCCGCCCGCGGTAAGACGCCGTCGAGGCGCGTAACTTGCGCGCAGTTTCGTCCTTCACGCGGGAATCGTCGAGCGACGGGTAATATTTCACGCCGTACTTCCGCGCGAGCGCCGCGCTGTAGCCGGGAGGGTTGAGTTGATAATAGCCGCCGGTGACGAGCAGATCGACGAGCCCGTCTTGCAGCCAGCGTTCGAGGTCGATGCCCGTCGCGCGGCAGTACTCGACCGAGTCCGGCACGCGGATGGCCACGAGGAACGGCCGGCCGCGGCGCTGGCCCTCGACCTCGGTCATCGTGCGGATGCGCCGGATGAGAGCGGTCATTAGCGCGCGTTCGTCGTCGTTGCACTCCGTGCCGGTCTGGGCGGCACGTTTGAAAAACACCGGGTGCCGGAAGAAATCGATTTCAACGCCGTCGACGGCGTAGTTGCGGCAGACCTCCTCGACGAAGCGGAACGCGAGGTCGCGGATTTCCGCGCGGGTGAAATCGACCGCCGACCACGCGCCGAACTTCGGCCGGTGTTGGGCGTCGCCGATCAACCACTCCGGATGTTCGCGCTTGAGCCGGTTCGCGCGAAACATGATCGGGCCGTAGCCCGCGCCACTGCCGTCGTGCGTATCGTTCAGCCGAAACGACCAGAAAACCTCGATGTTATGCTTGTGGCCGAAGTCCGCGACCACCCGCAACGGGTCCGTGCCGGCCGCGAGCATCGCCGGGGCGAGGTTTTTCGAGAAGAGGTCTTCCTGCGAGGCAAAGACTTCCCCGACCTTCGTAGCGTGCGTGAAGAGCCCGAAGCCCGAGCTCCACGTGCAGTAGAAAATAGAGTCCACGAACGACCCCGCAAGCGGCGACGTGCGGTGCCGCAGGAATTCCTCGGGCGTCGTGTCCTTGCAGAGGTAAACCGGCTCGTTGCCGTCGTTGTTGAAGATTACCCGCCGCGGGCGATCCGCCGCTTCGCGGCGCTGTGCGCGCAGATCATCCAAGGACGCGATCGGCGCCGCGCTGATGGTCGCCACCTGAAGCAGACAGAGGCCCGACACGACGGCGAGCATGCGGCGCACGGATTTCCGATGTAGGCCCGACCGCCGGCCGGTCCTACCCCGATCCAGTCCGCCACCGAATCCCGAGGTGTAGAAAAAGTACGGCATACGACAAAGGATCAGGCCCGAGGCGTAAGGCTCAGTGCTGGTTCCAGGCCGGGTTGGTCTTTTCCCAGATAATCCGCGCGGCGTAGACGCGGCCGTTGGAGCCGTATTGGGCCGGGTTGCCGGGCGACATGCCCTCGGAGGTGGTGACCCAGGTTTCGCGCTCGTTGACGTCGACAACCGCGAAGTTGCCGAGCTGCGCGCCCTTGTTCGGCACGAGCACGCGCTCCGTCGCCCGCAACACGACCAGACGCTCGGGATCGACCTGCGCGATAAAGAGCGGCGCGCGGTGGCGGATCACGTTTTCGTTGTCCTTGGCCCGCCGCGTATAACTCAAAAAGAGCCCGTCCCGGTGCGTGACCC
>CAIJFT010000449.1 GCA_903820035.1 uncultured Opitutia bacterium
CGGATCGGTGAAGCGTTCGCTGCCGCCGCTGCCATCGACCGTGCCCGCCGGGGCGATGCCTTGCGGAGCGGGCAGGCCGCCCACTGTCGTGACGACGCCGTCACTCGTCATCCGGCGGATGGTATTATTTGTGGCGTCGGCCACGAAAACGACCCCGAAGGCATCCACGGCCAGACCCAGTCGGACGCCGAAGCGGGCCTCCGACCCGGTACCATCTACATTCCGATACTGGCTGAAAGGCATGGGCCCCATCGGGAGATTGCCCCGCAATCCGGCCACGGTCACGAGCGGGTAACTGCGACGGGTGTCCAAGGTGCTACGGAGGTCCAAGGCGCTACTCCAAACGTCCAAATCGATCCGCAGGATCGCGCCCGACAGATCACTGACGTACAGCTTGTTCCCGAAAGGGACCAAATTGGTCGGGGTGCGGAGCTGGGTGGCCGCGAAGCCCGCGGTTCCATCCTGACCGGCAAGGGTGGTGACGATCTGCCGCTCCGCCCGGTACGTGAGGTCGATGGCGCGCACGACGTGATTGCCCGAATCGGCGACAAAAATCGTTACGCCCGCCGCGTCCACCGCGAGGCCCGTGGGGCTCGAAAAGCGGGCGTCCGCCAGCCCGGTCTCGGGCACGCTGGGCCCGCTGGTTCCGCTCAAGCCGGCCACCGTCGTGACGTCTCCGTCCGGGGTGATTTTCCGGATGGAATGATTTCCTGAATCCGCCACGTAGACATTGAACGCCGCATCCACTGCCACCCCGGAAGGCTGGTTGAAACGCGCGGCAGAACCGTTGCCGTCGGCCGCGCCGGAATTACCCACGGATCCGGCGAGGATGAAGGCCACGCCGTTCGGTTGGAAAACCCGGATCGCATGGTCGGCCGTCGCGGCCACATAAAGCCAACCCCGGGAGTCAACCGCCACGCCGTTGGTTTGAATTTCCAGGCCGGGCGCATACGTGGAATACACGTACCCCGCGGCCAGCGGAGGCACCAGGAGCGGCGTCACCGCGAGCGTCGCCGCTCCGCTGATACTGAAGACCGCGGGATCACCCGTCGGCCCGGCCACGAGGCGGAACCGGTCACCCGCCATCACGTCCGTCACCCCGGTGATGGTCAGCGTGCCAGTGGTCGTACCGGAGTACGGGGCGCCTTCGCCGAGATCGTAGAACACCGTGGAACCGCTCGGCGCCCGCTGCCAGCGCAGCGTGCCGGGCGGCGCGAAGTTGAACGTAGCCGTGAATTGCGCGACACCTCCGGTGATCGCTGAGGCCGGCTGCGGCATCTGCGCGAAGAGCGGGGCGCTTCCGCTAACGGCGAGGGTCGCGGCTCCACTCACGGCGGTGCCCACCGGATTCGTCGCCACCAAGCGGAATTGATCGCCCGTCATGGCCGAGGTGACACCAGAGACCACCAGGGTTCCGGTCGTCGTGCCGGAGTAGGTGGCATCGTCGGTCAGCGCCACAAAGCCCGTCGTACCGGCGGGCTGCCGCTGCCATTGCACGGTCGGCGCCGGAATCCCGTTCGCGCCGGCCGCGAACGACGCGCTCAGGCCGAAGGCGGCCGAGGCGTTGCTCGGATTGAAGCGGATCGAGGGAGCCAGCAGGCCCGCCGCCAGCGCGGCATCCAGCGCGACCTCATCGCTCGTCGTCGAG
>CAIJFT010000450.1 GCA_903820035.1 uncultured Opitutia bacterium
AAGTTCGCCCCGGAGCGGGCCGATACCTCGGGCGAGTAAAACCGCCCCGGCTCCAGTTCGACCACCGCTTTGGCCTCCGCGAGGTTCACCCCGTATGCGCGCACCACGGGGATCTCCACCAGGGCATTCAGGTGCTCAAAGGTGAGCCGGTCGCCGAAGCGGGCCTGCGCGCGTTCGACCGTCAGCGAATCAAAGTCGAACCACTTCCTGACGTCCGCGCCCACCCGCGCGCTGATCAGCCCGAGGACCTGAGGGGAAAGGGCCCCGTGAAAATCGACCGTGCCGTTCCGGCGCTCAAGGTTGGTCTCGGCTCTGACGGCCAGACGTGCCCCGAAGAGCGAAGCCACGGCGGAAACCTCCACCGCGGGTAATGGCCGGGGCGTCACCCGCATTGCCAGTGCCCGCGCCGGGACGCCGGCGGCATCCACCGCATCCGCCGTCAGCGCGATTTCCCGCAAATCATAGTCCGGCCCATCGAGCCGCAGCCGGCCCAGGGCCTGGGCCTTGAGGCCGCGCACCCGGATGTCGGGCTTGATCCGGATCTCCGTGGCCGAGAAATCCACTTGAGCCGCGGGAATGTCGCCGAAGAGCAGTAGCCGCGTGGCAAGCCGCGGTTCCTCGATGTCGATCTCGGCCGGCTGCGTCAGCCGCAGCCGGCGGGCCTGCGCGGTGACGGCGATCGCGGGAGCGCCGGACTCGGAGGGGGAGAACTCCAGGTGCAGCGCCGGGGCTTCGAGTTGCTGCAGTTTTTCCTCGAGCGCGATCGCTTGGCGGCACGCGCCGGCGAAGCGCAAGCGCAGGAATTCTCCAAGTGCGCCGGCCGGCGTGCGGGCGGCGCCGGTTTCGGGCAGTACGATCGTGCCATGGGCGGACAGCGTCAGCACGCCCAGCCGGCAGGCGAGCTGGCGTAGTACGATTGTGTGCCGACGCGGTTCGAACGTCGCGTCGAAGTCGCGGAGAATTTCCTCCGCCCGCCCGGTGGTCGACAGCATCGCGGGGACCGCGACGGTGACGCCGGACAATTGCACCTCATCGACATCCACGCGGCCCAGGAGGAGCGGCCACGGGTTAAGCCGGAGATACACGGAGCGGGCGCTCAGCACGGGCTCGGCGAAGGCGGGGAGCCCGACGCGCAGATTTTCGATCAGCACGCGCCCGTTGGGGTCGACCGAGGCGCGACCGAACGAAGGGCTGAGTCCTGAATCGGCCAGCTGCGCTTCGATCTGGCGGAGCATGAAGCCGGGCAGGGTGAGCTCATTGTTGGAGACAATATAGAGCTGGGCGACCAGCAGGCTCGTGAGTGCAAGCCAGAGTCCCCACACGATGAACGCCCCGGCGCTGCGCACGCCGAGGACGATGCTACGTCCGCAGAACTGGAGCCAAGGCATCATGCCAGCGCAGGGGTCGGCATCGAGTCGGGTGCGGGGAAAGGGGGCGTGCGGCCCGGGGTCACGTCCGGGTTATTCTTTCGGCGCGGGGCGGCTGCCGGGATCCCGTGGGCCGTAGGTCAGGCTCCAGAGGGCGTCGATCAGCGGCTGCTCCAGGGTGAATACCGTATCCAACTCCTTGGCGCCGGCGTATTGCTGGGACCCACCGAGGCGCTCGGTGAACAGCAGCGTGCGGACCGCCGTTTGTTCCGCCCCGCCGGCCGACGGAAGCACGATCGTCGCATCGAGCTGGTAACGCCAAGGGCGATCGTCGCCCGCGGCCGACACTTTTTCGGTGAAACCACCGCCGACAAACGTTTTGGCGCGGAGGGCGCGTACCCAGGCCACGATCTGTTGCACGGCCGGCGGGTCGCGCGGGGCCGGTGTCGCCTCGCCTTGCGGCGTGAAGGCGGCTTCCAGCAGCACCTGGTGGCTCTCAAGATCGGTGAGCTTCACCGTGCTGATCCGGGCGGCGGGCGGCAGCGGCTCGGTCACGGTGCGGTCGCGCCAGGCGAGCGGGCTGAGCGGCAGTTCACGTTCAAGGTCAGGGTTGATCTCGTAGATCGAATTGCCGGCGTCGGTCGCGGTGCCGACCCGCGCGTAATACGCGCTGCGGTTGGGGGCGGTGCCGATGCGCAGGACGACGGGGGGTTGACCGGCGCCGAAGGTGAGGGTGATTTCCCGGAGCGGGCTGTTGAAGCCCCATTCCTCGACGTCGGCGTTCGTCGGGGCGTCACTCTTGAAGAGCTTGGCGCTGGCGAGCGAAAGCTGGTCGATGAGGCGTTGGACGGCGGCGCGGTCCGCGGGGAGGGTCCGCGGGCCCTGCGTGCCGGAGGCGCGCACCACGACCTGCCAGGGCGGGGCGGCGTTGGCGGTCTGATCGGCGGTCGGCTCCAGGCGCTGGAGCGTCAACGGAGCTTCCTTCGGCTGGGCCGGCGCGGATAGAGCGATGGCGGTGACGGCGGTCGGATCAAAATCCAGGATGCGTTTCTCACGCAGGGTCTCCTGGGCGTTGCGGAGCAAGTCCAGCAGGTCGCGCGGCATTGCCACCGTGAAGATCGCGCTGCGGCCGTCGAGTTGCGCCAGGTATTCGACCGGCTTGGACAGATCGGGCTTGGCGCCCGCGGGGAGGGCGGGAGACGGGAGCGGCTCGCCAAGGAAGAGGGTTTCCTGGCGATTGTTGCCTTCGATGGTGATGCGGAAGGTCGCGGTGGCGGAGGGGCCGCCGCTGGTGGGTGTCGGTGAGAACGCCGTCGCGCGCAGGGCGTTGAGCCGGTTGATCGTGAGCTCGATGTCCGTCTTGCTCGCGCGGGCCAGAATCGGCGTTTCAAAGGTCCAGCGGGTTCCCTCGCGTCGCAGTCGGACGCGCACGCCGGTGGCGCCGTCGGTCTGCAGCAGCACGGAGCGCGCTTCGAACACGCGCACCGAGAGCAGGGAGTCGGCGCGCAATTGGTCGAGTGGAACCGAGAGGCTGTCGACCAGACTGCGGTTTACAATGTGCACGTACTGGCGGTCCGGCGAGAGGATGTAGAGCCGCTTGCCGTCCTTGGTCGTGTCGCCGATGCGAAGTTCGGTCGGCGCCTTGATGCCGGCGCCCGCCTTGGGGTCGCCCGAGGCAAACGCCACAATGATTTTGGGTTTTTCGAGCCCGTAGTCGGCGAGTGAAAGGCTGCTCTTCTCGAGGTCGGCGACCTTGAACGCCGTCTCGTGTTCGAGGAGCTGCAGTTCGTGGATGATGGAACTCGCGGCGCGATCGTTGGCGGGCCACTCCAGCGGCTTGACGAGCGACCAGGTGTCGCGGGTGCGGACGAGGCGGTAGGAGGCACCGGGTGCGGTGGTGGTGACTTCCAGGCTGCGGATGTCGGCGGCCTCGGGGCCGAGCACGCGGCGGCGTTCCTCCTGCCGCCGGTTTTCGGTGCGCCATTGCCGCTCGAACTTGAAAATGAAAAAGAACAGCGCGACGTTCAGGAAAATGAGGACGAGCGTGACTTTGGTTCTCACGGGCGGAGGGCTTGGATGGGGCAGTTGGCGGTTACGGGGACCGGGCGTCAGGCGCGGCGGGTCCAGTAAACCAGGAGGCCGAGCAGCATTGCACCGCCGGGTAGGGCGAGGAGCAGCGTGTAGCGGAGTTTGGTGAAATCGGCGGCGCTGAGGGAGAGCTGGAAGCGCTCCACGGGGCGGGCGGGAATGCTGAGCTGGCGGTCGCGGTCGACCGCCCAGTTCACGGCGTTGAGGAAGATGGCGAAATTGCCCTGGTCGATGCGGGCATTGGCCGCGAGATCGCCGGAGCCAAAGACCACCATCTTTCCGCCGCGCACGCTGAAAGGCAGGTTGTCGCGCACCGCCAGGCGCTCCGACGCGACGATCAGGCCGAGGCGGTCCGGCGGCTCCATGCCGGGCAGCGGGCGCGTGTCGATGCCCGGATCATATTTCGAGGCGGAGCGGAAATCCCGTTCGCCCCACGCGCTCTTGGAGGTGGCCGCCAACGTCACGGTGTTCAATCCGCCGCCGATGGTGCGACCCGGGTCCGGCATCACGGTGCGCGCGAGCCCGAGGCGGAGCGGTTGCTTGTACTCGTGCATCGTCTTCGTGATCGGGTGTTCGGGGAAAGCCCAGACGAGGAGGTCGCCGTTTTCCGCGACGTTGGCCGGTTCGGGATCAACGATGACGTCGTTCTGGACCAACACGCCCCAATCGAGCAGTAAATCCTCCAGCCCGAGGGCCGCGGCGCTCTGACCGGGCTCCAAAAACAGCAGCAGCCGGCCGGCGTTGGCCGCGAGGTGCTGACGGAGGAGTTCCTGTTCGGCTTTGGAAAAAGTGCTGCGCGGGCGGACGCAGACCAGGAGCGAGGTATCGTTGGGGATGCTGCGGGCCACGGTGAGGTTGACGGTGTCGACCTCGAAGTTTCGCAGTTTGAGCGCCTCGCGGAGCGCCGAAAGGCCGCGCTGCGCGTCGGCGTCGTCGATCCGCAGTTCGGAGTGACCGTCGATGAAGTAGATCTTCTGCCGCACCGGCGTCGAGACGTCGAGGATGGCGGCCGTCAACACCTGTTCCCCGTGGAAGGTGTGCCGCTTCTTTTCCTTCATCGTGTAGAGTTCGTTGATCGTCACGACGCGCCGGCGTGTGCCGGATACGAGTAAGAGGATGTCGGCCTGTTCCACGCCCAGTTCCTCGGACCGCTTGCGGTTCTGGTAGACGTCGAGCAGTTCCTTGGTGATCTGCCCGGCGCCGCGTTCCTCGGTGGCGTACACGTACTCGTCGATCAGGCCCTTCACCTCTGGATTCTCGCTTTCCGGCGCGAGCGTCATGATGATATGCACCGGTCGCTGCAGGTTGCGGATGTACGAAAGGGTTTCCGGCGAGAGCGAGTATTTTTGCTGCTTCGTGAGGTCGAAGCGCCACGCGTGGTTCTTCGCCACGTAGTTGAGCCCGCCGAAAAACGTCAGCACCAGCACGGCCTGCAGGATCAGGTTGAAGGTGCGGAGCCAGCGGACGGCGCGGTAGCTTTGGACGAGCGGCATGGGCGGGTCAGCTGTGGAGCAGTTTCGCCTCGACGCTCAGGATGCTGAAGATCAGCGCGAGCCCCGTGCCGCTGAAGTAAAACAACAGGTGACGCGTATCGATCACCCCGCGGGTGAAATCATCCCGGTGCGAAAATACGTGACTGTAATCGATCACGTTCTTGGCCGGCCGGAGGACGCCCTGCTCGAGCCACGCGGAGTCGGAGAGGGCGTTGCCGCCGAGGATCAGGGTGGCGAGCATCACGCAACCGAGGATGCCGGCGACCGACTGGTTGCTCGTGACCGAACTCGCGAAGACGCCGATCGCCACGAAGAACAGGCCCGACACGGCGATGAAAAGAAAGCCGCCGAGCAGCGGCCCGGTGTCGAGGAAGCGGGCGTCGCCGGAGAACTTCTGCAGGATATAGAAGAAGCCGCCGGTTGAACCCCAGAGCAGCGTATAGAGCAGGTAGGCGGCGCCGAATTTCGAGAGCACGACTTCGGTGGTGGTGACCGGCGTCGTGAGCAAGGTTTCGATCGTCCCGGCGCGGCGTTCCTCGGCGAGGCACTTCATCGTCAGCAGCGGCACCATCACGCACGCGGGCAGCCAGAAGAGATCGAAGTAGATCTTCGCGGGCGAATATTCCTGCGGCGAACCGGCGTAGATCTCGAGGATCTTGGCGAAGATCAATCCCATGAAGGCGAGAAACAGCGTCGCGGCCACGTAGGTCGCGGGGCTCACGAGGAGCATGCGGATCTCGTGACTGAGCAAAGTGAAGAAGTGTTTCACGTCCGGAAGAGGGTGGGCTGGAGCGAAAGTCGCACGGCCGCGCGATTAGTTTCCGCCCTTGGGTTTTTGCCGGTCGATCGCGTCCCAGCTTCGGCGGGTCGCGGCGAGGAATACATCCTCGAGGGTGGGTTGCTTGCGGCTGAAGGCGCGAACGCGGAAGCCGTGCCGCATCAAGGCCGCGAGCAGGGCCTCGCCGCCGTCATCGTTGCGTTCCGCGGCGACGGCGACCCGGTGGAAGTCCGTGCCATCGATCGGTTGCCGGTCGCTGACCACCAAGGCCGGGTCGACGCCGGTCAGGACCGCGGGCAGGGTCGCGAGATCGCCCGCGATTTCGAGTTGGTAGGAGGATTGGCCGAGAATCTCCCGGCGGAGGTGGGCGGGAGAACCTTGGGCGACCACCCGGCCCTGATTGATGATCAGGACCCGGTCGCACGTCATCTCGATCTCGGGCAGAATGTGCGACGAAATGATCACCGTCATGCGCCCGCGCAGACTCGCGATGAGATCGCGCACGATCAGGATCTGGTGCGGGTCGAGGCCGATGGTGGGCTCGTCCATGATGATGACCGGCGGCTCGGCGAGGATTGCTTCCGCGATGCCCACGCGCTGCCGGTAACCCTTGGATAACTGGCCGATGATTTTGTGCCGAACGCGTTTGAGGTCGCACACCTCAAGCACCTCGTCGATGCGCGGACTGAGCTTGCGGCGGGGGATCTCCTTCAGCCGGCCGCGGAAATACATGTACTCCGAAACCCGCATGTCCTCGGGCAGCGGGTTGTTTTCCGGCATGTAGCCGATGCGGCGTTTGATCTCGTCGGGATTGGTCGCCACCGGCACGCCGCAGATTTTCACCGAGCCCGAGGTCGCCGGCAGGTAACCGGTCAGAATGCGCATGGTCGTCGACTTGCCCGCGCCGTTGGGGCCGAGGAAACCGACGATTTCACCCTGCGCCACGGTAAAGCTGATGTCGCTGACAGCGGTCACCCCACCATAGGTTTTAACCAGGTTGGTGACTTCGATGGCGGTGGGAACTTCGGGCATGTGGCTCTTATACCGCTAATTGGCGGCAATGTTCACAAATGGCTAGAGTAGAAACCGCCCGGTGCAACCTCTCCGCACGGCTTCAGAAAACTACTTCTCGAGGGTGACTTCGCCGGCGCGGAAGCGGTGGGACTTGCCGTGGCTGTCCCGCAGCAAAAGCGCGCCTTCGTCGTCGAGTCCGGCGACGACCCCGGTATGACGCCGGCCGCCCTCCAGTAGGGTCACCGGCCGGCCGCGCAGCAGATCGTAGCGATGCCAGAGGTCGGCGAAGGTTTTCAGGTGGTCGCCGCTGACAAACAGATCGTACGCGAGCATGACGCGGCCGATCAACGCCGCCGCGAGGCGATTCAGGTCGAGCGGACCGCCCTTGACCTCGGCCAGCGAGATCGCCCGGTCGGCGAGATCGGCGGGCCAGCCGCCGGCCGGGCTGTTGACGTTGAGGCCGAAGCCAAAGACGAGGTCGCGGATGTGGTCGGTGTCGATGCGGGCCTCGGTCAGCATGCCGCCGGCCTTGCGACCGTTGAACAGGATGTCATTGGGCCACTTGATGCCCGGGGTGACAGCGGCGAACTTGGTGAGCAGTTCGCAGACGTTGACGCCCATCCAGAGCGTGAAAGTTTGCATCCGCTCCGGCTCGACCTGCGGGCGGAAGGCGAAGCTGGCGTAGAGGTTTTCCGACGACGCGCTGTGCCAGACGCGGCCGAACCGTCCTCGACCGCGGGTCTGGCGCCGCGCCATCACGGCGAACGGCGCGGGCCGTCCGGCCGAGAGTTGGCGCGCCGCCTCGTCGTTGGTGCTGTCGACTTCGTCCAGCACGAGCAGCGAGAAGCCGCGTGGCCGCACGCGCAGCTCGGTTTCGATCAGCGGGGCGCAGAGCGAGGTCGGCCGCGCGGCGATCCGGTAGCCGCGCGCGCGCTGCGCCTCGAAGGTGAACCCCGCCGCCCGGAGCTTCTCCATGTGCTGCCAGACCGCGACCCGACTCACGCCGAGTTTGGCGGCCAGGGCGGTGCCCGAGACCCAGTTCGGGTCCTTGGCCAGCAGTTCGCGGAGAATGAGATGTTCGGCGGTGGACATGCGTCGGCTCGCGCGGGGTGGCGGCGCCCGGGCGAGGCAGAGTGTAGATTTGAAATCAGAAGCGATTCACCCACGCTGGCGCAAATGTCATTTGCGGAACTCCAGCAATCGATTGCCCGCGGCGCCACGCCGCCCGAGGGACTTAGCCTCTGCCTCCAGGCGCTCTGGCATGACGCCCGTGGCGATTGGGACCGGGCGCACACCTGCGCGCAGGACGAGCCCGGCCGCAACGGCTCGTGGGTGCACGCTTACCTGCACCGCAAGGAGGGCGACCTCGGCAACGCGGGCTACTGGTACGGCCGCGCCGGCCGACCGGTGCCCGCGCGCGGTGTCACGCTCGAGGTCGAATGGGCGGAGCTGGCAAAGGCGCTGCTCGGTTGAGCGTCAGTTGGCCGCGAAAAGACCTCGCGCGGCCATGTTGCGTCGGCTGGCCGGACATTTTTTAGCCTGCTGCGGCCACTTGCCCTGAGCGAATTTCTCGCGGCGTGCGAAGCTTCTGCCGCACGGCAGTGCAACGGTGCCCGTCCGGAGGAGGGGATTGTCCGCGCGCCGATGGGCGCCTCGCGTGCTTCAATCGCCCTCCGATCGCTTGTGGCTCTTTGCGGCAAAAGGTCTGGCGGCCTGGCTCCGTGAACTCCGTGCCTCCCGCGGGATTTTTGCGTGAGCGCGGATTAATGCTCCCTGACGCCGCGTTTGAGCCGGAGGCGAAAACGTTATTTCGCCGGAGGGCCGCATTGTCGCCGCGCTCCAGCGCGGCTTCGCTATGACTGAAATTACCGTCGATGCGAGGGCTCGGCGAATCCGCTGCCCGTTCTCCCTGTCCTCCCGGTTCAACCTCCGTTCACCGTGTTCCGGGCCGCCGCCTACTTCGGCCCGCCGCCGTTCCAGCCGAAATCGCTCGAGCGCAAAAAGGTCTTCTGCGCCTCCTTCTTGAGGTAGGAGCCGGAGGTGGAATCGGCCATGCCCGCCGCGGTCGCGTTGTCCTTGAGGTCGGACATGTTTTTCAGGCGCTCGTCCTCGGCGTACATGGCCAGTGCGCGCTCCTCGTTGGTCATCGTGAGGATCGGAATCCGGAAACGGTTCAAAACGCGGTCTGTCTCCGTGAGATAGCGCTTCATCGCGATGTCCGTGATGCCCTTGGTGGTGCTGATCGCCCTTTCGCTGAAAATCACCGGCTTGGGTTCGCGCACCACGTACTTCGGTAGGCGGACGATTCCGTTCTTCGGTTTGTCGACATCCCGGAGGTCCGGCAGTTCCTCCTCGGGCTTTGGCGGCGGTGGCGGCGGCTTCGGCACGGGCGGCGTATACTTCGGCGACGCCGCGGCCAGGGCTGCGGCCACGCCGTTGGAGACGGCGCGCGTGCGCCGCGGCGACTCGACCTCGGCGGTCCTTGGCGCGGCCGATTCCGCGGTCGCCGGGGGTGCGGGCGTGGCGGGGTTCTGGGCGGGAAGCGCGGTGGTCAGCAGCGCGGTTCCCAAGGCGGCGGCAAGCGGTTTGAAGTGTAGCAAACGAGCCATGAGCGGATGGAGAACCGTGAACGGCGCCGGGGTTCCACGCAAGACCGGCGGATAGGAACTCCGCGCCGTCCGCCCCGCCACCCTCCGGACTGCGCCGCCTCCAACCCTCGTCTCACGTACGACGTGAAGCGAGACGGGACCCGGCCGGAGGAAGGGCGGTTTACCCCGGCTTCAGTGTGGTCTAGATAGGTAGCGTCGTTGGCGCGCAGCGACTACGTGGTGCTCATGCGTAACCACGTAGTCGCCTCCGGCTCCAACGCGGCGACAGGAATCTGGGATGCGCCCTAGGCGCGGTGCCGGCGTTCCTGCCAGCGTTCCTTGCCGGCGAAAAGTGCCGGCGACTCGTGCGGCGGCACCGGCAGATCGAGGGTGAGCTCAAACCCGCCGTCGAAAAGCGCGGCGGCCTCCGCGTGTTCCAGCCCGAAGGGCGGACCCTCCTCCTTGTCGCCGTAATAATAGAGGCCGACGAGCCGGCCGCCCGACTTTAGCAAGGTGCGGGTGCGGGCGACGATCTCGGGGCGCCGCGCGATGGGCAGGGCGCAGAGAAAGGTGCGTTCGTAAACGAGGTCGAACGGCCCATGGGGAAACTCGCCGGCAAAGAAGTCCGCGAAATGCACTGCGCCACCGAGGGTCGGGCCGAGGCGGCGACGTGCTTGCGCCACCGCGGGCGGACTGAAGTCGACGGCCGTCACCGCATAGCCGGCCGTCGCAAACGCCGCGATCTCGTGCCCCGGTCCGCAGCCGGGAATGAGCACGCTCTGACCCGGTCCGGGATTCGCCGCCAGATAACGCTGCAACGCGGCGGGGACGCCGCCGAAGTCCCAAGGGGTCTGCGCGGCGACATACCGTTGATTCCAAAAATCCGGTTCGGCGGGGTTCTCGGTCATGGCGGCACAGTGGGTTGGATTCACGGCGGGCTGCAAACCGGGACGATAATTTTCCCACGCACCGCTATTCTGCTCGCCCGTTCGGGCCGTTGATCGTAGCAATGACCCCGGTGGTTCGCATTATGCGGTCACTCATCCTCCCCAAACCCCTGGCTGAGGTCGGCGCCCGTGGCGCAAACGGGCAGGGCGGGCTATTCTCCAAATGCAGCGGTTTCGGGCTGGTGCTGCTGTGCATCGCGTTCGTGGCCCGCGGGGCGGAGCCGGCGTACCGTCCAACCCTCGCCGATACGGCGCTGCTGGAGCAGGTGCAGCGCCGGGCGGTACTCTACTTCGTCGAACAATCCGACCCGGGCACCGGCCTGGCGCTGGATCGGGCGGCGCTCGACGGTGGTCGCGGCGGGGCGCCCGCGCCGTCGAGTTCCGCGGCGACCGGTTTCGCCCTCTCGGCGTGGTGCATCGGCGAGGCGCGCGGTTGGCTGCCTGCGGGCGAGGCGTTGCGGCGGACCCGCACCGCCTTGCGCTTTGTCCTCGCCGAGCACGCGCACAAGCGCGGCTGGCTTTATCATTTTGTGGACGCGCAGACCGGCCGCCGGGTTTGGCAGAGCGAGGCTTCGACCATCGACACCGCGCTGTTTCTTCAGGGAGCGCTGTTTGCCCGCGAGTACCTCCGCGACGCGGAGGTCGCCGACCTCGTGGATCGGCTTTATCGTCGCGTCGACTGGGCCTGGGCCTTGAACGGCGGCGACACGCTGGCGCACGGGTGGCGACCGGAGTCGGGATTTATCGCGCACCGCTGGGACCATTATGCGGAGTTGCTCGGGCTCTACCTGCTCGGCATCGGTGCGCCCGAGGCTCCGTTGCCGGTGGCAACGTGGCGCGCATGGCGGCGCGAGCCGCGGATCAGCCGCGGGGGGCGAACCTTCATCCAGTGCGGCCCCCTGTTTACCCACCAGTATGCGCATGCGTGGTTTGATTTTCGCGGTCGGCGCGACGCCTACGCGGATTACTGGCAGAACTCCGTCGACGCGACGCTCGCCCAGCGCGAGTGGTCGGCGGCGCAACGCGACCGCTTTCCCCTCTGGTCCGCCGACCTGTGGGGCCTGACGGCGTCCGATAGCGCGCGCGGTTACGTGGCCTGGGGTACGCCGGGTCCGGATGAAGATCGCAGCGACGGTACCGTGGTGCCGTGTGCTCCCGGCGGGTCGCTCCCCTTCGCGCCTCGTGAATGCCTGGCGGCGCTGCGGCGGATGGCGGAAGTGCGGCCGGAGGGCGCCTGGGGGAGGTACGGATTTGCCGATGCCTTCAATCCCCACACGGGTTGGGCTTCGCCGGATGTCATCGGGATCAATGTCGGCATCACGCTCGTCATGGCGGAGAATCTGCGGAGCGGCCTCGTGTGGCGGTCGTTCATGCGGGCGCCGGAGGTGCAACGCGGACTGTGGCTCGCCGGCTTCTCCCGGCCGGAACCGGCGCCGCTGCTCGCCACGGTCAGCCGGTGAACGGGAGATAGTTTGCGCGTAGGCAGCGCGCCGGCGCGAGGCCTTCCCGTTCGAGACCCAATCTGCGCTCGCAAGCGAGCCGACCTACGCCCGCGGATGTTCGGTTGCGCAGCGCGGCATTGCGCGGCGCGGCCGGAGCATGATACTTTGTTCTGATGCAGCGCCGCACGTTTCTCTCGACCCTGGCTGTCGGTGGTTTGATGGCCGCGGGGCGTTCGCCGGGAAGGGCGGAGGATGCGCCGCGACTCAAGATCGGACAGATCGGGACGGGGCATGCGCACGCGGACGGCAAACTCGCCGCACTCCGGCGCTCGCCGGATTTCGAGGTGGTCGGCGTGGTGGAGCCGGATGAGCGGCGGCGGCGGGCGGCCGCGAGTCGGCGCGATTATGCCGGGGTGAAATGGCTATCCGAGTCCGAGCTCCTGGCGACGCCGGGGCTCAAGGCGGTGGCGATTGAGACGGAGGTGAAGGACCTGCTGGCAGCCGGCGCGCGCGGCGTGGCGGCGGGGCTGCACCTGCACCTCGATAAGCCGGCGGGTGAGTCGTTGCCGGAGTTTGCGCGGCTGCTCGATGCGGCGACGCGCCGGGGACTGACGGTGCAACTCGGTTACATGTTCCGCTACAATCCGGCGTTTGAGCTTTGTTTTCGCGCCGTGCGGGAAGGCTGGCTCGGGCGCGTCTTCGCCATCGAGGCGGTGATGGGCAAGGTGGTCGGAGCGGCGGAGCGCGAAAAACTGCGGCCGTACCGCGGCGGCGCGATGTTCGAACTGGGCTGTCACGTGATCGATGCCGCGGTTGCGGTGTTGGGCAAGCCGGTGAAGGTGACCGCGCTCGGCCGGCATAGCGGGGAATTTGCCGATGGCCTCGCGGACAACCAGCTTGCGACGTTGGAGTATCCTGACGCGCTTGTGACCGTGCGCAGTTCGTTCGTCGAGGTGGCCGGCGGACCGCGCCGGCAATTTGTCGTTTGCGGCGACGCCGGGACCGTGGACATCCGGCCGCTGGAACCACCGGCGCTGCGCCTCGCGTTGGCGAAGGCGGGGCACGGCTATCAGGCCGGCTATCAGGATGTCGTGCTGGCGAGCCGGCCGCGTTATGAGGCCGATTTTGCGGATCTTGCGCGGGTGATCCGCGGAGCAAAGGCGTTCGCCTGGACACCGGCGCACGACCTTGCGGTGCAGGAGACGGTGCTGCGGGCGAGCGGTCTGCCGGTTGGTTAGGGCGGATCAGCGGTTTCCGTAGCCGCGTTTGGGCCAGACGCAAAAACGTGGTTGTGAATGAGGACGACGTTGTCGCCCCGCAGCCCCGCTGCCGCGCCTCGATTCAGCGCAGTCGCGTCGGCTCCTGCGGCAGACTCGACATGACGCGGTGGGCCGCGCAATTAAGACCGGCATGAAACGTTCCCGGTTTTTCCTGTGCAGCGTGGCGTTCCTGACCTGCGCGGCCGGCCTGCGGGCCGCCGACTATGATGTCGTGGTTTACGGCGGCACCAGTGGCGCGGTGATCGCGGCGGTGCAGGCGCAAGCCATGGGCAAGAGCGTGGTGCTCGTGAGTCCCGACAAACACCTCGGCGGATTGTCGAGCGGCGGTCTGGGCTTCACCGACACCGGTGACAAGTCCGTGATCGGCGGACTTGCGCGGGAGTTTTATCATCGGGTGTGGAAGCATTACGACTCGGACGGGGCCTGGCGTTGGCAAAAAAAGTCGGACTACGGCAATAAGGGGCAGGGTACACCGGCGATCGATGGCACGCAGCGCACGATGTGGATTTTCGAACCACACGTGGCGGAGCAGGTATTCGACGATTTGATCAAGGAACGCGGCATCACGGTCGTGCGCGACGCGTGGCTCGACCGCGCCAAAGGCGTCAAAAAAACCGGGGCGCGCATCACCTCGATCACGACGCTCGCCGGCCAGACCTACCCGGGAAAGATGTTCATCGACGCCACCTACGAGGGCGACCTGATGGCCGCCGCCGGGGTCTCGTACCACGTCGGCCGCGAGGCCAACCGGGTTTACGGCGAGGAACACAACGGGGTGCAAACCGGCGTGCTCCACCATCGCCATCACTTCGGTGCCCTGGCGGAAAAGGTCAGCCCCTACGTCGTGCCGGGTGATCCGAAGAGCGGGGTCGTCGCGCGGGTAAGCGCGGCGCATCCCGGAAATTTCGGCGAAGGCGACACCAAGGTGCAGGCCTACTGTTACCGCATGTGCCTCACGGATCTGCCGGAGAACCGGATCCCGTTCGCCAAGCCCGCCGGCTACGACCCCAAGCACTACGAGTTGCTGGCGCGCGTCTACGCCGCGGGCTGGAAGGAGACCTTCGGTAAGTTTGACCCGATTCCGAATCACAAAACCGACACCAACAACCACGGTCCGTTCAGCACGGATAACATCGGAATGAACTACGACTATCCCGAGGCGAGCTACGAGCGCCGCCGGGAAATTTTGCAGGAGCATCAATCCTATCAAAAGGGTTGGCTCTACTTCATCACCTCCGACCCGCGCGTGCCGGCGGACGTTCGCGGGGAGATGAGCAAGTGGGGGCTGCCGAAGGATGAGTTCAAGGACAACGGCGGCTGGCCGCACCAGATCTACGTGCGCGAGGCGCGCCGGCTAATCGGCTCCTATGTGATGACGGAAAACGAGCTCCGTAAAAAGAAGCCGACGCCCGAATCCGTCGGCATGGGCAGCTACACCATCGATTCGCACAACATCCAGCGCTACATCACGCCCGAGGGTTACGTGCAGAATGAAGGCGACATCGGCGTGTCGACCGGCGGCCCCTACGAGATCGCGTTCGGCAGTCTCGTGCCGAAGCGCGGCCAGGCCGACAATCTCCTCGTGTCCGTCTGTGTCTCCAGTTCGCACATCGCGTTCGGTTCCATCCGGATGGAGCCGGTTTTTATGATCCTCGGCCAGTCCGCGGCGACGGCCGCCGTGCTGGCGATCGACGCCGGCACCGCGGTGCAGGATGTGCCGTACGCCAAGCTGCGCGCCCGGTTGCTGCAGGACGGCCAGATACTCCACGGCGCGGCGGGCGGCAAAGAAAAGCCGAAGGACAAGTCTTGAGTCGGGGCCGACCGGGCGAAGCTGCCGGGGCGTGGAATATCGGGGAGCGCCGATGACTTCGATGGCGGTGCCGTATGGTTTGATGCTCGTCGCCGCGGTGATTTACGCCGTGGGAGCGCTGCTGGTGAAGCGTGCGTCTGACCTCGGGGTCGGCGTGTGGCGCACCGCCTTTGTGGCGAACATCACCGCGGCGCTGATCTTCCAGCCCCTGCTTTTTTTCGGCGGCACGATTCATCCGGAACTCTGGTGGCAGCCGGTGGTGGCCGCCTGCTGCTTTGTCGGCGGGCAGTGGCTGACGTACATGTCATTGCAATACGGCGACGTCTCGGTGGCCACGCCGGTGCTCGGCATCAAGATTATCCTGGTCGCCGTACTTGTGACGACCTGGAGCGGCCAGGCCCTAAGCGGATCGTTGTGGTTGGCGGCGCTCTTGGCGACCGCCGGCATCGCGTTGCTCAATAAACAATCCGGCAAGGTCGCGCACCACCACGTGCTCGGCACGGTGGCGACCGCTGGCCTGGCCGCGGTTGCCTATGCGACCTTCGATGTCTTGGCCCAACAGTGGGCGCCGCGGTGGGGCATCGGGCGCTTTCTGCCCATCACGCTTGGCCTCGCGGCGCTCTTGTCGCTCGGCTTCATCCCGCGGTTCAAGGAACCGCTGTCCGCGTTGCCGCGCACCACCTGGCTGTGGCTGCTTGCCGGCACGTTGACGATCGGCTCGCAGTCGATGGTCTTCGTGACCTCGGTGTCGTATTGGGGCCACGCTGCGCCGCTCAACGTGCTCTACAGTTCACGTGGACTCTGGACGGTGGTGCTGGTGTGGCTTGTCGGTCACTGGGTGCAAAGCCGGGAGCAACAGCGCGGTCGCCAGGTGCTCGGTTGGCGCTTGGCCGGTGCGGCCTTGATGCTTTCGGCCATCGTGCTGGTCGTGGGGTGAGGCTTGAAGTTATCGCTTCAAGCGCCAGCGAGCGGCGGAGAAACACTCGCTGGCGTTCGCGGCTACAGTGTGGGCCCGCCCGTTGGGCGGGCGATGCGTTCGGTCGCTCGCGAAGCGAGCCCGGCCACCGGCCGGGCCTACACCAAGCCGGACCACAAAAAAGCCCGCTCGGGTTGAGCGGGCGATAGGGTGATGGACGGTTGGCCCGATTAGATCAGGCCAAGCTTCATCTTCCCCTCCTCGGAGATCATCTGCTGGTTCCAGGGTGGTTCCCACGTGATGCGTACGTCGGCGTCGCTGACGCCGGGGACGAGGAGAATTTTGGATTTTGCGTCTTCCGCAATGGCGGGGCCCATGCCGCAGCCCGGGGCGGTGAGGGTCATCGCGACGTTCACCCGGAAGCCGGGCGGCGTCTGGTCCTCAATTTTGGCGACGTCCATCGAGTAGACGAGGCCGAGGTCGACGATGTTGACTGGGATCTCGGGGTCGAAGACCTGCCGCAGTTGTGACCAGACGGCCTCGGGATCGGGCGCTCCGTCGGCGAGGGTTGCGGCGGAAACCGTGGTGCCGGTGGCCTGCTCACCGAGGGCGTCGGCGTCCTTGCCGTCGATCCGGAAAAGGCCGAAGTCGGTCTGCACCGTATAACTTCCGCCCAGCGTCTGGTGAATGAAGACCTTGGTCTCCGGGCGCAGGGTCATCTTGTCGCCGGCCGGGATCTGCGTCGCGAGGACTTCGCGGGAGAGGATGCGTTCGCGGTTCATAGGGGAGGGGGAAGGGAGTGAGGGAGTGAGGGGGATAGCGACCGGAGTTTTTTGGGAGGTAGGCAGTTAGAACCTGCCCTTGGCACTTGGACCCTCGTCCCTTGATCCTTTGGTCTCTTGGTCCTTTGGTCGTTTAGTCTCTTGGTCCCTTCTTCCCTTACTTCTTGAACTTCGTCCGGATCAAATTCCGGAGCGCGTCGTGGAGTTCGTCGTTGGCGAGGCGGTTCAGAACCTCCTCGAAGAAGCCGAAGGTGAGCAACTCGTCGGCCGCTTCCTTGGCGATGCCGCGGGACTGGAGGTAAAACTCCTGTTCGGGATCGATGCGGGACGAGGTAGCGCCGTGCGTGCAACGGACGTCGTTGGCTTGGATTTCCAGGCCGGGGAGCGAGTTCGCCTCGGCGTCGTCGCTCAGCATGAGGTTGCGGTTGCTCTGGTACGCGTCGGTCTTCTGCGCGTCCGGATCGACGACGATCAGGCCGGAAAAGATCGTGCGGGCGCGCTCAAAAAGGGCGTTCTTGTAAAGCAGGTCTGACTTGGTTTCCGGCGCCTGGTGCAGCTGGAGCGTGCGTTGGTCGAACTCCTGGTCGTCGTGCGCAACGCTGAGCGAGAGCATTTCCGAGAATGCGCCCGGGGCCTGCAATTGCGACAGCGACTCGTGGCGCGACTGGCGGCCGCCGAGGTGCAGGTTGAGCGATTGGACGCGGGCGTCGCGGCGGACGATGGTGGAGTTGGACTGGAAGGAGAGGGCGCGGTGGCTCCAGTCCTGTTTGCCGACGTAGGTAATTTGCGCGCCGTGGCTGGCAAAGAGGTCGTTGGCGCCGATGGCGAGCTGGACCTGATCATCGGCCTCGGAGCCGAAATAGTCGATGACGGTGACCTTCGCGTTTTCCCCGGCGACGACGAGCGTGTGCGGGAAGATCGCGGTGTTCTGTCCGATCGCGTAGGAAAAGACGCCGATCGGCAGTTCGATCTCGACGCCCTTCGGCACGTAAATGAACGCGCCGTCGGCGAGGAAGGCCTCGTGCAGGGCCGAGAACTTCGCGGAGCCGAGCTTCGGCGGTTGGGTCAGAAGGTGTTCGCGGACGAGGTCACCGTGCTTGACGAGGGCATTCTGCAACGTGTCGACGATGACGCCCCGGGAGGCGAGGTCGGCGGCGAGCAGTTCGCGCGAGAAGAGGCGGCCGTTGGCGAAGATAAGCTTGGCGGCTTTCTTGATGCCGATGGTCGCCGGCGGCACCGCTTGGGCGGCGCCGGGTACGTTGACGCCCTCAAGGGTCAGCGTCGAAATGTTGCTGAAGCGCCATGATTCGTCGGTGCGGACGGGCATCGGCAGCGCGGCGAAGCGGGCGTAGGCGGCGCGCTTGCGCTCAAGCCACCAGGCGGGGAGCTCCGGTAGGCTGGCGAGGTGCGCTTGGAAGACGTCGGGCGTGAAGGCGCCGGTGACGGCTGGGGCGGAAAGGGTGGTGACGGACATGACGGAATTGCGGATTACGGATTGCGAAGGGCGGATTGCGGGCGGCGCGGTGTTCGCTGTGGAACAGGGCCGGCGTGGGCGGGATCCGCGGTGGTGCTCAGCCGACGCTGCCTTCCATCTCGAGGTCGATGAGTCGCTTGAGTTCGACGGAGTATTCCATGGGGAACTGGCGGGCGAGGTCGTTGACGAAGCCGTTCACCGCGAGGCTCATGGCCTGGCCCTCGGTGAGGCCGCGCTGCTGCATGTAGAAGATCATGTCTTCATTCACCTTCGAGACGCTCGCCTCGTGCTGCACGTAGTTGCGGTCACCGCGGACGGTGATGGCGGGATAGGTGTCGGTGCGGCTGTTGGTGTTGATCAGCAGCGCGTCACACTCGGTGTTGTTCTTGCAGCCCTTGAGCCGCTTCGGGATGTGGACGACGCCCCGGTAGGTGCTGCGGCCCTGGCCGACGGAGATGGACTTGGCGACGATGTTGGACGTGGTCTCGTCGGCGGCGTGAATCATCTTCGCGCCGGTGTCTTGGTGCTGGCCGTCGTTGGCGAGGGCGATTGAAATGACTTCGCCGCGGGCCTTGCGGCCCTTCAGGATGACGCCCGGGTACTTCATCGTGAGACGGGAGCCGATATTGCAGTCGATCCACTTAATCTCGGCTTCCTCGTGTGCGAGGCCCCGCTTGGTGACGAGATTGAAGACGTTGTTGGCCCAGTTCTGGACGGTGATGTACTGGATCTTCGCGCCCTTGAGTGCGACGAGTTCGACGACGGCGCTGTGCAGCGTGGAGGTCGAGAACTTCGGGGCGGTGCAGCCCTCCATGTAAGTCACTTCGGCGCCTTCGTCGGCGATGATGAGCGTGCGCTCGAATTGGCCGAAGTTTTCCGCGTTGATGCGGAAGTAGGCCTGCAGCGGCTGGGCGACCTTGACACCCTTCGGCACGTAGATGAACGAGCCGCCGGAGAATACGGCGCTGTTGAGCGCGGAGAACTTGTTGTCGCCGGTCGGGATCACCTTGCCGAACCACTTCTTGAACAGCTCGGGGTGCTCCCGCAGGCCCTCCGTCGAGTTGACGAAGATCACGCCTTGCTTGGCGACGATGTCCTTGATGTTCGAGTACGCGGCCTCGGAATCGAACTGAGCCTCGACGCCGGCGAGGTATTTGCGCTCCTGCTCGGGAATGCCGAGCCGCTCGAAGGTTTTCTTGATGTCGTCCGGTACCTCGTCCCACGTGCGCTTCGGCTTTTGGCCGCTCGCGAGGTAGTAGCGGATTTTATCGAAGTTGATGTTGTCGAGGTCGCGCGTCGCCCAGCTGGTGGGCATGGGTTTCGATTGGAAAACCTTCAGCGCGTTCTGACGGAACTCGCGAATCCACGCGGCTTCCTTCTTCACGCCGCTGATGTAGTCGACGGTCTTATCGTTGAGGCCGGTACCGGCGTCGAATTCGTAGGTGACGTCGTACTTGAAGTCGCCGCGCGACTGGTCAATGCCGGCGACGGGATTTCCGGCGGCAGTAGCAGCGGGCGCGGTTTCGAGAGCGGAGGGAGAATTCATAGCGGGAGGGTGGCGGGCGCTCAGGCGGTGGCGGCGGCCAGTTCCTTTTTCACCCAGTCATAACCCTTGGCTTCGAGTTCGAGGGCGAGCGACTTGTCGCCGCTCTTTACGATGCGTCCGTCCCACATGACATGGACGAAGTCCGGCACGATGTAGTTCAGGAGGCGTTGGTAATGGGTGATCATCAGCACGCCGAGGTTTGGCCCGCGGAGGGTGTTGACGCCCTCGGACACGATGCGGAGTGCGTCGATGTCGAGGCCGGAGTCGGTTTCGTCCATCAGCGCGAATTTAGGCTCCAGCATGGCCATCTGAAGAATCTCGCAGCGCTTTTTTTCGCCGCCGGAGAAGCCCTCGTTGACCGAGCGCGAGGTGAACTTCCGATCGATTTTCAGCATGTCCATCTTGGCGTAGAGCCGCTTGTAGTAGGCGGTGGCGTCGATTTCCTCGCCTTCGGCCATCCGGGCCTGCACGGCGGCGCGCAGGAAGTTCGCGATCGAGACACCGGGGATTTCGCTCGGATACTGGAAGGCGAGGAAGAGCCCGGCGCGGGCGCGCTCGTCGGCCTCCTGGGTGAGGATCGAGACGCCGTCGAGCAGCACGTCGCCGCCGGTCACGGTGTAATCGGGATGGCCCGACACGACCTTCGCGAGGGTCGACTTGCCGGTGCCGTTCGGCCCCATGATGGCGTGGACTTCACCGCTTTTGATTGTAAGCGAGAGGCCCTTGACGATTTCTTTTTCGCCAATGGAGGCGTGGAGGTCTTTGATGACGAGCGTAGACATGGACGGAAGAAGTGAGGAGTGAAAGGGAGGGTGAAAGGGAATTGGACGGGGCGTGCGTGGAGGGGAGCCGGGATTACTCGCGGTTCGCTACTTTGGCGGACGCTTGGCCGCGAAAGGTGATTTCGACCGACGAGGCGTCAAAGCCGCTAGGCAGCACGGTGTTGACGGTTTGCAGGATCGCCGGCGGCAGCTCGATGTCGTAGGTTCGGCCGGTCTTTTCGTCGTGAAAATGCGCGTGCGGGCGTAGGTTCGGGCAGTAGCGCGTCGGACCGCGTTCAAAGTTCACGGCGCGCACCAGGTCGCATTGGACCAGTGTTTCCAGGCAATTGTAGACCGTCGCGAGTGAGATGGTGGGCATCTCCGACTTTACACGGGCAAACACTTCGTCGGCGGTCGGGTGATCGCGCTTCTGGAGCAGGACATCGTAGACGACTTCGCGCTGCGGGGTGGCCCGAAGCCCGCTGTCGGCGAGCCGTTGGGTGAGCGCTTCTGCGTTGGGGGAGTGGGACATCAGTTTCGAAGGTCCGGCAACCAATTGGAATGGTTCTAAGTCGCAAGTACGAATTAGAATAATTCTAAGAAGCCACTTCTGCTTCCCCGCGGTATTAGCCGCGCTGTGGCTTCCGGGGGCAGTTTCAGCCGGTGCGGCCACTCCTTCTGCTTGGCGTGATTGAATTTCCGGACACTCAATCGCTCCCGCACTCGGGCTGAAACCGCTCGTCGGCAGGTTCGCTACCGGAGGCTCGAACAGCTTGAGACGGTGGGATTCGGCGCTCGGGGCAGGCGCGTCCTAGCTTCAGACCAACCGTACCTTAAAGTAATGGCTCAACAAGACCTTAGCCGGAACAATTCAGTTCAGAGATGAGAGTGGACGGTTGAGAGACCAATTCCCGAAGGGCGAGTATCCCAGACGACATTGGCATGGCAAAGCCGCCGTTCGGTTTTTCTCTCAACGCTCAACTTAGCTCTCAACGGCATGATTCCGTCTTAGCTGAGCGAACGAATGCCTGCGGGCTAATTTAATCCCACTCGAGCAGCCGCGACGGGCGGTCTCAGCGCGGTGGTCACTCTGGGGGGCGAAGGTGCGTAAGTCAGCCGCGATTCGATCGGCGCTCCTTGAAAATCAGTGCCACCTCGGGTGGTTCGACCGCCGCTTACGGCGTGATCCAGCTCGGCCAGGGTTTTTAGAAGTTCGCCGGACTGGAGGCTGAGTTCGGCTGCCACTGCGGCGCCCTCTTCCGCGTTGGCGGCATTCGCTTGCACTGCACGTTCAAGATCTGCGACGGCCTGGTTAACGTGGGCGATCCCTTTGGTCTGCTCCTCGGAGGACCCGGTGATCTCGTGGACGAGCTCATCCACTTGCCGGGCGCGGGTTGCAATCTCGCGCAAAGATTCCGCCACTTGGGTGCATACTTTTGCGCCCTCGCGGCTTTTTCCGACAGCCTCATCGATCCGCTGCGCGGTATCTCGGGCGGCTTCGGCGCTGCGCTTGGCCAGTGAACGGACCTCCTCCGCGACCACGGCGAAGCCGGCCCCGGCTTCGCCGGCGCGTGCCGCCTCGACGGCGGCGTTCAAGGCTAGGATGTTGGTCTGAAACGCGATTTCATCGATCGTCCTGATAATCCCCGCGATTTCCTCGTGCGCCTGCCGGGTTGCTGCCATGGCTTGGTTCATCGACTCGACTTCCCGCGTGCCGGCCTCGGTGGTCGCGCGGGTCTGACGTGATAGCTCGTGGGCGCGTTGGGCATGCTCCGAGTTGCGTTTCGCCATACCTGCGACCTCCTCCAGTGTGGCGCTGGTCTCCTCAATCGCCGCGGCTTGGGCGCTGGTTTGGTCGGCGAGGGTCTGACTGCCGGTTGAAATCACCCGGGACGACTCCGCATTTTGGGCCACGGACTGGCTGAGCCGGGCAATGATCGCAACGAAGGGGCGGGGAATGCTGCGGCTCACCGCGTACCCCACCGCCGCAAGCAGCGCAAGACAGGTGGCGGCGGCCAGCCACAGGCCTTGGGTAAAACGGTCGGCCGCGGCCGCGGCCTCGCGGTTGGTGCGCTCGGCCTCCGCTTCCAGTAGTTCGCTCAGGGCCCCGAGACCCTTCTCCAAACGGGTGAAGCGCACCATGAATTCCGCCACGCCGGCCTCCGCGGCGCCGAGATCCTTCGCGGCCAATTCAATCTGCGTTCGGGCGGCCTCGTTGTACGCCTTCAGGTCCGGCTCGAGCTCGGCGAGCCGGAGCGTGATGGCGGGAGGCGGCGGCAGCGTCTGAAGACTGGCGACTGCTTCACTCATTCTTTTTCCGTGATCGGCCCGCTCCTGTTGGGCGGTGGCGGCTTCTGCCGCTAGATGGCGGTGGGCGGCAAGCAAGGCGGCGAGAGTGTCACCGCGCAGCGCATCGTGCATCATGTCGGCCTCGCCGAGGTGCCGCAGCGCCTGCGCGGCGATTACGACTGCGGCGCTCTGGGACGTGAAGCGATTGAAGGCGCCTTGAACCGCCGTCACGAGCGCGGTGGTGATCAGCGCGGCGGTGGCCGTGAGCAGACCGATTTTTGCGCCGACGGACCGGCTTTTTTGGGGCGCGAGGACACCCGTCGCCATAGGGGGGCGCGGATAGGCTAGAGTGATCATGTGGGAGGGAAAGACCCACTTATCGGAAATTTTCAGTCGAACTTAAGGGCGACCCTTCGGGGCAGTGTTAGTGCCCATTGAGCGGGTGCCACTCGCTACCGGCCCTGCGTGGGAGCGTGCCAGCACCAATGCCAAGGTTCGTAGCCTATTCCCAGCGCTCCGTTCTTCGGATACGAAAGCACAAAGCCGAACTTCCCGGCGTGTCGGCGCAGCCAGCGGTAGGCGGCCGTTCGGGCAAAATCAGCATCAAGCGTGACGTGCTCCGGTGAGCCGATGTCGATCGCCCGGCCCGAATGGTGTTCGCTGTGCCCGGGGGCGGCGACGAACCGCAGGATGTCTGCGAGCGTGAGGCCAGCCCGAAGCTTGCGGCGGATGATCGTAGCCTGCCGGTTGATACTCCGGAAGCCTGACAACGGCAGCAGGATGATGCCGTCGGCTGCAGCGGTGTCGCGCATCCGGCCCCACGCCTTGGCGGCGCGGGGAATGAGACGGACGCGTTTGCCGTCGTCGGGTGCGCGGCCGGCGCCCACAAGGCGCCGGGCCTCGCGATGTGCGGGCAGCGGGTGAGTCTTGGCGTAATCCTCCGGAATGCCGAGCGCGCGGTGCAGGCGATGAACGCGGGACTCGGCCATCCGGGGAGGGCGCCGGCGGATCAGCCTTCGTGCTCGGCCAGCCAGCGCTCGGCTTCGATCGCGGCCTGGCAGCCCATGCCCGCGGCGGTGATGGCTTGGCGGAAGATGTGATCCGAGCAATCGCCGGCGACGTAGACCCCGGGAATGTTAGTGCGCACCTGCGAGCCCGGCTGAGGTTTGAAATAGCCGCCTTCGTCGACGTCGAGCGGAGGGGCGAACGGGCCGGTGTTCGGCACGTGGCCGATCGCGACGAAGATGCCCTTCACGGGCAGCACGCTCTCGGCGTTGGTCTTGAGATTCTTGAGCTTGAGGCCGGTGACCGCGCCTTCCGCCACGCCCTGAACTTCAACCGGTACGGTGTCCCATACCATCTGGATTTTTTCGTGGGACGTGGCGCGATCCGACATGATCTTGGAGGCGCGCAGCGAATCTCGGCGGTGGATCAAGTATACTTTGCTGGCAAAACGCGTCAGGAACAGCGCTTCTTCGGCGGCACTGTCGCCGCCACCGATCACGGCGACCTCCATCTTACGGTAGAATGCGCCGTCGCAGGTGGCGCAGGTGGTCACACCCTTGCCGCCGTAGAGTTCCTTTTCGCCCGGCACGCCGGTCATGCGCGGGGAAGCGCCGGTCGCGATAATCACGCTGCGGGCGAGGATAACGCGATCGCCGCAGACGAGCTTCCGCGGCATCGAGGTGAAATCGACCTGGTCGACGAGCGCTTGCTCGAAACGCGTGCCGAAACGCGTCGCCTGCTCACGCATGTTCTGCGTGAGTTGGTAGCCATCGACGCCATGCGGGAAACCGGGGAAATTTTCCACCTCGCTCGTCGTGGTGAGCTGACCGCCGGGTAAGGGCCCCTCGATGACGAGCGGATTGAGGCTGGCGCGGGCCGTGTAGATGGCGGCGGTCAAGCCGGCGCAGCCGGTGCCGATAATGACGACGTTTTCGACGGTGGGGGAGGTCATGGAATGGAGGGAAAAAGAGGCGAGGCGCTGGAGCAGCGCAACCTTGGAGATGACATACGTCTGTGAATTCACGCCCCTGCGCTCGTTCTGCCGGCGCGATGGGTTGATTGATGCTCCGTCACTCCGCCTCGTGCTTGCACTGCTCGACGAACTACCCTGACTTTGCGCGCCGTGCCCACCACTCCCACCCTGTCCGTCGAGCGCGATCCCACCTGGGATACGGCCCGCTGGCTGCCCACGACCCGCGACGAAATCGAGGCCCGTGGCTGGGATTATGTCGATGTGATCATCGTGTCGGGCGATGCCTACGTGGATCATCCGGCGTTCGGTACCGCGGTGATCGGCCGGCTCATCGAGAGCCAGGGGCTGCGCGTGGCGATCGTGTCGCAGCCGAATTGGCGCGACGATCTGCGCGATTTCAAAAAGCTCGGGGCGCCGCGGTTGTTCTTCGGTGTGACTTCCGGGTGCATGGACTCGATGGTGAACCGCTACACCGCGGCCAAGAAAATGCGCAGCGAGGACGCCTACACCCCCGGCGGCGAGCACGGGTTCCGGCCCGATTACGCCGCGACGGTTTACTCGAAAATCCTCAAGCAACTCTTCCCCGAGGTGCCGGTTTTGCTCGGTGGCATCGAGGCGAGTTTACGCCGCGTAACCCACTACGATTACTGGTCTGATACGCTAAAGCCCGGCATTCTGGCGGACAGCGGGGCCGACATGCTGGTGTACGGGATGGGTGAATTGCCGCTGAAGGAAATCCTGCGGCTGATGCAGCGCGGCGTGCCGTTCTCCTCGCTCAAGACCATCGCGCAGACGGCGGTATTGCTGCCGGCTGGCGCGCCACCGCCGAAGAATGCGAACTGGGAGGATTATATTTTGCACTCGCACGACGAGTGCCTCGCCGAGCGCACGCTCTACGCGCAAAATTTCAAGAACATCGAAACCGAGTCGAATCGCGTGAACGCGCGCCGTCTGCTGCAGTTGAACGGCGACCGGCTGCTTGTGATCAATCCGCCGTTCCCGACGATGAGCGAGGCGCAGATCGATTCGAGTTTTGCGCTGCCGTATACGCGCCTCCCGCACCCGCGCTACCGCAAGCGCGGACCGATCCCGGCGTATGAAATGATCAAGCACTCGATCAACATGCACCGCGGTTGCTTTGGCGGGTGCAGTTTTTGCACAATCTCGGCCCACCAAGGGAAGTTTGTCGCGAGCCGGAGCAAAGAGAGCATTTTGCGCGAGGTGGAGGAGATCAAGCAGATGCCGGACTTCCGCGGCACCATTACCGATCTCGGCGGGCCGTCGGCCAACATGTACAAGATGAAGGGGCGAGAGCAGTGGATCTGCGACGAGTGCGTGCGCCCGAGCTGCATCTGGCCCGACGTCTGCCGCAACCTCGATACCGACCACACCGCGCTCCTCGATATCTACAAGTCGGTGCGCGAGACGGAGGGCGTGAAGCACGCGTTTGTCACGAGTGGTATCCGCTACGATCTGTTTCTTCACGGGCATGCCAAGGCGGGCGAAAAGCAGAGCCACGAGCGCTACGTCGACGAGTTGGTCGAGCACCACGTGTCGGGTCGGCTCAAGGTGGCGCCGGAGCACACGTCCGACGACGTGTTGCGCGTGATGCGCAAGCCGTCGTTCAAGTATTTCCACCGGTTCAAGGCGAAGTTTGATGCCGCCAAGGAGAAACTCGGCAAGGCCCAGCTGCAGATCATCCCGTACTTCATCAGTTCGCATCCCGGTTCGCAGGCGAAAGACATGGCGAACCTGGCGGTCGAAACCAAGGCACTCGGCTTCAAGCTGGAACAAGTGCAGGACTTCACCCCGACGCCCATGACCGTGGCGACGGAGATCTATGCGACCGGGGTGCACCCGTACGACCAGAAGCCGGTGTGCGTCGCCCGCACGCCCGAGGAGAAGCAGGAGCAGCGGAGCTTCTTCTTCTGGCACAAGGCGGAGATGCGCGGGGCCTTGCGGTCGACGCTGCGCCGGCTCGGGCTCGACGACGCGGCGGAGAAACTGCTCGGCGGTGGTTCGGCCAAAGAGCGCATGCTTGGCGAGCAGGATATGAATTGCGGCGGACTCCCGCCCATGCCGCGGCCCAAGGCGCGCAAACCGTGGTTCCGCGGTCAGCGCAAGCCATGAGCTTGCCCTCACTCGCGGCGGCGCGGGCGGTGCACGATCGCTGTTTCACCTTCGACGCGCACATCGACACGCCGACGGCGAGTCTGCTGCGGACGGGGTGGGATTTCGGTGCACGCCACGCCTTCGCCGGCGACGGCACGCAATGCGACTTGCCCCGCATGCGCGACGGCGGCGTCGATGCGCTGATGTTTGCCGTCTACACCGGGCAGGCGGCGCGTTCGCCGGCCGGCCTCGCGATGGCGCACGACGCGGCGCGACGTTGCTTTGATCAGACCCATGCGACGCTCGGCGCCCACGCGGCGGAGTGCGGACTCGCGCTGACCGCGGCCGACGGCCCGCGACTGAAGGCGGAGGGGCGTCGCGCCCTCTATCTCAGCATCGAGAATGCTTACGCGCTCGGGCGCGACGTCGGTCATGTGGGTGAATTTCACCGGCTCGGCGTGCGCATGCTCGGGTTGACGCACATGTTGAACAACGACGTCGCCGACGCGTCCACCGATCCGCGCGGGGCCGAGTGGGGTGGGCTCAGTCCGTTCGGTCGCGAAGTCGTGACGGAGTGCAACCGGCTTGGCATCGTGCTCGACGCCTCGCACGCGAGCGATGACGCGTTGCGCGGACTCCTGGAACACTCCCGCGCGCCGGTGGTGCTGTCGCACAGCGATTGCCGCGCCGTGTGCGACCATCCGCGCAACATTGGAGACGACCTCCTGCGCGCACTGGCCGCGGCCGGCGGCGTTATTTGTATCAACGCCCTCGCCATCTCGATGGTGAACGCCCCCGCCAACCGCCGCACGCAGGCCCTTGCCGAGGTGCTGGTGCGGCATTGCCACGCACTGCCGACGCCGGAAATGCGGGCCGCCGAGGACCGCGACTGCGAGGCGGTGTGCAAGGTGTATCCGAATCCCGCGGTCACGCTCGATGATCTGGTCCGGCACATCGAGCACGCCGTGGCGGTCGCCGGCATCGACCACGTCGGCATCGGCTGCGATCTCGATGGTGGCGGCGGAATGTTCCCGGGACTCCGCGACGTCGCGGACTTTCCACTCATTACCCACGCGCTGCTGGCCCGCGGTTGGGACGAGGCCAATCTCGTGAAACTCTGGGGGGGCAACACCCTCCGCGTGCTACGGGAGGTTCAGGGCGCCTGAATCGTGCGGGCGGGCATCGTGTTCGCCATTCGGGCGAGCGCTGCCACCGGGTCGAAGTCGGAAAAGCGGAACGGTTTGGCGATGAGACAGGCGGTCCCCTCGGCGGTGAGTTGGTGGCGGAGGTGTGGGTCGAGCCAACCGCTCATCACCGCGATCACCGGCGGATTGGCCTCGCGCCGGAGGGTACTGATCAGCTGCAGCCCGCCCATCTCCGGCATATGCAGGTCCGTCAGAACCACCGCAATTTCGTCCGGCCGCTCGGAATAGATCCGCAAGGCCTCCACGCCGTTGTTGGCGACGAGGGTCGGTATTTGATAACGGGCGAACGCGGTAGCGACTAGATCGCGGATCGGCGCCTCGTCGTCGACGATCAGGACGAACCGCCGCCCGGGAGCCAGCGCCTCGCCTAAATGGGCTGGCGCCACCGTCGGCCCCGCCGCGGCGATCGCGCGTGACCCCAACTCCGTTCCCCGGAGTGGATCTGGCACCCCTCCGGGTTGGAGCAGCGCTCGGTTCCCGGGTTCCATGCCCGTCTGGGGTGTTATACGGGTTTCCATCGATAAAAAAACAACTAAGAGTGTTTCTTCCCTAGCGTTCAAGGCGGAATCGCGTGGCACGGGGCT
>CAIJFT010000451.1 GCA_903820035.1 uncultured Opitutia bacterium
CAGAATCTCCTGCCCGCCCGTGTTCGCGGTCGTCGTTCGGTGCGACGGGTTCACGCGTACAGTTTGCTCAAGTCCCCTGCGTGCGCCGTCGACGACCCGATGCCGGGTTAATCGTGGCGACGAATGGCAGGTTCGGATTTGAGCAAAATGGACACATGACCCCTTCATCTGGGCCCTTCATCTGGGCCCAAATCGAATCAATTCGTCTTGATGACGAGATCGTCGAAATATACCGGTGCGGAACTCACGACGGAAGGATCATCCCAGCGTTCGAATGAGATCATCTGCGTCTTCAGCTCCGTGAGGCTGCGCGCATTGACGTAACTTGTGATGTCGATGACAACCGCCTGCCAGCTGCCGGTGCCTGAAAAGAGCGTGGTGACGCCGCTGCCCCGGGAGGCCGAGGGAGAACCGCCGAGCCACCAAGGACCTGAAGTTGTATGCCACATGCCGATAAGCCCGGGGTGATTTGCCGCCGTGGAGTAGAAATTGAAGCTCAGCAATATCTGCTTCCCCGTGCCCTTGTACGAACTCAAGTCGAATGGAGCCGAGTACGTGTCGCCGCCCATGGTGGGTGAGGCAAATGTGAAAACGCGGCTTGAGGGATTGGCGGCGGTGATGGAAGGATTTGCGCCGGATCGGCCGAACTTGCCGGCGCTGACCGTCCACTGTGCGGGTAAGCCCGTGGCGGTCGTCGATTCAAATGTTTCCCGGTAGATGATGTTTCCGCTCGGGACCGGCGTCACGGGCGGGGCTTCGTATTCGAGGTCGTAGGCCTCGATGAGTGCGATTCCCTCGGACGCACCTTTCCCAGTGACCACAAACGTGTAAGCGCCCGGCGGTACATACGCGAGAATCGTGGCGTCGCGGCTGTTGTTGAGGAGCGGAAACGCACCCGCCTTGGTCGCTGTCGCCTGAATCGCCTCGGCGTTCTCCTGCGTGCTCCAATCGTCGTTTTCGAAAAGCTTCCGCCCGCTGCCGTCGTAGACGGAAAGAACGGGATCTGGGAGAGAGGACGAGAGTCCGAACAAGGTCAGGGTCGGACCTACTCCCCGGATCAGGATTCGCCTGGGCGTGGTACCGCTCACGACCAACCCGGCAATGAGGGAGTCGCCGCTTCTAACCAGCCCGCGGGTCGAGATATTCGCCAGCCGCACCTGCTGGTTACTGCTGTCGAGATCGTAGGCTTCTACCAACCCGATCCCCGTTCCTCCTGCTACGTCCGTGATCTCCATGGTGTAGGCTCCCGCGCTGAAGCTCCCGGCGAGGGCCGCATCCTTGCTGCCGTTCGGGAATGGGAATGCTCCTACCGATTGCGCGGCAGCGGCTGTCGCCGCACTCCAGTTGTCGTTTGTTTGGATGATCTGGCCTCGGTTGTTGTAAATTTTGAGTTGGGGATCGGCCAACACGCCCTGCACACCGAAGCCGGCCAGGGCGGGGCCGGAGGCGCGGACGAGCAGCTGCTGGCTGCTGCCCCCGGTGGTCACAAAGCCGATTACAATCGCTTCCGCGCCGGTCCCGACGAAGCCGCGGGTCGAAATGTTGACCAATCTGGGGGCTTTCTCGGTGGGTGTGGTGGAGGAAGCGGAGCCGACGGACACACTTACCGCCACACTTGTGGCCGTGCCGCCGGAGTTTGAGGCGCGGACCTTGTACGCCCCCGCCATCCACGGTTGTGCTCGATCAAGCGTGTAGCTGGTTGAGTTTGCCCCGAGGATCGGCGTGTCGTTGAGAAACCATTGGTACGCGAGGTTGGTGCCAGCAACTAACGCTGTCAGCGAGGTCGAGGCGCCGATGGCCAGCGTAGTCCCTTGGGGCTGGGTGACCACCGACGGTGCCGGAACCGCAATCGCCAGGGTCACGCGGTCGCTCGAAGTTTCACCGAACTGATTTTTGACCGCGACGAAGTAGATTCCGGTGTTGAGCGAGCCTACACTGCCGATGGCGAGGGTCGCGGCCGTAGCGCCGGTGAGTGGGGTGTCGTTCAGGTACCACTGATAGGTCAAAGGGGTGGAGCCAGTCGCGCCAACGGAGAACGAGGTGGCGCTGCCGGCGGTGACGCTGCGTGAAACAGGTTGGGTTGAGATTCCGGGCGCGACGTTCGGACCATCTGAAAGGTCGGGGATTCCGTCGCCGTCGCTATCGTTGTTGTCGGTGATTTCAAGATACCAGTCCAAGTAATCGGCCCACGAAGTCTGGGGTTGGCCATCGTTCAGGCGCAGATTTCCCGCGTAGGTTTTTCCGTTTCTCGCTAAAGTGGCCGCCTGGACCTGATAGCGATCCCCGTTGCTGTCGACGAACGAGAAGGCGGGGATGCTGATCGAGTTTTCGTTGGGGACGGTGAATGGCGCCGAGAATGTAGAACTGGTTAGCGAGCCGTCCGAGGCCGGAAACGAGATGTTGAACGTGAGCGTGCCGCTCGGGCTGCGTACGTAGGTTGCCGATGAACTGGTCGGAACGGTCGCCACGATGTTCAGATTCCCACGTAGGCTGACGGATCCGGTGCCGCCTGCGGTCAGCGCAAGGGTAATGGCATAGGTGCCCGTGGTCTGCGCGGAGGGCCGGTTCCATGATCCACTGACCGAATACGTGAAGCCGGAGGGTAGATCCGAGCGGGCGCTGCCGGTGATGCCGATTGCCGAGGACCGGGAAATTTCCAGAAGGTCGGGTAGCCCGTTCCCGTTGCTGTCCGTGGTCGCAAGATTCATGACCAGACTACCGTACTCGGTAATCAGATTTCCCTGGATAATTAGGTAGTCGGTTTCGTATGTACCCGACTGTCCGGATCGCGGCCTGACCTCACCGCTGAAATAGGTTAGCCCCCCTCGCGTGTCATAGCGGGGTGTTCTGGCCGGATTGTAGGTGGTGAAGTAGGCGGTGACCAGGCCGACGCCCGGAACCGGACTCGTGAATGTCGCGGGCTGCATCTGGAGCGAGCGGCATGTCAGTTGAACACTGACGGTTTGTGCCACCGCCAGAGAGGTGGCTAGGAACACTCCGGCCAGAATGGTGGTGAGTTTCATTTCGAGTTTTCCGGCGTGTGGGATCAGCTTGGCACTTGGACAACCGCGAGGCGAAGAAGCGACCGGGCGAATGGTCGGAAACGCCACGCCCGATTTTCCCCCTGCTATTGCTCCCAGATCAGGATCTGTGTTTTGACCTGATTTGAGCCTATCGTTAGCCAAGAGATTTCAATCTGGCCCTGCGGGCTGTTCGCGGCGGAGTTGATTCTTTTCAAATGGGGAAAGATTTCACCAGAAATTTGCGCCTTATCGAAGGATACCAGTTTATCTCCAGCTCGAAGCCCGGCCGCCGCTGCGGCTGATTTAGGTGCAACCGAACCGAGCCAGATCTCGTTGCTCAAGAGGTACACCTTCAGTCCCGATTCTTTACTGACGATGGCCTTGGTTGATTCGACGACAGGCGGGTTCGGGCGGAGAGGCTCTGATTTGCTCCGCGGCGAGAGTGGGGCCGAAACCTTCTCGGCAGGGCGGCGAATCTCCGAAGGTTCGGTTTTGCTGATTATGCCACCGTCTGATTGTGGAGCAGTTGCAGGTGACTGCGCGGGTTGATCGACCGGCTCCTTTGGTCCCCGCTGGGATGGCAACTGGGGTTCGGGTGCTGCCGACGGCAGTGTGGCTTTCAGGGACTTGTCCGGTTCCTGAGCGGCTTTTGCGGCAACCGCTCCGGCGGGCTTTTCGTTGGAGTTAGGGGCGGCTGTCGTGGATTTTAAAAGCTCGGAGGGAGGCTTCTCCTTAGCAGGCCTCTGATGGAAGATTCTATCAGACCCATCCTCTCCGCTGCGCCTATGATATTTGGCAAACGGAACACTTTGAAGCAGCTGGGCGGTTGCGAGCTGCGCGTAAGGCACATAGTCGGCGGCCGCGGTATTTATTCCGGTAATTACCGCTCGTGCGATCAGATCAACCAACGGGTTGCCTGTGCTCGACTGCCCGCTGAGGTCGGCGACAATGGTCCCCGAATACTCCCACAAGATCCGGTTGGACTTGGTCGACTTCAGCTTCGCCTCAACGGTGACAGTGAGGTTCGCGGCAAGCACCAGGTAGCTCTTATCCCACTTTTTGATATGCGTGAATAGCACGGCGTCGGCACCGAAATACTCGCTGAACTTGTTCAGCGGCTGTTCGAGTATCATCTCAGTGTCGTACATTCCCTGCGACTTCATCAGGTTGCCGGTGATTTCGACCGGAAACACATAGAACCCGGCATAGGCGAGCGGCTGCGGTATGGCGGTAGAGTAATACTCTTTGGCGTCAGCCGCGGTGGTGCTGTTCATCGGAGGCAGCACAAAGATGGTATGGGGCCTCTCTTCATACATCAGCGGGAACTGGTCCCTCTTTGTCACCATGGGTATGGCGCACCCTCCAAACAGCAGCGTGGCGGAAATCGCCGCAATTAACGCTAAGTTGATGCGATTCATTTGGAAGGCGACTGCTTGATTTGATTCCGGATGAAGCCAACAAAGCGTTCCGATTCCGGGTAAGTTTCTATCTCAAGGGCGAAGTATTTTTCGGCCTCCGGGTTACCTTCATTCGATAATAGGTAGGCATATTCGCAGTAGATTCCCGGCGGAACCCGGTAGCCTCTTTCCTTCGAGGTCTGGATGATTTTCACCAGCGAGTTCTTGTGGTTCTCAAGACTGCCCGGTGTTCCGTCCTTCTTGGTTCGATACAGCGTGGTCGAGTACTTTCCGTAGTAGTATTTCAACGGCGGTGTGGTGCACCCCGAGAGAAAAAGCACGGAGGTTAGCAGAAACGGGATGATTTTCATCGTTGTACGGGCAATTCAAGGGACTGCAGGTCGGATACCATGAATACCCTGTCGACTATCACCTCCGCTCCCTGCATGATTTTGATCCGGTGTTTTCCCGGGGGCACTTGCACGCTAACGGAACCTTTGCTTGCGACCAATGCAAAGAGGGCCCCGCCGTCGATCTGGGCTGTCAGCTCCTGGTTTATTCCGGTAATTTTGATATACGAAACTGGGTCCCGTGAAATGGTGCCGGTGGATGAATTGCAGCCGGTCAGCGTTGCGATGAATGCCACGGCGGCGGCCATACTTGTAATTACGGGTATCGTTTTCATTTCGGCTCCTGTATGAAATAGTTCTGGTAGGCGGCCGGGTCTTCGCTCTTGGGGGCGTCGCCGGATACAAGGGAAGCGAGGGCGACTTCATCTTGGGCGTCGCCGGCAAATGCATCTATCTTGATTTGCCCGATCTTTTTTCCTGGGAGAATAACATCCATCCCGGTCTGGGGATTCTTTACCCGCCGGCCGCGTTGCATGACATCCAATATATCGCCGACGGCCAGCCCTTGGCTCTTGCCTCCCGTGACAACATACGCGTTGTCCGAGTAGGTTAGAATGAAGGCCTGCCATGGTTTTTGCAGGAGGTTTTCTATGACCTTGCTGGCGAGATTGGTGATCGCGGCGTCCAGAACCTTATCGTTCAACGTTGAATCGTAGTCCGCTGTGGGGCCGAGTCCGACGGCGGTCTTCTGCTCCGTGTAGGCTTCACCCGATCCCTCTTCTGCATATATCACGGATCCCGTTTGCACATCGATCAATCGGATCGTGACCTTGGCGAATGCGGTTTGGCGTTTTTTCCGGGTGAACACGCCTACTTCGCCTTCGGTCTTACGGCCAAAGGCGGTGATCGAGCCAACAATCAGGTAGTCCGCCCCATTCTTTAATGGAGCGACGCTGGTCAGGCCAAGCTCGGCATTGATTTTCTCAAGGTCTGCGCGTTCGAGCAGGATAAATTTTTCCGTGTCGAGGAGCTTTTTAGAAAGGATGTCCAGGGCCTGCTTGCCGATGGGATTGCTGTTTTGATCGACTAGAAAGCTGCGACCGTAGTTGGTCTCATTCGTGAATCTCGCAATGGCGACTTTGCGTTTTAGGCCGCGTGGCGACGCTTGGAGGGATGGGCTAATTTGGGGCGAACTTGGTGCGATGATAACCGATTCGGCCGCATTGATGGATCCGCCGGCCAAGTATCCGAGAATCAGTGCTGCTGCTGTAGTACGAAGGATATAGAATTTCATGTGAAATCTTCGGATGGGCGCTGTCTTTCCTATCGGGCGACCGGCTTTCGGGCCGGCCGGGGGCCCCGAGCCACGTGCAGCAGACCGAGTGCGCCGGTGAGGAGCAGGCCAGTTGAGGCGGTGTCCGGCACCGGTGAGGTGACCGTGACCTCATCAAGGCGCGTGCCGGTACCGGCAAACTCGCGGCTGTAGAATCCAATATGGTTGCCCGTGCTCCAGGTGGTGTTGGCACTGACCACGGGTGCGCCGTTGAGGCTCACGCTGACCGAGGTGCCGGTGTCGACGATGCTGAACGCATATGGCACGCCGGTCGTAAGCCTGTAACCGCCGTTCCCGGTGGCGGCAATGAGCTGCCAGTTGGCCATGGGATTGGTTAGTTCCTGGATGGAAACGTTGTCGCCGTCGTTCGCGAAGGCGACGATCAGGCCGGTGCGTTCATCGTAGGAGCCGGTGCTGGTCAGATCGCTGCGGAGTACAATTTTGAAATGCTCCGAGTCGTTCAGCAGGGTGAAGGTCCCGCTGAGGGTGAGCGGCCCCGAGAAGCCGGCCACTGAGCCAAGGATGCCGCGGGCCGTCGTGGTCAACCCACCGCCGGACTGCGTAACGCTCGACGAGCCATTGGGGAGTATTGTCTGCCAAAGCGAGGCATCCAGCGACGACCCGGAAAAGGTGTCGTTCAGAAGTACGGTTGAGGCGCGGCCGGATGTGAGGGCACCGATAAAAGCGACGAGAAGGGCGGCAGCCCATTTGGCGGCGTTCATTGGCAGGAGTCTTTCTTTGGATGTGTTAAGTGCGGCCGTTGCTTTGGCTGCGTCTTGGAGTCTCAACGGGTGCATCGCCGCTGAACGGCTCGGGCGGGCGTCCGATTCTTGGCCAAGCAGC
>CAIJFT010000452.1 GCA_903820035.1 uncultured Opitutia bacterium
CAGAATCTCCTGCCCGCCCGTGTTCGCGGTCGTCGTTCGGTGCGACGGGTTCACGCGTACAGTTTGCTCAAGTCCCCTGCGTGCGCCGTCGACGACCCGATGCCGGGTTAATCGTGGCGACGAATGGCAGGTTCGGATTTGCGCAAAATGGACACATGACCCCTTCATCGGGGCCCGCCTTCGTGAGAATCCCAGACGGATTGGATTTCCGTTTACGGCACTTCGTACACCTCGACCAGCGCCTCACCCGTCGTGTTGTTCACGCCGGCGACGTGGACGGTGTAGACCGATCCGGCGTCGGCGCTGAAGAGGAGCGCGGCGTCGCGGCTGCCCGCAGCCAAGCCAAACGCACCCACCCGGGCAAAGACCGGGGTGAGATCGGCGCTCCAATTGTCATTGGCGGCCAGCACCGCGCCACTCGGGCCGTAGATCGTGATCTTCGGATCGTCGAGCGTGCCCGTGACGCCAAAGGAACCGAGGGTGGGTCCGACTGCGCGCAGCAACAGGTTGATCCGACCCACGCCGCCGACCGCCAGTCCGACAATCAGGATGTCGCTGTCTGCGCCCACGCGGTTGCGAACTGAGAGGTTGACGAGGCGCTGGCCCGTTCCGCCGGTCGCATCGTAGAGTTCGACCAGCGCCGCCCCGGCAGACTGCGCCACCGTATGCAGCGTGAAGGCGCCGCCCATGCTTCGCACCACCGCGGAATCCTTGGAACCGGCGGTGAAGGGAAACGCCCCGACCAGCGGAAAGATCGTGTCGAGGCTCGGATCCCAACCCTGCTTCGTGGCAATGACGTTCTGACTTGGATCGTAGAGCTTCATCTCCGATTCGCGGACGCCCTGCAGGCCGAATTTTTCCAAGGCTGGCCCGGCCGCGCGCATCAGCAACGGCTTGCCCGTGCCCGAAACCACCGCCCCGACGATCAGCGGCACGTTCGGCTGCAGCTGGGTACGGACCGACAGATTGCTGAGCAAAGGGATGGCCTCGTTGCTGGCGCTATAAGAGACACTGGCGAGTTGGGAAACGGTCGCGCCCGCGTCGTTGGTCACGAGGACCGAATAGTGACCCGCCTCGGTGGTGTTCAGCGACACTTTGCCGTAACTCGAACCGGTGGCGCCGGGGATATCCACGCCGTCCTTGCGCCACTGGTAGCGCGGCGTGCTGCCCGCGAGCGCGTCGACAGTCAGAATCAAATTGCTCCCGGTCGACACCTGCGCGGCCACCGGTTGACCGGTGATGATGGGCAAGGCGTCGTTCGCGCTTACCACGACCGGAACGACGGCACTCGCCGACGTGCCGCCGCCGTTGGTGAGTTCGACCCAGTAGCTGCCGGTGTCGGTGCGGGCGACGGAGGGAATCGTCAAGGTGTCGGCCGATGTGCTGGCGCTCGTCCGGATCACGACTCCGTCCTTCTTCCAGACAAAGATACCGGTGCCCTGGGCGGTGGCGGTGAATTCAAGGCGCGCCCCAGTCTGCAGGGTCTGCGCCGTGCCGGAGAAACTCGCGAGCGCGGGCGGCGCGGGCAGGTCGTCGGTCAAATCGGGGATGCCGTCGCCATCGGCGTCGTTCGGGTCCGTGATGGTGAAATACGACGAGACGTAGTCGGCGAACGCCGTGGAGGTACGGCCGTCTACGTAGGAGAGCGTGCCGCCGTAGACCCGGCCGTTGCGTTTCAGGGTGCCGGCCCGCACGGAGTATTTTACGCCCGTGTTACTGGTGAGGTCGAACGCGTTGTAGGCGACCGTATCGCGATCGGTCACCGTGAAGCCGAAGCTCCCGGAGTAAGGCGTGCCGGTATTGTTGGTCAGGGTGGTGTCCGGCGCGAGCGACACATTCATGACGTTGGAGGCCCCGCGCACGTAGGTGGTGCTGCCGATGCGGATACCGTTGGGCCCGCTGACGTAGAAATCGCCCGATACCTCCGCGGAAATGCCGGTGAGGGTCGTGGTCTTCGCGGCGTAGCGGCCCTTGACCTCGCCCGCGGCGCGGGTGAAGCGCAGTTCGATCGAGAACGGAGTGCCGTTGGCGTAATCGTAGCCCGAGCCCAGCGCCGTCGCGGTGCCGTTCTGCCGGTACTCGAAGGCATCGTTGATGCCGTTGCCATCCGTGTCATTGGTCGGCAGGGACACGACGAAGTTGCCGTAGTCGACCATGCCCAGCGGCGTCCGCCGGACGAAGTTCGCCTCGTAGTCCTTCGCACTGCCGGCGCGGGGGCGCAGTTCGTAATTGTAGTAGAGGGCGCCGGTCGTGGTGCGATCGGTGCCGGAGCCGCTGGCGCTGAAGGTCGAGTAGCTCGCGAAGACTTGGCCCAGGCCGGTTACGAACACGGTGTCAGAGTCCGCCAGCATGACCGAGCGGCCGATTTCCTGCTGCTGGACCGTGCGCGTGATCGACGGGGTGGTGGTCGTGCCGGCGCTGACCGTGAGGCCCGCCGTGGCCGAGCGCACGGATCCGGCGCGGTTGGTGACGACGCAGTAATAGCCGCCGACGGTCTGGGTGGCCGGACTGCCTGATACGGTGATTTGCGTGGCGGTTTGCCCGCTGAGCGGGAGCTCATTGCGGTACCACTGATAGGTCGGGGCGGGGGTGCCGGAAACGGTCACGCGGAACGTGGCGCTACCGGAGGCGGCTATGGTGGCGGACTGCGGCTGGGCGGTGATGCGCGGTGCCTCGATGAGGGTGACGCGCACGCGGTCGATCCTCACGTCGCCGTAGTTATTGATGACGTAGCAGGAATAAAGGCCGGCTCCCGCCGAGGTAAGTGCGCTGATCTGTAAGGAGGAGTCGCCGAACTTAGGGAAGACGTTGGAGTCGAGTGCCCAGCGGTACAAGAACGGCCCCGTGCCGCCGAGCGGAGGCAGGTCGATGCGGAGCGGATCGCCGATTTTGGCCTCTACGGTCGTGACGGGCAGAGCTTTGACGACGACCGGAGCCTGCCCGACGGCAAGTACGGCCGACTGGCTGACGGTGGTGTCGGAGGTATTGGTCGCCTCGCAAGTATAGGTCGCAGCGTCGGCCGTGGAGATATTGCTGAGTGTGAGCGTTTCGCGGGTCTGGCCGGTCAAACGCACGCCGTTCTTCAGCCACTGCAGCGCGGGTATCGGGTAGCCGGAGACGGCGATGGAGAACGTCCGAGAGGAGCCGGCCGGTGCGGCGACTGAGGCCGGCTGCAAAGTGAAGACCGGAGCCTGCGGCTGCGGCGTGGTCACGGTCACTGTGGCGGGTGAACTCGTGACAGAGCCGTAGGCGTTGGTCACCGCAACCGCGTAGCTTCCCTCGTTTGCCGAAGTGATCGCAGCCAAGACCAAACTACTCCCGGTCGCTCCCGCAATCGCGCTCCCACCCTTTAACCACTGGTAGGACGGGGACGGAGTCCCCGTCGCCACGACCGAAAAGGTCGCCGTACTCCCCGCCGACACCGTCTGCGCCACCGGTTGAACCGATATGGCTGGAGCCACGGCACTTGGCATATTCACGGAAAAGGCGGAAATTTTCACCTGGGAGCCCGCGCTGATTCCACTGCCGGCGCCAGCCCCTTCGCGATTGTTCAACGCAATCTGCTTTCCCAAGACCAGCGCGCTGGAGGCACGCAGCACCGGAATCGTCATATTATCGATATAGAGCGAGAGAACTTGACCGTCATCCACGGCCCGGAAGGTATAGACCTGATTCACCTGCAGGGGGTAATTGGCCTTCGCAAACGTCCCTCCGCCCCGCGGGTAATCGTCCCACATCAGGTTGATATTTCCACTCGAGCCGGGCTGCACCCCGAATTTCACGCCACGGTCGAACTCTTTTGATGCATTGGTCGTCACGCCATCCGTGCGCGTCGTAAAACGGAGCACATCCGCACTGCTGCCAGTAAACTGAAATTTGAAGGTCACATCGACGGTGCCCGAAAACGAATCAACACTCAGTACCTTGCCGCGATTGGTGAGCACTAGCGCCCCGTTCTCCTGCACAACCGAACTATCCGAGAACGCAGGCACGATACTCCACCGCGCAGCGTTCACAACCGTCCCCGCAAAAGCATCGGAAAACTGCGGCGTCCCCGAAACCGTAGCAGGAGCAGACTCGACCGCGTAAAGCTGGGCCACCTCAGTGGCCGACAGAGCCCGCCGGTAGATTCGAATATCATCCAGGCTGCCGTTGTACCAGTCTGTTGGGCTGCCGTTATCCAAAGACGCTCCTAGTGAGAACGGATTGGTACTCGTTTGGAGGGCGCCGGTGGGCACGGTGCCATAGGTTGAGATTGCTTGGATGAGACTTCCGTCGATGTACGTACGGAGGGAGCCAGCGCTGAAGATCACAGTAAACATGTGCCAAGTTCCGTCCGAAATCTGAGGTAGCGAACCGTAATAAGGCCCCGACCAGTCAGGCTTTCCCTCAAAGTACATTGGCGACCTCCAGGTGCCGGGAGGTATGTCCTGCGCGCCCTGTAAGGGGAGCCATGCTCTGTCCTTGCGCAGTACTGAAACGTATCCCGACTGCGGGGCTCGTTGGGTGGTTCGTATCCAAAAGCTCCACGTCGCTTCCGTAGCGCCATTCAGGATCGTGACATCGCCAAAGTTTATGTACGATCTCCCGTCAAAATAGGCCGCCGCGGAGCTCCGGCCGAAGCGATCCGAGCCGAAGGTCGCACCCCCATTTACCCCGCTGGTCACCGTCCCGGTTTCATCGCGAAGACCTCCGTCCAACTTAAAATGAGCGACCAGAGAGTTGGTCGGTGCTTGGGAAAATAGCGATAGCGTGAAGGCGAGGCAGGCGATGGCCCATTTGGCGGCGTTCATTGGCAGGAGTCTTTCTTTGGATGTGTTAAGTGCGGCCGTTGCTTTGGCTGCGTCTTGGAGTCTCAACGGGTGCATCGCCGCTGAACGGCTCGGGCGGGCGTCCGATTCTTGGCCAAGCAGC
>CAIJFT010000453.1 GCA_903820035.1 uncultured Opitutia bacterium
CGTGGACCGGCGGGCGGGTTGAAAAAGGAGGAGAAAACCGCCGGTAGATTGCGACCGAATTCCATCCAGTCCGCACCGAGCGGGGCCTTCTGCTTGCCGGCGATCCAGTGGGCGTTGAACTCCAGCACGGCCGCGGGGATGCCAAAGCGTTCGAGCCAGCCGTCGCCCAGCGTACCCGGGTTATGGAACTGGCTACCGGTTGCGCCCTCGGTGAACCACGTGTGTTGCCGGAGGAGGGCTTCGAACCGCTTCATGTCGGCGAGGTAGGCTTCGAGCGTGGGCACCGCGGGCCGGCTGAGGTGCAGGTTGCCGCCATTGTCGTTGTGCAGATCGAGGGCGAAATCGGGCCGCAGGCCGCGGCTGGCCATCATGGTCAGCCATTGCTCCAAAGCGTGGTTTTCGGGCGCAAGATCGGCGGGTGCGGGCTTGTCCCAATCGCGATTCAGGTCCCAACCGCGCAGGTTGAAACGCGTCCGACCGCGGGCGACCCCGTCCTTGTTGGCCATCGGCAGGATGTAGGCACACACTTGGGCAAGGTAGGCGCGGTTCGCGGGCGTGTCGGCCAGCAGCGCGCGCACGTAGCCCTCAACGACCCAGTTCCCACCCGGCTCCCACGGGTGGGCGCGGGCGCGAAGAAAGATGCGATGCGGCGCCGACTCGAGGCCGATCCGGAGGATTTCCAACGGACGTCCCTCAACGGTGCGTCCAATCTCTGCGACGCCGACGAGCGGATGGGAGCGGATTTCGGCGATGAACTTGTCCAGATCACTGAGCCGGTAAGGCTCGACGCGGGCGAGGTAAAGCGAGCCCGAGGCGGGCAGCGTGACCTTGAGCCGCACCTTGAATTTCTCGACGAGTTCCATCGGCACGGAACGCCAGGTCCGGTCGTCATCCGAAAGCAGGCACGCCGTGCGGGCGTCGACCGGGGAACCGAGCCGGCCGTTCCAGACGTTTTCGAAATTCTGGAAGAGCAGGGTGAGCGTCGCGCCCGGCCGGCCTTCGATGCGAAAATGCCAGTGACCGGCGGCGCGGTTGGGTGAGGCGCGCTGGTGGTCGAACTGAAACGAAAGCCGGATGGTGCCGTTGGCGTCGACGTCCCAGTGGAGCGGTGAGCCGTTTTCAATGCTCGTGTCGATGAAGGAGAGATCCGCGTTGATCGGTAACAGCGCCGGCGCCGGGGTAGTCGCGGCGTGGATCGCGATTCCCATCGTCAACGCGGCGAGGCCAAGGAAAATCGAGCGGAGGCGCCGATTTCTGTGGCACCGGCGTTTGGCCGGTTGGGGCCGGCCAGCGGTCGGGTCTACACCAGACAGGAAACCACATCCCGTGCTCATCGGAGCGAGACCTTGCGTTGGCCCGACTTGCCGCCAGCGGTGGCCAGCGCGGCCTGCCATTTGGCGAGTGCGGTTTCCGTGCCGGCGAGTTGCGCGGTGATTTCCTCCGCCTTGGCTTTGGCCTCCGCGGCTTTCGTGGTGGCGGCGGTGTAGGCCGGGGTGGCGGCGGCGATTTCCTGCTGTGCGGCGACGATCTGACCTTGGATGATTTTAATCGCCGCGGCGGTCGCCGGCGAGTTCGGCTCGGCCCGCTTCGCGGCCAGCTGCCCCTGGGTCTCGGTGAGCGTGCGCTTCAGGCCGTCGAACTTGAGCTGTGCGGCCTTCGCGACAAGGGCGGCGGCAGCCTGATCCTTCGCGGTTTTGCCCAGTTCGGCCTTGAGTGTGGTCAGGCGTTGCGTGAGTTGCTGCACGCGTTCGCTGAGCGGCGGCGGGTTGGCCTCAAGTTCGCCGGCGGCTTTGCCGGACTTCGCGTCCCAGACGTAAACCTTGCCCTGCCAGTCGCTGCCGACGATGCGTTTGCCGTCGTCGGTAAACGTGACGCGGTTTGGTAGCTCCCCAGTGAAGGGCACGTTGAGCACACTGCGGCCGGAGGTTTCCCACGCCTGGATCTTGTTGTCGCGCCCCGAGGTGACCATCCGGCCATCGTGGGTGAAGCGGACGCAAAGCGCACCGCCCGCGTGGGCGGTGATGCTGCGCAAGGCGGCGCCGTCGCTTGCCTTCCACAGCTTCACGGTGCCGTCCTCGCTCGAGGACGCGAGCATGACGGAGTCGTCGCGCCAAGACACGGCGGTGATTCCGCCACGGTGGCCGGGCAGCGAGAACATTTCCTGGCCGGACTCCGTCTCCCACAACACCAGCCCGCCGTTGCGGTCGCCGGTCGCGAGGAACTTGCTGTCCGGTGAGAACTCGATCGCGGTGACCCACTCGGTGTGTTTTTTGATGCGGTGCTGCAGCGAGCCGTCCTTCGTGCTGTAAATTTTCAATACGCGATCGGGGCCGCCGAGGGCGATCCACTGCTGGTCGGAGCTGAGGTCAGCGGCGGTGACGGAATCGAACTGATCGCCGATCGTGATGATGCGCTCGCCGGTGGCGATGTCCCAAACCGTGACCAGCCCCGAATGTCCGCCGCGGCCCCCGCCGGCGAGAAGCAGCTTGCCGTTGCGGCTAAATTTCAGGTCGCAGGGCAGCCCCTCGGGGAACGGCAGCACGCCGATGAAGTCGAGGTTCGTGGTGTTGTAGAGGACGACCTGCTTCGCGCTGGTCAAAGCCACGACCGGGGCCCACGGGCTGTGGGCGATCCCGCTGAGAGCGGTGGGGTGGACGGACCGAACCTCCGGTTCCAGCGGCAGCGCGCCCGGCATCGGAGGCGGGCCTTCAGGCTTGGTCAGGCTGACCTTCTTCAGCGCCAGATCGACAGCCGGTTTGTTCGCGGCGATCGCCTTGCTGTTCACGCCTTGCAGGAGTCCGCCCTCAATCCACCGCTTGATCACCGCGATGTCCTTGTCGGTCAACTTCCCGTTCGGCGGCATCGTCGGATCCTCGGACTGAATGATCGATTTGAAGAGCGTGCTGCCCTCCGGGTCGCCGGCGTTGAGCGTGGCGCCGCCACCACCGCCCTTGATGGCGCTGCTGAACGACGAAAGATCGAGATCGCCCTTCAGCTTATCGGGGTTGTGGCATTTGAGGCAGTTGTCGCGCAGGATCGGGAGAACATCGTCCTCGTAGGTAACCTTCTTCGGCTGGGCGGAGGCGGGGGCCGAGAGAAGGGCGGCAAGCAGCAGTGTACCGAGAAAAACCGGATGCAGACCCCGGGTCGCACCGGTCAACGGCTGGGGAATCGTTGGCCGCATCATCGGACTCAGTGGTTGAAGACGAATTCCTTCGCGTTGAGCAGCGACCAGAACAGGTCGTTTAACACGGCTGCGTCGGTGCGGTCGGCGGTAAAAAAGGCCAACAGCTTGGGTTTCTCGATTTCAGTTGGAGTGCGGCCTAAGGTCCGCAGGTAGACCTCCTCGATCACGTCCTCGCGCGTGCGGCCCTCCTTGAGGAGTTTCTTCACGAGACCGCCGCTGGTCAGCTTGGCGTTGACCGTGTCGCCGTTCAACAGGTGCAGGGCCTGCGAGAGGTTGGGTTCCATTTTCACCTCACAGGAGCAGGGCGTCTCGCGGGTGGCGCGGCCGAACGTGGTGAGGAAGTACGTGGTGGTGCGGCCGTCGGCGATCTCGACGGCGCGAGCGCCGGGCGCGAGGCCCCGGATTTTCTCCGCGTTGCCGGTGACGCTGCCGATCGCATCGAGCAGGATCTCGGCGCGGATGCGGCGGATCCCGCCGCGGGCGAAGTTGCGTTCATCGCCGGCATTGGTGTCGTTGGCCACCGACGATAGCTGGTAGGTGCGCGAGGTGCAGATGTCGCGGATGAGTTTCCGGAAGTTGTAATTGTACGACGCCAATTTCTCCGCGAGCGCATCGAGCAACTCGGGGTTCGAGGCGGGATTGCTCACGCGCACGTCGTCGACCGGATCGATGATGCCGAGGCCGAAGAAATGCGCCCAGGTGAGATTGGCGAGGTTGCGGGCGAAGAACGGATTCTTGCCCGACGCGAGCCAGTCGGCCAGCACCTGCCGGCGGTCGGCGCCCTTCGGGATTTCCGGTTGTTCACCGCCGAGGAATTTCGGCGCGATGTCCTTGCCGGTCATCGGGTGCTTCACGCCGCCGCTGCCGTTGTTGTAGACGATGGTCTCGCGCGGGTCTTCGCCGGCCTTGCGGCCAACCTGGGAAAAGAAAGCGGCGAAGCTGTAGTAATCGTTCATCGACCACCGGTCGAAGGGATGATTGTGGCATTGCGCACATTGCGTGCGCACGCCCATGAAGGCCTGGGCGACGTTTTCGGAGAGCTTCAGCGTGTCACGTTCGATCTTGTAGAAATTGGCCTCGGGTTTCTCGAAACTTGGTCCCGTGGCGGTGAGCAGCGTCTTCACCATGGCGTCGACGGGGACATTCCGCGTGATCTGGTCATCGAGCCAATCGAAGTACTGGAGCGCGGACTTGTAGCTCATCTGGACCTGCTGATCGGCACTGCGGATCTGCAGCAACTCCGCCCACTTCATCACCCAGAGATCGACGAACTCCTTGCGCTCGAGGAAACGGTCCACGAGGGCCGCGCGCTTGGCCGGGTTGGGGTCGGCGAGAAAGGCCTTTACGTCGGCGGGGGTCGGCAGCGTGCCCGTGATGTCGAGTGACGCCCGGCGGAGGAAGGTGGCGTCGTCGCAGAGTGCGGAGGGCGCGATGCGCAACTTCCGGAGCTTCGTGTTCACCAAGGCGTCGACATAATTGTCTTCGGTCACCTTCGGCCAGGTGAAGGCGAGGTTCTTCGGGAGCGTCAGGATTTGGACGCCGGTGGCGTAGCCCTCGTAGCGGGCAGTGACGAATGCCTCGCCACGGATTCCCGCCGTCGCCTTGCCCCCGGCGCTGACCTTGGCGACCGCCTCGTTGTTGGTAATGTAGCTCGTGAGCGAAGTGACGTCACGGTCCGTCCCATCCGAGAAGAAGGCGCGCACGTTCAACTGCTGCGTCTCACCGGTGCCTTCGATGACCGACTGGCGAGGGTTGATCTCGAGTCGTACGACTTTGGCGACCTCGCCCTTGTCTTTCGGTGCTCCGGCCTGCAGCCAAGTGAGGAGCGTCCGGTAAAGTTCACTGTCCGTCTTAAATAACTCGCCGCCGGTGTGGGGCACCTTGTTGGTGGATTTTTCGAGGACCAAGCTTTCCTCGGGCAACGCGAGGTTGATCCGGCGCGCAATATTTTCACGCGTGAGCCGGAAGTGGTCGCCGTCGGGATCGTAGCCGAAGAGCGACAGGCGGAAACCGTCCTTGCCGCGCGACGAGCCGTGGCAGCCACCGGTGTTGCAGCCGGCCTTCGTGAAGACGGGCATGACGTCCTTCGTGAAACTGATCGTTTCCTCGGTCTTGGCCTGTTCGATCTTTACAGGGATCAGCAGCGTGCGGCCTTGGAATTTGATTCTAAGCTCCGTCTGGCCGTCGGCGATCGGCGTGAGCGTGTTCTTCTCCAGCTTGGCGACGGCCTTGTTGCCGAGGGAAAAACTGGCATCGGCGGTGACGTCGCGCGTGACGCCGTCGGCGTACAGCGCTTGCACGACCAGCGTCTGGCGGTCCTGTCGGAATTTCAAATTAACGTCCGCGGGGTATACTTTCAGGTCGGTGAGGGCCGGACCCTTGGCGGCGAGGGCGCTGAGTGGCAACAGGCCGCAGAGGAAGAACGACGCGAGGAAGGTGATCCACCGCGGGGACAGAGGGGGGCACTTGGTCAGAGGTTGGGTCGGGGCGCGCATGGGACCTAATGGGCTTTCTGGGTGTCGAGCGCGGGACTGCCGGCGACCGCGACGGGCTTGCCGCGCGGCGGGTCGATTCGCAGCACGCTGCCTTGGGCGATGAGATGGGAAACCGGCTCGCCGTCGCGCATGACCACGACGTTGCAAAACACACTCTTGTGGCTGCCCGTCGGGCTCTTGTCGGTGGTGACAACTTCGAAAACGGCCTCCTTGCTGTCCTTCGTGATTTCCACGGGGTTCGCCGTAACGTTGCCGGGCAGGCCAACGAGCTTGGCGACGGCGGTGCCGTCAAACGGACTCTTTTGGTCGAGCACGCAGACCATTTTTGCGGTCAGGCCGCGTTCGACCTTCGTGAGTTCGATTTTGCCGGCGAGATGCGGGGCGGCCACCTCAAGGTCCGCGAGTTGGGTGGAAACATACGCCGTGCCGCCCTTGACCGTGGCACTGGCGACGGCGGCCGTCTTCCATTTGCGCACGTCCGCGCGCGCGGTCGCATTGAGTTGGTACGCGACGTGGTTTGCCCCTTTGGGAATCACCATGTCGGGCAGGGCGCTGATGCCCGGAGGATTCCACAGCATCTTCACGGTGATCGGTTCGTCGAACCCCTCTTGGCGCTCGGCGATGATTTCCAGCGCCTTGTCGCCGCCCTGCACGATGGGGGCCTTGGACTCCTTGATGCTGACCTTGAAAGGAACCGCGTCCACCACTGCGGCCGCGATCTGCTCGACTTCGGAGCGGACGTACATGGTGTCGTTTTGGATCCGCACCCAGTCGATCGTATGGCGAAAGCGGCTACCCACGCCCGCGGCCTTCGCGGCGTCGGTCGGGCGCGCCTGAGGGGTGAGCATTTTGCCGGCGAGCGGCGCTTCGGCGCCGGCCTCGAAGACCACGGGCACGGCGGACAAACTGCCCGGCACCGTGTCGGCGGCGAGCGTCATGCCGGCGGGCAGACCGTCCAGCGCGACCGCCAGGTCGTCGTTGCAACCGTCGCGCGCGATGTTGAGGAGCACGGCGAAACGGTTGCCGCGGGGGACGACGACGGATTTGCGCGTTTCGTAATCGTAGCGTGCGGTGTCCGGAATTGATAACACGAGCACGGGTCGGACTTCGGCGATTTCCACCCGGTACGCGTAGGTCGGTCCGCCGCGGTTCAACTGGTCGGCGACCTTGACGGTGTAGATGCCGTCCTCGGAAATTTTTACCCGGACGGTTGAGTCGGGATTGCCGGCGGCGTCGTCGTTCGAGCCGAGCGTTTTACCTTTAGCGTCGAGCACGGTGAGGACGGAATCGAGCGGCGAGCCCAGGCGGCGCGCATAAACGGTGACGTCGAGGTTTTGATTCTTTCGAGCGTTGAAGCGGAAAAAACCGGACTCCCCCTTGAGTGCAAGCACGCCGTTGAACGCCAGGGGCGCCGGGAGATTCAGCAGGGGCGCGGTCGCGGCGGTGGCACCAGTCTTAACGTTTGCGGCGTTGGGCAGGGCCGAAACGCGCATCCAATTCGGGGAAGGCGCCGCGCCATCGTGTACCGCCTGCGCACCGAATTTTGCGCTGATTTCCGGCGGCAGTTTGATCTGCTGCAGAAACTCGCCAGCGGGATCACCGATGAAGCGGGCCTCGAGGGTGTCACCGGCTTTGCCCCCGAGCGGGAATACCACGGCGGGGCGCGGAAAAGAGCCGACGTGCAGCCGGTAGAAGTGACCGTTCCCGCTGTAGGCGGTGTCGCGAACCTGAATCACATAACGACCAGCGGCCGGCACGACGATTGAGACGAAGCCGTCGTGGCCGAGCAGCGGCGTATCGTCGGATGAGGCGAGGATGCGGCCGCCTGCTTCCTGGATCGCAATGAAAGGATCGAACATGGTCCGGGCAAGCCGCGCGCCTTCGATCTCGAGGGAGAGCCGTTGCCCCTGGGTGGCCTGGACCGTGAAGTAGTCGACATCCTCGTTGCCGATCGTGCCCTCGATCGTGGTGTTGAGGGCAACCGGCCGCGCTTCGGCGATACTGTTATTTGGCTCCTTTTCCTCCACGTTGGGAAAGGGGCCGACGTAAAAGATGCGCAGCGCTGAAAGTCCGCTCGCGGTGCGCAGGCGCAGTGCGTGTTCACCGAGTGGGCATTCGGGCGAAATGCGTACGAGCACCTTCACTTCCTTGTCGGTCGCGCTCAGGATTTTATCCGCCTTCAGACCGTCGTCGTAGAACAGGATTTCCGCCGCATCCGCGAGGCGCTCGCCGCGCAGCGTGAGCTCGACGCTCGTGCCGCGCTGGCCGCCGGTCGGCGCAATGACGGTGAAATTGGGTGCGACGGCCCGGGCCGGCACCACGCCGAGCAGCGCGAGGGCCAGCACTGAGAAAAGCAGACGCGCCGCCGGGCGGCCACCACGCGGGGTTCGCATGGCTCAGGCGATGAGTTCGCGGACGACTTTGCCGTCCTTCACGATCGGTTGCGGGCGGTTGCCCGGCGTCATGAGGGCCTTGCCCGGGTCGATGCCGATCTGATGGTAAATGGTCGCCGCGTAGTCCTCGACGCCGAGCGGATTCGCATCGGGCTCGCCGCCCGTTGCGTCGGATGAGCCGTAAACAAAGCCGCGCTTCATGCCGCCGCCGGCGAGGGCGATGCTGAAGACCTTCGGCCAGTGGTCGCGGCCGGCCGTGCCGTTGATCTTCGGGGTGCGGCCGAATTCGGTGTTCACGATGACCAGCGTCGAGTCGAGCAGGCCGCGTTGGTCGAGATCGCGGATCAGCGCCGCGTAGGCCTTGTCGAAATTCGGCATCTGCGTGCCGTTCGCGCGCTTGATGTTGTCGTGGTGATCCCAGCTGCCGTAGGTCAGCGACACGAATCGCACGCCGGCCTCGACGAGGCGGCGGGCGAGGAGCATGCGTTGGCCCGCGGCATTGCGGCCATAGTTGTCGCGGACGTTCTTTGGCTCCGCCTTGATGTCGAACGCGGCGCGGGCCTTGTCGGAACTGATCATCGCGTACGCGCGCTGATAAAACGAATCCATGCCGTCGAGCGCGTCGGACTTTTCAAGCGCACTGAAATGCGCGTCGACCACCGAGCGCATTTCCCGGCGGGCGGCGAAGCGCTGCGCGTCGATCCCGCTCGGAAGCGTGAGGTCGCGGACGGAGAAACTGTCGCTCGCCGGATCGCTGCCGAGCGCGAAGGCCCCGAAGGCCGCGCCGAGGTAGCCGGTGCCGGCGTAGGGGGTCGGCATGTTGGGAATCAGCACGTACGGCGGCAGCTCCGCCCGCGGGCCGAGTTCGTGCGACACCACGCTGCCGATGCTCGGGTATTGGATCGCCGGGCTCGGGCGGTACCCGGTGAACATCGAATGCGTGCCGCGTTCGTGCGCCGCCTCACCATGCGTCATCGAGCGCACGACGGTGATCTTGTCGGCGATCTTCGCCGTTTCCTTGAGGTTCTCGGAGAAGTAGACGCCGTCGATGCTCGTCTTGATTCCTTCCATCGGCCCCCGGTACTCGACCGGAGCGTTCAACTTCGGATCGAATGACTCCTGGTGCGACATGCCGCCCGGCAGGTAAATATTGATGACCGACTTCGCTTTGCCCGAGCCGGCGCCGAGTTGCCCGACGGTCGCGGCGTGCGCCTGACCGCGCAGCATATCGCTCATGGTCAGGCCGACGGTACCGAGCAGCCCGACATAAAGAAACTCGCGGCGGTTGGGCTGCCAACGGCAGGAGGCGTGGGGAGAAGTCATGACGGCGGGAATCGGGTGGGTGGAACTAAATGCGGCAAATCGGTCTGGAGACGCTGGGGAGGCGGACCGGTTGCGGTGGGATGGGTGCAAAGGTCGCTTTTTCGGGGCCGAGGACAAGCGCGGATTCGGGGGCGTAAGTGGCCGATGCCGAGGCGGTTTTTAGAGGCGCCGTCGCGCGACGGGAACCGGCGAAGCTATTGCGCACTTTCGGGTCGCTGGGCGCCGCTGTCGGTCGGGGCGTTTCGTCATTCAATTCCGTTCCGATCGAACCCGATTCGGACATCGGGCCCCACCGCCATGCGCACCGCGCCTTTAGCGCAGCAACCGCCGCATCGCCGCCGTGAAGATGCGGTCCGCCTTATCCGACGAAAACGCCACGCCGACCTCATACCCGCCCTTGTCGAACTCCTCCTTGGTTGGGACGTACCACAGGCCGTCGTCGCCGTAGGCGGCCACGAGAACGGGTTTCCCCGGTCGCATGGCGCGCGCCCGCAACTGGTACTCGATGAACATTTCCCCGGGGAGGTGCAGGACCGAGAGGTCGTTGACCCGCAAACGGCTCAGCACGAGCGGAAACCCGCGCGCCACCCGGCGCAGCCAGCCGAGGCGGTACGCCGGCAGCAAACGATCGACCAGGGAGTTGGCGGGATTGGCGATCGCCGCGACGAGTTCGGCTTCCGTCGGCCGCGGGTGGGGTGGAGGAAGGACGTTGTCGGTGCGCCAGCTGATACGGCTCAGTTGCTCCGGTCGCAATGTCGCCTCAGCCGCCAGCATGGCAGCGTGAAGCCGCGCGGTGAGGACCACCCGCGCGGCGGGTGAGCCATCGTTGTATTTACCGGCGGAAATATTTCCTGCACAGCCGGTGAAATAAAGGTGGGTGCACCCGGGCTCTTCGGCTTGCCGGCGTTTGCGCGCCAGACCGCAGAAGTCACTCGTGACGCGACCGTCGCGGTAAAAGCTCATCGGATGCGTCGCGTAGTAATGCGCGGCCACGACCTTGCGCCCGTCTTCGGCGTAAAACGCCAGCGTCTGCAACTCCGGATCGATCGTGCCTTCCGGCAGCGCGATCAGCTCGGGATCGGTGCACGAACTTAGCCGCATCGCTCGGACGCGTCCCGCGGCATCGCGGGCCACCCGCCGGTTGGAGGCGACGCGATCGACCTTCGCCACACCGTGCGCGACCCGCGTCACGGGAACCGGATTTTCCAGGGCGCGTTCCGCGGCGAGGCGGACGCGTTCGAGGCATGTCTCAAAAAACGCCGCGTCGAACATCGGCGCCAACTCCGGATGGAGTCCGGCGGCGGTGCGCGCCTCGGGGCAGACGAAGGGGGTGTTGTGCTGGTGCACGCACTGCACGGCCACGCGGTCGGGGGTGGTGCCGGCTGCCGCGGCGAGCGTGCGCCGCCAGGCGAGGTGGGCGTCGTTCATCAGCGCGGCCCAATCGACCGCGCAGACCACGATCGGGTCGCCCGCGCCGAGGAGCACATAGCCGATGGCTTCGAGCCGATCGTCGACGGCCGACGCGGCCGGAATCCAGCCACCGAGCAGCGAGTGCCCGAGCGGAGGCGTGACGTCGCAGCGGAAGGGCGCGATCGCGAAGGCGCCCACGGCTCAAACCTTCGCCAACTCGCCGGCGCGCTTCTGCACCCCCGCGATCGCTTCCGCCATGCGTTCCATGTCGGAGCGCGCGCCGAGTAACTTGGTCTGGCTGAACCACACCGCTTCGTTGACGAGCTTGTCGTTCACCGGGCATTGGTTCCGGTCGACCCAGCCCGCCATCGCGGCCTTGCCGTAGATGCGCTGGTAATGCGGGTTGTCCGCGAGCGCTTTCACGTGCGCCGAAGTGTTCAGGCTCGTGTAGCCGCTGCTCGCCGCCACTCCCGCTTTCGTCAGGGCCTCGAGGAACTTCGCGCGGCTAAGGCCGGCGAAACGCGTCGCATCATACCGAAACATATAGAGGTGCCACGCGCTCCGGTTATTGCCGTCGGCGAGTTTTGCCGGGCTGATCCCCGGAATTTTTTCGAGCAGCGAACTCAGGTAAGCAGCGTTCGCATCGCGGCTCTTGGCCTGGGCCTCCAGCCGCGTGTATTGCGCAGCGAGGAGCGCGGCTTGGAATTCCGTGAGCCGGAAATTCGCGCCCCGACCCCAACTCGGGCTCTTCTTGCCGTTGCCCGGCGTGTGGTAGTCGTAGCACGCCGCCGCGAACGCGTCGTCGTTGGTCAACACCGCGCCGCCTTCGCCGGACGTCAGGTTCTTACTGGCCTGGAAACTGAAGCAACCCCCGAGCCCGCGGGTCCCGACGGGCCGGCCGCGCCATTCGGCGAGCGGGGCCTGGCAGGCATCTTCAATCAACGTCACCTTTTTCTCCTGCGCCACCGCGGCGATCGTATCGAGATCGCAGGTGGAGCCGGCGATGTGCACGGGCAAAAGCAGTTTGGTCGCCGGGGTGATGGCGGCGGCGATTTTACGCGCGTCGATCTGGAAAGTGGCCGCGTCGGAATCGACGAAGACCGGCAGGGCAAAGTTGACGGTGATCGCGTTGAAGGTCGCGACAAACGTATACGGCGGCATGATCACCTCGTCGCCAGGACCGACATTGAGCGCGCCGAGCGCGGTGAGGAGGGCGGTGGTGCCGGACGCCGTCGCGACGCAATGTTTCGCCCCCATGCGCTGCGCCCAGAGCGCCTCGAATTCCTTTACCTTGGCTCCGCCGGATGTGCGGCCCCACTTGCCGGAGTGCAACACGTCGAGCAGCGCGGTTTCCTCCCGCGCATCCGACAAGGGCCACTCGACCGACGCTTTGGCGGTCGTTTTGACCGCGGCTTTCGCGGGTTTGTCCGCCCCGCGGGCGGAGGCGAGACCGAGGCACACACCGGCACCGGCCGAGGCGGCGCCACCGAGGAACTTACGGCGGGAGAGGGAGGCGGACATAGTGGGCGGGCGGGCCGGACCGAGCGATAATTCACCGGCACGGGGTAACTAGAAAGTTACTTGACGCAGGGTCTAGTCAAGGCGTTTTCTGGCCCCTCCCGCCTCGGCGGCGCCGCATTTTCGTCGGCGCCATCAGGTTTGATTTTCACCCACTTTCCCCGCTGGAAATTCCGCGTCACGCCGCGCGGGCTCCGGCGTCCTACCCACTTCCCCATGACCCACTTGTTTTCTTCTTCGGCCCGCGGCCTCGTCGCGACGCTTGCGCTGTCCGCTTGCGCCTGCGCGCAAATCGGCGACCGCTCCGACAAGTCCGGCGAACTCCAGCGCTCGCTGGTTCCCGCCAACCGGATACCGCCCGCGCCGGCGCTTACGCCCGAGGCCGCGCTCAAAAGTTTCACCCTTGCGCCCGGCATCAAGCTGGAGCTCGCGGCCGCCGATCCGCTCGTCCAAGAGCCGGTCGCGATCGCCTTCGCCCCTGACGGACGGATGTTCGTCGTCGAGATGCGGGGCTACATGCCCGATCTCGACGGTACGGGCGAGGATCTGCCGGTCGGTCGCATTGTGGTGTTGCGTGATACCGACGGCGACGGCCGTTACGACGAGTCGAAGGTGTTCGTCGACCAGCTCGTCTTGCCGCGCGCGATCACCGTGGTGGGTGACGGCGTTTTGGTCGGCGCGCCGCCTGAACTGATTTACTACCGTGACACCGACGGCGACGGGAAGGCGGACCAGCGCACGGTGATCGCGACCGATTACGGCGTCCGGGTCGACCCGAAGCGCCCTCAGCTCGCCAATCCCGAACGCGCCGCGAACAGTCTCACCTGGGCCTACGACAACTGGATCTACAGCTCGGCCTACACCCGAAAATTCCGTTTCGTGAGCGGCCAGTGGGAAACCGGCACGACCACTTTCCGCGGTCAGTGGGGGCTCGGTCAGGACGACTTCGGCCGCTTCTATCACGGCTCAAACAGCGACAGCCTGCGCATCGACGTTATCTTCGCCGACTACCTCCAGCGGAACCCGAACTATCCGCGCCTCGCCGGCACGAATGTAAATGGGGCGGACAACCAGCTGGTTTGGCCGGCTCGCGTCAACCCCGGCATCAATCGCGGCTACCGCCCCGAGATGCTGCGCGAGGGTAAGTTGAAGGAGTTTACCGCCGCGTGCGGTTGGTTCGTGTATCGCGGCGACCTGTTCCCCGAGTTTTACGGCAACGTCTTCGTCGCCGAGCCGGCGGGTAACTTCGTCCGCCGCACGGTACTCTCGTCCGCCGAAGGCACCGTGCGCGGCCAAAACGCGTACGATCACGCCGAGTTTATCGCGTCGACCGATGAGCGTTTCCGTCCGGTGGCGTTTTCAACCGGACCCGACGGGGCGCTTTACATCGTGGATCTTTACCGCGGCGTCCTGCAGCACCGCATTTCGCTCACGAGTTATCTCCGCAAGCAGAGTGAAGAGCGCAAACTCTCGGACGGTCAGCACCTCGGCCGGATTTACCGGGTCGTGCCCGCCGACCGACCCGCGCCGCGGACCGGTGCGATTGCCGCGCTCACGAGCGCGCAGTGGGTCGAGAAATTGCCGCACGCCAATGCCTGGTGGCGCGAGACGGCGCAGCGCATTCTGGTTGAGCGTCGGGATCCGGCGGTCACGCCGGCGATCCGCGCGGGCGCGCGCAACGGCGCTTCGGCCGTCGGGCGGGTGCATGCCTTGTGGACGCTGGACGGGACGGGCGGCCTTGATCGTGCAACCGTGGTAGGCGCGCTCACGGACGTCGACCCGTTGGTTCGCGTGGCGGCGTTGCGGACCGGCGAACGCTTCCTCGCCGGTGAGGGGAAAGCGGAGCTCGTTGCGCGCATGCTTGCGCTGACCCGCGACGGCTCGGCCGAGGTACAATTGCAGGCGGTCCTGACGCTCGGGGCCGTGCATGAGCCGGCGGTCGAACGCGCACTCGCGGAGGTGACGAGGACGAATCCGACTAATACCTTTTTGCGCGACGCGCTGTTCAGCGGATTAGCCAACCGGGAACTTGCGTTGCTGGAAAACCTCGCGGCCGATCCCGCGTGGACAGCGGATGACGTGGAGGCGAACAAAGTCCTCACCGGCCTCGCGCGCGGCATCATGGGATCGCGTGACGTCGGCGCGGTGGAACGCGTTTTCGGGCTCGCCGCCAAGGGCGGCGGCAAACGCGCGGTGGCGTTGCTGGACGGACTTTTGCCCGGCCTCGGCTCGTCGCGGCGCCCGTTGTCATTACCCCGTGCGCCCGAGGGCTGGGCCGCCTTGGAAAAGAACCCCACGATCAATGCCCGGCTCGTCCGATTGCAGGATCTGGTCGTCTGGCCCGGTAAGCCCGGCGTGGCGGCGACCGCGGCGGTGCAGCCCTTGACCGCCGAGCAGCAGGCGCGCTTTGAAACCGGCCGTGGGTTGTTTGGCGCGGTCTGCGCCGCGTGTCACCAGCTCACGGGTCGCGGACTCGACGGGCTCGCGCCGCCGCTACTCGATTCCGAATGGGTGCTCGGATCGCCCGAGCGCACGGTACGCATCGCGCTCAAGGGCGTGCGCGGACCGATCACGGTGCTAGGGCGGGTGCACACCGGCGACATGCCGGCGTTCGGCGGTGCGCTCGACGACACCCAGGTGGCTTCGATTCTCACGTACGTGCGGCGCGAGTGGGGCCACACGGCGTCCCCGGTCGAGCCGGATTTGGTGAAAAAGATCCGCGCCGCGACCGCGACGCACACGGATGCGTTCAGTCCGGAGGAATTGAATCTGATCAAGTAGGGCGGGTGCGAACGCGCCGAGAGTTTAACGCAATCCAACCACAGATGCACAGAGTGCACGGAGGGGAAAACCGCCGCGCGATGCATTCAGTGGATTCGGTGGTTGAGATCGAGGACGGGGCGTAACGTTGACCGTCGCGAAACGGCCCGATGGAGCCATCGGGCCGCACCGGTATTTCATGAATGCGCATCGCCAATGCTTGGGCCGCGCGCTAGTGCTTCCCCGATGAAAACCGCCGCATGGCTGCTGGGTTGCGTCCTTGGTCTCGTCGTCCGCCTCGGGGCGCAGGTGCCCACGACCTCGGCGGGAGAACCATTCGCCATCGCGACTTTTCACTGCCTCGGACTCTACTGGTCGCCGCCGGACGGTGCGGCGGACAAGGCCGTGCGCGTACAATTCCGGCGCGCCGGGGAGACGGCGTGGCAGGAGGGGCTCGCGCTGCGTTACAATCCGATCGCCGAAACCGACGAGGACCTCACGGACTACCGCGGCAGCCTCGTGAACCTCGCGCCGAACACGACCTACGAGGTGCAGCTAACCCTCGCCGGCACCTCGAACTCGAAGCGGCTCACCGGCACGACGTGGAGCGAACAATTTCCGATTGGTGAAACCGTGCAGGTGCGCAACAGCTACCAGCCGCTCACGATCTCCGAATCCGGCACGCCGTGGGCCTATCGCGTGTACGACGGCCGAGGTATTACGATCGATGTGCGGCACCAGCACGACGCCTGCATCGTGGTGAACGCGTCCTACGTAATCCTCCGGGGTTTCACGTTGCGCGGCGCCGGTGCCCCGGTCACGGGCAATGCGAAAGCCATCGGGGCCCTCAACATCAAGGGGGGGCGCAATATCGTGATTGAAGACTGCGACATTGCGGACTGGGGCCGTCTTAATCCGAAGACGGGCTTCGGCGTCGACATGGATTCGGCGATCTACGCCCGCGACCGGAACCTGCGTCAGTTGGTCATTCAGCGCTGCAAGCTCCACGACCCGACGTGCGACGGCAGCAATTGGTCGGAACCGACCTATCCGACGCACTCGATGGGGCCGCAGGCGATCAGTCTCTTCGACACGGCCGGCAACCATGTCATCCGCTACAACGAGTGCACCTCGGACCTGGAGCACATGTTCAACGACGTGATTGGCGGCGGCAGCAATGGCAGTTTCCGCGGCGCACCGGGGCCGGACTCCGACGTCTACGGCAACCTCATCAGCCATGCATGGGACGACGGGCTTGAGATCGAGGGCGGCAACCGCAACACGCGCATTTGGGGTAACTACATTTTCCAAACCATGATGGGCATCGCCAATGCCGCGACCTCGATCGGACCGCTTTACCTCTGGGGCAACGTCGTGGCACGCAGCCAGTCCAAGCCGAATGCCGGCGGCGGCTACTTCATCAAGATGGGCTTCGCGGGCGGCGAGCAATGGATGACGGGGCACATGTACATTTTCCACAACACCGTGTACCGCGCCGACGACTGGCTGCAGACCGGCGGGTTTGGCGGCACGCGCATCGTGAAGCATGCGGTGTCGCGCAACAACATCCTCCACGTGCGTGGCCCCGAGGACTACAGTCACAGCAACAACCCGGCGAACCGCGACAATTCCTACGATTACGACCTCTACAACGGCCGCGTCCCGCCGGGGTTCGAGTCGCACGGGGTGCGCGGCGAACCGGTGTATATTCCCGAGGCGGGCTTCGATCCGGTGACCAAGACCGGACGCTTCGAGTTGGCGGCGGGGAGCCCGGGGATCGGAGCGGGGGAGTACATTCCCAATTTCAGCGATGGGCCGGCGGGCAAGTCGCCGGACATCGGCGCTCATCGCCGCGGTGCGCCGCCCATGCGTTTCGGAGTCGGTGCCGGATCGGCCAAATGAGGTTGGCGTCGGACGCAGAGGGCGGGCGCCTTTGCCGTTGAGTTAGCCACCACCGTCGGCGTGAGTCGCCGTGCGGTCGCCCCGTTGTGCGTCCGCTTCACCCCGTTCGCCATGACGATTTCCCTCAGCCGCCTCGGCCTCGCCGTCCTTGCCTTAGCCGCCGTCCGTTCCGCTGCCGCCGCCGCTCCGGCCCCAATCCGGGGCGAAGTGATCATCGCCCGCACGGCTGCAGCCTGGGAATCCCAACAAGTACAGGAACCCTGCATCCTGCCCAACCCGAGGGATCCGACGCGGCTCATGATGCTCTATTCCGGTGTGCCGGCCTCCGACCGGAAGTTGTGTTTCATCGGCAAAGCGTGGGCGTTGGCCAGCGATCCATTCACCTGGCATCAGGATGCGGGCAATCCGGTGTTTGGTCCGCTCAAAGACAGCTGGGATTCCGGCAGCATCCGGCTCGATGCCGTGCTCTACGTGCCGGAAGAGGATTCGTACTATATCTACTATTCGGGGACCAAGGCCACGGTGCAGGATCGGATCGGTCTCGCGATTTGCCCGGTGGGTGCGGACGGCTATGCCGCGATCACCGCCGCCGCCATGCGGCGCGTGGGCTCGCAACCGGTGCTCGCGCCGGAGCCGGCGGCGCCGTTCTGCGAGGAGATGGCGTCGCAGGCTGCGGTGTGGCGCGAGTGGAACACCGGCACGCGGCGTTGGGATTGGTTCATGTATTACTCGTATCGCGGAAAAGACGGGACGCTGCCCGGCCTCCGGCTAGCGACTTCGGCCGACGGCAGGACTTGGACGCGGCATTTCAACGAGCAGGACCCGCGCGGCATGGGTCAGATCTTCCCCTCGACGCCCGGCGCGTATTACGAGTGGCACCAAGTGATCAAGATCGGCGATACCTACGTGCTCACGATTGAGGTCGGCACCGAGCACGGCAAACGCTGGCGACCGGTCGTGGCGGTCAGTAAACATCCGGTCACCGGTTGGCGCCAAATCGACGTCGACACCTTGCTGCAGACCAAGTGGGAGGGCTTGTACCGCGACGACACGATGTATCACGTGGCGACGCCTGCGTTCTATCAGTTTGGCGGGAAGTGGTACTTGTACGCGCAGGCTTGTCCGCTGCCGGCGAACCGCAACTACATCGATGGGCACTGGGATCTCTGGGCCGTGGCCTGCGAGCAAATGATCCCGACGTTACCCGGCTTTGCGGACATTCCGGGGCCCGGTCGGTTCAACCGGTGAGCCCTCATGGCCGCGACCGCGTTTATCTCAGGGGTTAAGTTCGGGCGGTGATCGGCAACCACGAGGCGCGATTCTTTTGTGATCGGTTGCCCGGCTTCCGACGACGGGGCGGGCGCACGCATGAACGCGGGCTTCACCGAGGGCCGGTCGCGACTGCCCTTTCCAGGGCGAATCCCGCAGCTTTTAGCGGTGAGTGAGGTCGGCCCGGCTGATCCCAGCAGGGATCGTCGTTCGGCGAACCCACGCCCGCGGTTGCGCGTAGCCTGGGACGCGACCGTTTGCCGCTCGCCCACGCGGCCGAAGAATTTATTGGTGCCGCATGCCCAATCCATTCGTTCACGTCGAACTCGCCACGACGCACGTTCCGCAGGCGAAGGCCTTTTACGCCAAGTTATTTGATTGGAAGCTGACCGACCTACCCATGCCGAGCGCGGCCGGAAAATACACCGCGGTGCAAGTGGGCGACGGTCCCGGGGGTGGAATGATGAAGCAGTTGATTCCGGGAGCGGGCTCCGCCTGGATGCCGTACGTTTTCGTGCCCGACATCGACGTTTCGATCAAAAAGGCGAAGCGGCTTCGGGCCAAGATCAAGAAGGACGTCACGGAAGTGCCCGGCATGGGCTGGCTCGCCATCGTCGAAGATCCCACCGGGGCCCTGATCGGGCTGTGGGAACCGATGGACGACTGAACTGAATGTCGCTCTGCGCGTGAGCGCAGGGAGCGTGAACTTCGAAAAGCCGATCAGCCCTGCGTTCCCCCGCGGTTTTATCGGGACGTTAGGGCGGTTCCGCGATTGCTGGAGCCGTGTTTGAGCCGGAGGCGAAAACGCGGTCACTTCGGAGGACCACGTGGGCACTGCGCTCCAACGCAGCTACCCTATTTCCGGAAACGCGCTAGGCTTACGGACTCCGCTCCTCCCATAACTGCGCGAGTCGGAGGAGGACGTCGACGGCCCGTGCCATGTCCTGGACTGAAACCCATTCGCGTTGACTATGGACCCCGTGCATCCCGGTAAAAATGTTCGGGGCCGGCAGGCCGCGCGCCGTCAACCGGGAGCCGTCGGTGCCGCCGCGGATCGGCTGCGTAACCGGGGTAAGTCCGGCGCGGCGCACCGCCTCCAGCGCGTACTCGACCGGTCGCATGTCCTGCTCAAGCCAATACCGCATATTGCGGTATTGTTCGGTGAACGTCACGTCGACGCGCGCCCGCGGCTCCGCGGCCCGGATCGCCGACGCTGTTTCCGCGACGATCGCCCGTTTGGCCGCCAAGCCGTCGAGTTCGAAGTCGCGCAGAATGAGGCGCACGGCGGCCCGTTCGCTGTTGCCGTTGATCTCGTTGGGATGCACGAAGCCGGCGCGATCATCGGTGCACTCGGGGGATATCTGCGCGGGTAACGTGGCGAGAAAGCGACCCGCCAGACGGAGCGCGTTCACCATGACATCCTTCGCCCAGCCGGGGTGCGTGGCGACGCCGCGGAATTCCACGAGCGCGGCGTCGGCGGAAAATGTCTCGAAGTTCACCTCGCCGCGCAATTCACCGTCGAGCGTGTAGGCAACGTCCGCGCCGAGTTGCGCCAAATCGAGGCGATCCACGCCGCGGCCGATCTCCTCGTCGGGGTTGAAGCACAGGCGGATCTTGCCGTGCGGGATCTCCGGATGTTGCAGCAGGTGGTGCGCGGCCGTCAGGACGATCGCGATCCCGGCCTTGTCGTCGGCGCCGAGCAACGTCGTGCCGCTGGCGGTTACGATGTCGTCACCGATGGCTTCGCGCAGGTGCGGCGTCGTCTCAACGGTCAGGATCTGGGTCGGGTCGTCGGGCAGCACGATCGGCCGGCCGTCGTAGGCGCGGTGCACAATCGGTTTGGCCGCACTCGGCAGTTCCATCGCGGTATCGGCGTGCGCAAACCAGGCGACCGTGGGGACTTGCTTGCGGGTGGTGGCGGGGATCGTCGCCAGCACATAGCCGTGCTCGGTGATCGTGACGTCGCTCGCGCCGATCGCCCGCGCTTCGGCTTCGAGCAACCGGAGCAGATTCCACTGCGCGGGCGTGCTCGGCGTCGACGGCGAGTGATGGTCGCTGCGCGTGTCGATCTGCACGTAGCGACAAAAACGTTCCAGGAGGGCGGCGGTATCGATTTGCATGCCGCGCCGAAGCTATGAAGTCGCGGCGGTAAGCCGCAACTGCGGTTTGTGCCCCGCACGGATCGCCGTTCGAGCGGGATCGCTCAGGGCGCGACCCGCGCCGCCGCCCGGACCGCGCGGGGGATGCGGCGGAGCCGCCAACGCTGGGCGCTGCCGACGATAAAGCCGGCGCAGCGCGCGGCCCCGCAGCGGCAGGGATGCAGCCGCCACTCCGTGAAACTGAAACCGTAGTCAAAGGTGAGTTCCGCGCCGGCGGAGATCTCCCGGCGGGCGACGATCCACACCCGACCACGGACGACTTCAATCCGACAGTTGGGGGCACAGGAGTGATTGATCAGCCGCGCCACATTGCGCCGCGTCCGTCCATCAAGATCGTGGCGTTGATTCAGGTCGAAAATGTACACGCTGCCATCGCCGCCCCGGCGGAGGCGCGCAAGGCGCTGCCGTTCCCGCCGCTGTGATTCCGCCTTTGTGATCCGTTCGCCGGTGTATTCAATCACGGGCGTACCATCGGGGATGGTCCGGCGCGCGTAGACGCCCCGGCCGTGGATCGTCGAGTTTCCATGTTCGACCCAACCCGATGCGAGGGAGCGGATCGCTTTCATGAGGGCAGGGCGGTGGTGGAACTCGGTCTTAGGACGGCCATGGGCGGCGCAGTCGACGTCACGCGTGGACCGGAAGGCAATGCGGATTACGCCGGTCCTTCACCCGGTCGGCCGGACCGCGACCAAGCCAGCTCGGGAGCGGGCTTCAGCGCCTATTTAGCCGCGGCCGGCGGCGTCCAGGTGAGGCGCTGTTTGTCGCGCAAGAGGCGCTCGTGGAGCTTGGCGGGATCGATTTTTTGCACCGACGTCTTCGCGTCGATCGCCAGCGCCGCCGCCGTCGCCGCGCTCTGGCCGAGGAGCATGAAGACGGGCTCCATGCGGATACTGCCGAAGGCGATGTGCGACGACGACAACGCCACGGGCACAAGCAGGTTGGCGCACTCGCGCTCGCGCGGAACCAGCGCGCGGTAACTGATCGGATAGGGCTGGGGCGTCGACTTTTCGACATTGCCCTCGGCCATCACCTTGCCGTCGACGACGACGCGGGAGGTATGGTGCGAGTCCATCGTGTAGCTCGCGAGGCCGACGCTGTCCTCGGCGACGACTTTTCCCGTACAGTTCTTATCCGTCATCACGTAGTCGGATACCATGCGGCGGCCCTCCCGCACGTAAAGTTCGTGTGGCCATCCGTCGGTCTCGACGAACTGGTCGCGCGGCAGTCCGAACGTACGCACGCGTTCCTGCAGGTGCTTTGGCACGGCGGGATCGTTCGCGAGATACCACATGTAGCCCTGCTGGTAGGTGACATGCGCCTGAAAGATCCGCTCGCGGGTCGCGTAGTCTCCCTCGGGCCATTCGTTGCTCCCGCCAATGAAGTCGGTGGACACCGGACCGGCGTTGTTACAGTCGCCCAGATTCAATTTCAACGGACCCTTGCGGTACGTCCAATCCCACTCGAAGTCCGCCGGGGCCGAAGTGAGAAATCGCTGCAGCAAGGCGTAGTCTTCGCGATTGTAACCGGCGGGTTGGGGGAAGGTCCGGCCGGTCTCGGCGGTGGTGAGCCACATGCGAAAATTATAAGCCTGCACCCATTTGTCGCCCGAACCTTCGGCGCGCGGGGCGCTGCCGGAAATGCCGGGCAACAAGCCGCTCTTGGGGTCGCCGGGAGTGCGGTACGGATCGACCGGAAAGCGAAACTGATGTTTGTCGGCGAGGTAGTAGCCGTTAAAGGCCTCGCCGTAGGCGGCATTGCCTTCCCGCCCGACTTGGTACGACACGCCCGCGCCCGCCAGCAGATCGCCCTCGTAGGTGGCGTCGACGAAGACCTGCGCCTCGATGCGGTCGCCGTTTTCAAAGACGAGCGCGCGGATCCGGTTGCCGTCTTTCTCGACCCGGTCGAGGCGATGCTCAAACCAAACGGGCACGCCGGCCTCGGCGAGCATCGCGCGAAACATGTTCTCGGCATCAGCCGCGCGGAAGCCGCTCCACCGGCCCATGCGGTTGAGGAACTCTTCGGCGAGGCCGCCGATGGACTCCTTTTTGCCGAGGTCGACCGCGGTCAGTCCGGCCGCCGTAACACCGCCGACGTGCCGGCGGAATACCGCCAGCGCGGTCGTCTTCCCGAGTCGTCGGGCCTGGACGGCCGCACCCACGCCGCCGGGCGTGCCGCCATACACGCAAATGTCGACGCGCAGCGTTTGCGGCTGCGCCGCCCGCGGCACTGGATAGTAATAGTGTAACCCGGGATTGGGCGTGCCGGGCGCGATCACCGCTGGGAGGGAGGCGGCGTGAAGGGCGGCCGTCGCAGTGAGCAGCGCGCAGAGGCAGGTGCGGAGAGGAATGGAGCGGAGGCGCATGGGCGAAGCGGAGGGCGTGAGCGACTGAGGGGAAAGCAGAGAGGGGAGAGGGGGAGACGAAGAGTTAGCGGAGTTGGGCGGGATGCTTCGAGCTTAACCTTGTAGCCCCGGGCGGGCGGGCGGGCCCTGGGCGCGGGAAAATGACGCGGACCGGTGTCACTACGACGGGCGACGGGCGATTCGGACATCCCTTGCCCCACGGTTCCCGCGCACAAAAAACGGCGGCCGGAAATCCGGCCGCCGTGCAATGGCGCCACACCTGGGGTCGCTTAGTTGGCGTCTTTCTTCTTCTTGCCGCCCTTTTTCTCGCTCGCGCCCGCGGCGAACTCTTCGCGGCTCAACGAGCCGTCCTTGTCCTTGTCGAGCTCGGCGAATTTCGCCTTGGCGGCGGCGTCGTCGACTTTGCCCTTAACGGAGGCGAGGTACTCCGCCTGGGAGACTTTGCCGTCGCCGTCGGTATCGGCGGCAGCGAAGGGACCTTTCTTCTTGGTGGCGTCCGCGGCGTAGGATGCCAGCGGGAGACTGAGGAGAACGGCGGTGGCCGTGATTAGGAATCGTTTTTGCATAGGTTTTATTGGGACTGACTAACGGCGCTGGGACGAACAACGGGTGGATTTCCGCGAGAGCGCCAGACAAGCGGAAGCCCACCAAAGGGATGCAGTTTTATAAAAATGAATAACAACGGTGGATTGAGGTGCGGGGACTGGAGGAACGGCCTGCCTCCGCGGGAAAAGTCGACTGATCCGGAGGGTATGAACTCATCGCGGGTGAAGCTGGGGGAATGGCCGACGACAACATGCGACGGAGTGCCGCGTGTCATCTCTCTAGAATCCTCGGAACACGGTAACCCATGGCCTGCGCATCGGGGCTCGGTTTCCGGGCTTCGGGGTTGCGCAGCGCGCATTTGACGCCGCGCCTCCGGCTGGGATTTCCTGCGGCTCCGCTATGCCTACTCTCTTTCTTGCCGCCTGGTTTCTGCTGATCAGCTCCGGCCTCGCCGCCGCCGAGAGCATCGGGGGCAAGGCGCCGCCGCGCGCCGCGCGTTCGGTTCACCTGCAATGGAGCAGCCCCGAAACGGAAGTGTTTTATCTTGAGGCCAGGGTGATGGAGTCGACCGACGGAAGTTATTTCATGGCTTGCGGCTGGGGCGGGGGCTATTTCGGCATCCAGGAACTGCGGGACCGGAAGACCGTGGCGATTTTTTCGGTGTGGGACCCGACCAAGGGCGACGACCCCCAAGCGGTGAAACCCGAGGAGCGGGTGGAACTGCTCCACGAGGGCGAGGGGGTGCGCATCAAGCGGTTCGGCGGGGAGGGCACCGGCGGCCAGTGCATGGTTGACTGCCCGTGGACCCGCGGGGCGACGGTCCGGTTTCTGGTGCGCGCCGAGGCGCAGGGCGCCAAGACGGCGTATTCGGGCTGGCTGTACGATGAGCCCCGGCGGGGTTGGCGTCATCTCGTGACGTTCCGGACGCGGACCGGCGGCAAATTACTGCGTGGCCTTTACTCGTTCGTGGAGGATTTCCGGCGCGACCGCCGCAGCGTGGACGACGTGCGCCGGGCCGAGTTTGGGCCCGGCTGGACAAAGAACGCGACGGGGGATTGGCAACCGCTGACGCAGGCGCGCTTCACCGCGTCACGAGCGGAATGGGAGGCCCGCGATAACATCAACGCCGGCCCGGCCGGGCTCGGCTATTTTCTCGCAACCGGTGGCGAGACCACGCGCACCGCCGAATTGAGCGCCCCGTTGCCGGTGATCGGCGCGGGCGGGAAAGCCCCGGCGGATCTGCCGGCGGCGGTGTTCGCGACGAGCGCCGGAGCCCTGCCGCGGTAGTCGGGCGGATTCGCCGCCCTGCGTCGCGTACCCTTGCCGCCAGGCCCGCGGCGTGAGCCGCGGGAGCGCATGGCCGATCACGGAGGGTCCCTTGCGCTCACGCGCAGGGCTGCACGCGGGCGGACGTGAGGACTTACGCGTGCATCACCTGGCCACCGTCGATGTTCAGCGTTTGGCCCGTGATATTTTTAGCGTGCTCGGAGGCAAGAAATACGGCCATCGCGGCGAACTCCGGCGGCTGCTGCCAGCGACCGAGCGGGGAAATCTTGCGGATCTTCTCCTCGGCCCAGGTCGTGTAGTCTTGCCGTTTTTCAGCGGGGAGGAGCCGTTGCCCGGAAGCCCACACGGACTCATTCAAATCCGTCCGCACCATGCCCGGGGCCAGCGCGTTCGCGCGGACGCCGTAGGGGGCGAGGTCTTTCGCCGCGACCTGCATGAAATTGATCAAGCCGGCCTTCGCAGCGCTGTACGGCGGATCAGTCGGTGAACCGACCTGACCGGCGACCGAGGTGAGAAAGAGCAACGTGCCGCGTTTCCGTTCCGCCATGCGCGGAGCGAAGGCGTGCGCGGTATTGGCGGCGGCGATCAGGTTGATATCGAGTACGCGGGCCCAGTCGGCCGGCTCGAGGTTCCAGAACGGGAAACCAAACTTACCCGAACCCGCGCCGACCGAGAAGACAACGTGGTCGACGTCGCCGCAGGCCGCGGCAAAGGCCTTTACCTGCGCGTATGACGTGGCGTCGCCCGGGTGCACATCGCCCGCGGTGCGCAGCGGTCGCGGCGTGGGGTCGCGGTCGAAGCCGTGCACCCGACATCCCTCGGCGAGAAAACCCTCGGCGATGGCGCGGCCGATTCCGTTGGCGGCGCCGAGTACGGCGACAGTCTGTCCGGTGAGGTTCAGTTCCATGGGGAAAGAACAAAGTGGGGCGCGCGGGATGCGCCATGGCAAGCGATCGCGCGGCTTGATTTTCCCGGCCAGAGGTTTGCGTTCTGGCCATTGCGATCGGTGCGATCCTTGACGCGCCCGCCGGGCGGCAAATGCTCCCCGTCTCGATGAACGCGATGCGGGGACACTACATTCTAGGCTACGCCATTCTTGGCGCGACCGGTCCCTACTTGCCCCAATTCTTTCGGTCTGCCCGGGGGCTCGACGACCAGTCGATCGGGTGGGTGCTCGCGGTGTCCCAGTTGCCGGTGTTTTTTTCGCCAATCCTCCTGACCTACCTCGCCGACCGGCACGTGAGTCCGCGGTTGCTCGCGTTCGCCACCTGCGGCCTGAGCATGCTGGCGTTGGCGGCGCTCGCGGCTTGGGAAAGCCTCGGCGGCGTGATGTTGGCGTCCGCGGCGTATTCGTTCAGCGTGGCGGCTCTGCTTCCGTCGATGGATGGCCTGTGCTTTGCGTGGAGCCGGCGGCGGCAAGGCGAGGGTCTGACGACACCACCGTATCATCATTTCCGCATGCTGGGCACGGTGGGCTATGTCATCCCGGCGATCGTGCTGCTGTTTTTGCTCCACGAGGGCGCCGACCTGACTTGGGTAATCTACACTTCACTAGCGTTCGCGCTGTTGGCGGCCTGCAACACGCTCCGTTTGCCCGAGGCGCGCGGACCGGACCGGCTGAAACCGGCCGGAAAGCATCCGTGGCTCGATGCGCTCCGCGTGTTATTTTCGCGCCGGTGGATTTGGCTCAGTGCGAGCTTCGCCTTGTTGCAGGTCGGGAGCAGTTGCTACTACGCGGTGTTTCCGGTCCACCTGACGCACAATCTTGGTTTAAGTCCGCGGTGGCTCGGTCTGATTTCCAGCCTGGGGGTAGCGGTGGAAGTCCCGCTGATCTTCGGGCTTGGCTGGCTGACCTCCCACTTTGGGTTGCGGCGAGTGGTGATCTTCGGGGCGGTGGCCTCCATGCTGCGCCTCGGGGTACTCACCCTGGCGCCGGATGCGACCACGGCGATTGCGACGCAGTTGCTGCATGGCATGGTTGTGGTGGGCACGTTGATCGCGCCAGTGGTCTTCGTGAACCAACTCGCCGGCGACAGCTTTCGCAACTCAATGCAGGGCGTGCTTGCGGTGGCGGTGACCGGTCCCTGCAAGTTCCTCGCTCCGCTGGTCAACGGCTGGCTCGCGCAGCACGACGCGCGCTGGGCCTTTGCGTTCGGCTCGGGCTTGGCTGGAGTGGCGGCACTGCTGGTGTGGCGACTCGTGCCGGACGCGCCGGAGCAAACGGCCTGATAAGTTCTGATTGGGAAACGTCGCCCAAGGGAGTGGCGGCCGGCGGGAACTGTACGGTGCAACCGGCCGCGGCGGGGGGGGGCGCCGTCTCAGCTGCGCTTGCCGAGGGTGAAGTACGCGAGCACGATCAATACGCCGATGAACAGAAACGCGGCGGCGAAATAAAGCAGGCAACCCTTCTTCACCTCTTGCCGGACCGAAGCGGGGTTAACCTCGTAGTTCAGGAGTGGTTCGATCGCGAGAGCGGGAGCGGGGCTGGCGCCCGCGGGCAGATCCGTGGAGGTGAGCGGCGTTTGCGCGGCGGATGCCACGCTGACGACGGGCGGCGCGGTTTGGGGGAAGGGAGGAGTCCCCAACTCCCGTTGGATTTCACGATCGAGCCAGGTGAGTTGTTCCGTGACCAGTGCGCGCTGGCGGCGAAGTTCGGCAAGGCGGTCGGACATCGGAATCAAATCGTGGGGCAGCGCGATGGGCTCGGCAAGCGGACAGGTGGGAATTGCCGAAGCCGTCCGGTCAACGCGGGAGGATTGACCTCATGGTGCTGCGCGCCCGGTTCAATGGCCGCGATTGCGTTTCCCCAAATAGGGTAGTCGCGTTGGAGCGCAGCGACGGCGTGGTCCTCAGCTGGGATCATGCGTTGCACGCTGAGCGTTGAAGTTTGGGCGACCAATCCCAAGCGGAGACGCCGACCTTCAAACGCGGCGGCAGAAATCCTAGAACCGCTACTCGATGCGGGCCTTTGCTCGGGACACAAAAAAGGCCGGTCAAAGACCGGCCTTTTGAAAATGAACGAGGTCGACGGTGATTAGGCCGTGACGATCGAGACGGAGCGGTGAATCTTGTCGTACTTCACGGTGCCGTCCTTGAGGGCGAACAGCGTGAAATCGCGGCCGAGGCCGACGTTTTTGCCCGGGTGCAGCTTGGTGCCGCGCTGACGGACGAGAATGTTGCCGGCGATGACGGCTTGACCGCCAAACCGCTTCACGCCCAGCCGCTTCGAGTGACTCTCGCGGCCGTTGCAGGATGCTCCCTGACCTTTTTTGTGCGCCATGGTGGGTGGGTTCCTTAAGCTTTGATCGAGCTGATCTTAATTACGGAGAGCTCTTGGCGATGGCCGCGCTTGCGCTCCATGCCCTTGCGCTTCTTCTTCTTGAAGACGATGACCTTTTTGCCGCGCTTATTTTCTAGGATCGTGGCCGAAACGGAGGCGCCCGCGAGGAGCGGTTTGCCAACCCGGAACGACTCGCCCTCGCCGGCAGCAAGAACGTCATTAATCTCTACCGTGGAACCCTTTTCGGTGCCGGGGTAGCGGTTAACAATAAGAATATCGCCCTCGGACACAGTGAATTGCTGGCCTTGGGTCTTGATGGTCGCTTTCATAAATAAAACCGCGAAATAAGCGGTTCGCCCGAGGTGAAAGCAAGGATTTATTTGGAAATCCTCTCCCGTAACCGTCGATGCCGCCGGTTGGTTGCCAAGTCCGGTGAAATATTTTGTGGCGGCAAGCGATGATTCGCCGGCGCGTGCCGCTCGAAAAGGAGAATTTTGAACCTACAAGGGCGGGGCGAAAGGGAAGAACCCGGCACTCGCGCTGCAGCCGTTTTTTGGAGTTCGGTCCGCTCTTTCAACCTTCAACTGCCGGAGCTCTGGTCCGGCTAAATCGGCATCTCGAACTCCGCCACGCCCGGATGAGCCGCATTGGCGGCAGCGAACGGAATCGCGTAGTCGACCGCTTCCGGGAGTGAACGTCCTTGCCCGAACAACGCCGCAACGACGCACGCGAGCAGCACATCACCGGAGCCGGTCGGCGACACTTCGCGGACCGGCGGCGGCACGCGGGTTGCAATGATCCCGGCGCCATCGCGAAAATACACTGCACGCGGCCCGTCCGTCACGATCCAGCGGTGGACGGTTGCGAGGGCGTCCACGGCTCCGGGGGCGGACAGCGTGGCTCGCTCGTCGGCGTTGATTTTCAGGAGTGCGAGCGGCCACGCCACGACTTCGGCAAGCGGCGGTCCGTACGTGTCGGCCACGAGCGTGCCGCGGCGCGCCCAACGGGCGAGGGCGGTGCGCAGCGGCTTAAAAGCGGCGGTGCTCCAGCCGGGGAAACTGCCGCACAGCGCGAGCACCTGGCCGTCCGGCTGGGACTCAAGAAACGCCGCGCCGGCTTGTAGCGCCGCGGCGTCGGGCGGTTCATCGGGGCCGAGAAAGGTCGTCTCCGCGTGGGTGCCGCCGAGGTCGCGCACGACCGTGCCCGAGCGGGTCGGCTGCGAGGTCGCGAAGCCGCGGAACGGCAGGGCGCGCGCCCGGAGCCAGGCCTCGCATTCCGCGCCGGGGGCGCCACCGGGGAAGAGCAGGGTGGTATTCGGAACTCCGAGACGCGTGAGCATGCGGCAGACGTTCACGCCTTTGCCGCCGACTTGGAATGATTCCGCGCGGGCGCGTTGCGTGCGGCCCGGCGACCACGCGGAAAACTCCAGCGTACGTTCAGCGAGCAGGTTGCCGGTCAGGGTGAAGACGTGTGGGGCGGCGACGCTCATTCGTCCTCCTTCTGGGCGCGGTAGAAAACGTAGTTCACGAGGAAGCTCAGGCCGAACACGCCGCTGAGCGTGCGGATGTTGCGCATCGCGCCAAACACCATCGTGAGCGAACTGGCGCGCGGTTCGTGCACGCGCAACAGCAGCACGCAGCCGAGAATCGAGAGGGCGGGTTGGAGGATGAAGCAGACGTGGTGGACAGCGAACGGATCAGGCCACCGCGCGAGGGCCCACGTCAGCACGGCGCCGCCGGTGATCGGGGCGATTGCGGCCACGAGGGACGTCACGGCGAGGTGCACCCCGATGGCGAGATTCTTGGCCTGGAGCGGGATCAGTCTGAGCAGGAAGGTGAATTGCCCGAGGATGAAGCCTGCGCCGGTAGCGCCGCCGAAAATCCACATGCCGTAAAGGATGTTCCGGTTGTCGAGTGTGAGGAAGCACCAGAGGAAATTCTGCACCTGCCAGAGGACGAGCGAGAACGTCATCACCGATTTGTTGCCGTAGCGGTCGAGCAGATGGCCCCACGCCGGCAGTGAGAGCGCCCCGCTGAGTTGGGCGAGCGTCGCCAGCAGGCCGACCTCGAACGCCGACAGGTTCAATTGGTCGAACATGAACACGTGGTAGAACGGCCCGAAGCAGTTCGCGGCGAAAGACCAGATGGCGCCGAACGCGATGAACCCGAGCAATGACCGCGAGCCCAGCACCACCCCAAGTTGTTCCCGCAGCGGCAGGATCGGCCCGTCGTTGTGTTTGCGTGCCCGCGTCGGACTTTGCCACTGCCATCGCAGGGAGAAAACGCGCAGCGCCACTGCGGCCGCGATGATCACCTGAAACACCGGGATGGAGTAGTTCCAGCGGTCGAGGGCCCAGCCGGTGATCAGTAAAAACGTGAGCGTGGAGAACTGGAGGCTGGCGTTGCGCCGGCCGAAGTATTTTCCCCGGATCCGGTACGGCACCCACTCCTGGATCCACGCATTCCAGGAGACGCCCGCGACGGCGCCGAAGCAACTGGTGACCAGAAACCAGAGGGTGAGCCACTGGCCGGCCGCAGCAGGGTCATGCCGCGGAATCCACGTGAGCAAAAGGCCAAAGGAAAACCACGAGATCAGGTGCAGCGTCGCCGCACCGAGGCAGATGACCTTCGGTGGTTTCCAGCGGGCGAGAAACGGCGCGAAGAAGATCTGCAGAAAGTTGCCGATGAACGGCAGCGCGCACACCAGCCCGATGGTCGTCTTCGGCAACAGCAGCGACTTGGCCACCAGGGCGGTCATGAAGACGTTGACCGGAAGTGACATGGTCACGATCGGCATGGCCACGATGCCCTCGGCCGTGCAGAGGCGGAGACAGCGGAGTAGATCAGCCTTATGGTGCTGCGCAGTTTCGCGCGCGGTGGTTGCGTTCACGTTTAGTTCGGTGCGAATGAAACGGCATGCGGCGAATTGTTAAAGCGAAAGTACTGCAGACCGAGAAATCGGTTACACATGCGCGCTGGCGGCTCGGTCAGGGCCTCGTCCGGCGCCACGCCAACGGCCGGACCCAGCCGGTTGACGCGGGCGCTCGCGGTTGAGCGGACTCCGGATCGAGTAACGCCGTTACGTGGTGCCCTCCGGAGCCGTGGCGGCGGCGCCGCTTCTTCCGGTCAGTGTGGGCGGCGAAGCCCTGACGTTCCACCCTGGATCCGCAGCGGCTTGGGGCCCGGCCCGCGCCCCAGCCCCCGCCTGCTGTCGCGAAGTCACTCACTCGTGCGGGCCGGTCGAATCGGTTGACCGCGGGGCCCGCGGCTTCTTTCGTGGCCCGATGAGTTTTTCCGCGGTCCTTCGGTATCCGGCGGCGCGGATCGCCGCGTTGGGGGTGCTGGCGTGCGTGCTCCTGACGGTGCGGTTTTCGCCGAACTGGGCCTCGTTTTACTACGGGCTGCGCGACGCCAGAGCGCACGTGAGCGGGATCGTGCCGGGCGCCGCGGTCGACAAGGCGGTTTTCAGCGCGTTCGCCGCGCGGGGTTACTACGTGCTGGAGCAATCGAAGGACCTGAACGCACAGATCGACGACGCGAACCATAAGATCGTCCGCTGGCGTTTGCTGATGCCGGCCCTGGGGCGGCTGCTCCACCTGCCTGGCTGGCTGATCCTCGGGTTAGCCCACCTCGGCTGCTGGGTGCTGGTCACGGTTTGGGTGGCGATGGCCTACCGCCAGGCCGGGACTGAGGGACGGCCCGCTCGCGACGCGCTCTGCCTCGGGGTGATCGCGGGGGCGGGGGCACCGTTCTTCACGTCGATGGGGCTTTTGGGCTATTATGACTCGTGGCTGGCGCTGGGGCTACTGGCCGTGGCCGTCGCCAAGCCGCGTCCGGTGGTCTGGCTCGCCTGCCTTTTGGCGCCGTGGGTCGACGAACGTTTTGTGATCGGGCTGCCGCTGGCGCTCTGTGTACGGCGAATCGGAGACCTCGATCCGGCCGCGTCGCGCTGGAGTTGGTTAAAACAGCAGGCGCTGGTGCCGCTCGGATTGGCGACCGCCTACACTGTGCTCCGGCTGAAACTCGGCGGCGCCGGCGGCTCGCAGACAATGAGTCAGTACCTGGAGCAGTTTGTATATTCCGGCGGGATATCCCTCGGTGAGCGGCTGCTCGGCGTGTGGGAGGGACTGCGCTTCGGCTGGGTCCTCGTGGTGGTCGCGCTGGTCGGGACCTGGCGTTCGGGCGGTCCGGGCCGGAGCCTCGAGGCGGGGTTGCTGGCCGCCGGTGTCGTGCTCACGGGCTTGGTCGGGTTGTTCACGGCTTTGGATATGAGCCGCTCCATGGTGTTGCTCGTGCCGGTGGTGCCGCTCGGGTGGAGGCTCGTGACGTGCGCGGCGTGGTGGAACCGTTATTACGCGGCCCCTGTTTTGGCCGGGCTCGCGCTGCTCCTGCCGGCGCGGCATGTCGTGGGCAGCCACGCCCGGCGGGTGGATAATTTTTGGTCACCCGCTTCCGCGCTGGTGGTCTCGCACAATAATTTGGGCCTTGCGCTGATTGAAAACCCTGGACGCGAAGCCGAGGCACTTGCTCATTTTACCAAGACGCTCCGCATCGATCCGGAGTACGCGGAGGCCCACAACAATCTCGCGCTCATCTTGGCTAAGTTGCCGGGGCGTCAGTCGGAGGCGTTGGCGCATTATGCCGAGGCCTTGCGGCTCAAACCCGACTTCGCGGAGGTCCACAATAATACTGGTCTCTTACTCGCTACGATGCCCGGGCGGAAGGCGGAGGCGCTGACGCATTTCACGGGGGCGCTGCGGCTCAATCCGGGCTACGCGGAGGCACACAATAACCTGGCCAACCTGCTGGGGACGATGCCCGGCCGGCAGGAGGAAGCGCTGGGGCACTATGCCGAGACGCTGCGATTGAAACCCGACTACGCGGCGGCGCATTACAACCGGGCGATTTTATTGGAGGCGATGCCCGGGCGGCAGCCAGAGGCACTGGTGCAGTATGCCGAGGCGCTGCGACTCAAGCCGGACCTCCCGGAGGCGCACAATAATCTGGCGCTCCTTTTGGCGGGATTGCCCGGGCGGCGCGACGAGGCGTTGGCGCATTATGCGGAGGCGCTGAGGCTCAAACCTGACTTCGCGGCGGCCCACAACAATGTGGCGACCGTGCTGGCGGCAATCCCCGGCCGTCAAACGGAGGCGATCGCGCATTTCGCCGAGGCGGTCCGCCTGCTGCCGCTGAATCCCTCGGTGCACTTCAATCTGGCGGGACAACTCGAGCGCTTCGCTGACAGGAGGGCCGAGGCGGAGACGCACTACCGTCAAGCGATCAGCCTCGATCCCAATTTCAAGGCCGCGCGCGAAGCGCTGGAGCGGTTGAGCAAGTAGACTTCGGCTGCAGAAAACGGGGCCATGGTGCGACTCATGACCGAAGGCTCGTGCACCGCGGTCAGCCGACCGGGGTTATCGCGTCGCTACACTGGGACGCGACCGCGCTCACGCCGAGCCTGGCGAGATCGGGCCCTGCCTGCAGCACACGCACGTGCGGGGCGGGTGGCGCCCACACCGCGGGATCAGTCGGACCAAACAGCAGGACGCAGGGGACGCCGCAGGCCGCGGCCAGGTGACTCACGCCGGAGTCGTGTCCAATGAAGAGGCGCGATGCGGCGAGATAGTCCGCGAGTTTTGCGAGAGAAAGGTCGGCGAGCACGGTGACGCCCGGGTGGGTGAAGGTGAGCCACGCGTCGGGTTCCGCTTCTCCGACGACGAGTGAGATCGGGGCGGGCAAACGCGGGATCAATTCGCGCCAACGGTCCGCGGGCCAGTTCTTGCGGGGTGAGCCGCTCCCGGGGTGAAACACCACGGGGCCTCCTCGGGGTGCGGGCGCCGAAGTCGTACGGAGGCGGAAAAAATGCGACTCCGGCGCCAAGCCGAGCGGATCAAGGGCTTGGCTGTAGTGGGCGGCGGCCGGCGCAGTCGCGGGCAACGCGGCCGCGCTGAGGAAGCGTTGGCCGGCGTGGCGGGGAAAGCGTCGCGCGAGTTGGCCGTCGGGATCGGGCCAGAAGCAGACGACGAGGTCGAAGGCGGCGAGGAAACGGTCGAAGTCCGGCGGCAGGGGTGTATCCGAAAATAGGGCACTCCAGCGAGCCTCGTGTTGTGCGTAGACGGCGTCGAGGAGGCCGGCCTCGAGCCCGAGTTGGCCGGCGGTGGCGTTGCCGGCGAGTTCGATCCGGGCGTCCGGCCAGCGGCGGCGCAGGCGGGCGAGGGCGGGCAGGGTGACGATGAAGTCGCCGAGGGCGCCGCCCCTAAGAACGAGGATTCGGCGCATGGGGCGCGGCGGCGGGCTTCGCCGCCGGCGCTTCGTAGGCCTCGAGCGTCGCGGTGCCGGTGCCGATCTTGAACTCGACTTCGAATTTAACGGGCAGGTGTCTTTCATCGTGGGCGATCCAGACCCGCACGGAGCTGCCGCGCTTAAACATCCCCTTCGGCGGGGTTTTTTCCATGCGGGGCTCGAGCACCGTGGCTTTGAAATTGCCGAGCGGGGTGCGGACGTCCTCGTAGCGTGCCATGTAAATTGTAAGCTCGTAGAAATCGCGATCGAAGAGCACGAGCGCGTCGCGCTTCTCGCCGGGCTTCAGGTCCCAGCTGCGGGTCTGGAGGAGGCCCATAATGAGGTCGGTCGGATTGCCTTCCGGAATATCGAGGGACTCGGTGCTTTCCGCCGGGAGTTTGCGGGCATAGGCGGCCTTGCGCGCGCTGAGGTCGAAGTCGACGTGGAGTTCGCCGACTTTGTCTCGTTGCTTGCTATGTTCGTCGAGCGAGACGAGCTGGCCGGTGGCGAGGTTGAAGACTGATTTGGCCTCGGCGTCGAAGGGGAGGAGGAACCGCGCGAGCCGGCGCGTAGCCGTGGTGGTCGTAACGACGAGGCGCGGTGTTCCGGCGACGGTCTCGTGTTGGGCGGCGATCTTGATTTCGCCCGCGCCGGGCACGATGGCCCAGGCGACGCGGAAGGTGAGTTTCTCGCCGTCGGTCAACGGCAGCGAGGGGGCCTCCGCGCCACGCAGCGCGGCGCTTGCCAGCCAAAGGGCCGGAAGGATGCCGAATCGAAGCCAATGCGAAGCCGCCGCAGTCATGGGTCATGAGAAATCGGGAATTTCGGCGGCGTGGCAACCGAACAAACACGCGTCAGCCCTGGGCTCGACGTTGCGCACCGCCGGGCCTCTGCGGTGGCGTTGGTAGCGCTGGAACGGGTGAAGGGGGCACGCGGAGGCGCGGAGTACGCGGAGATAATGCGGGTTGGGCTCAGCCGTCCTCCGTGTCTCCGGGTGCAACCTTGCATCGGTCGGACTTACCCCAATCCGCCGCCCGCCGGCGCGGCGCTCAAGCCCCGAAGGGCTTCTTAAGCCAGCGCCAGATCGAGTTGGTTCGGGTAGCCAAGGGCGAATGCCTCGATGCCGCGGGCGCGGAGGTCGGCCGCGAACTCGCGCGCGAATCCGTGCAGCGTGTACACGCGTTTCGGCTGCACCCGGGCTACGAATTCGAGCAGGCCCGGGTAATCGGCGTGGTCGGAAAGCGGGAAAGCGGAGTGGCAGCGATAGCGGTAAATTGCGCCGGGATCGAGCGCCCAGCCGGTGACCGCCGCGAGGCGCACGCCGAGGATGCGGTTGAGCACGCTCCGGCCGTGGGGCGGACA
>CAIJFT010000454.1 GCA_903820035.1 uncultured Opitutia bacterium
GCGACCAAGCTCAGCGCCCAAAACGCCGGGTTCCGCAGAACCCGCGGCCGATATGCCAAATACATAACCAGTGCCCAGGCGAACCATTGCGCTGGCAGAACAAGTTGGCCAGTACCGTCAATTTCTTTGTCACGCACCACCGCGGATTGGTTGAGCGATAGGTTGAGGATGTGTTGGGTAAAGTCGCCCGACAGTCCGACCAGCAAGACCAGGGCGACAAAGCTGATCACCGCAGAACACAACACCACGGGCCACAAGCGGCGCGGTGGCTGCATGGTCAGACCCGGCAGCCAGGTGGACCGAACAAGATAAAAGCCAAAGAAGGTACAGGCCAGGGCCAGCGCGTTTAGAAAATTCTCATAGGCGACAAGCCGAGTCAGGTGCTCTTCGTTCCCGCTCAACACTGTATGTGCACTCAACCCATGGATGAAGGTGTCAATCCGACGGGGAAGCTGCCGCACCATCGCATACACGGTCGCAAAAACCATCGGATGGAACCAGCCGTCGCGCTCCCGATCGAAGACAAGCAAGGGCACCGCAAAGACTCCAAGGTAAATCAAGTCCGACAATGCCAACAACGGCGTCGCCGGATTCTCACTGGCGTAAAGGAGGGAGCCGACGACGCAGACGGCGGTGTAGATCGCCAGCGCCCCGAGGCAAAAGTACCGCACGCCACCGGACATCGTGACCCACGGGTTGGATTCATCGACCGCAGGTTCCGGGGAATGCTCTGCGTCACCAGCCTCCGAACCTTCACTGTCGTCCTCGAGTTCTTCAGGCACCGACTGGTAATTTCCGGATTTCATGCGACTTGTCCGGCGCCAACCACTGCGTGGTAGATTTCAAGATACTTTCCAACATTGGCCGCCGGACTAAACAGTCTGGTCGCGAGCGCCGTGGCATTCTGCCCCAGACGTTCCCGTTCGGGTTCATCGTCTTGTAGCCTGGTCAGAGTCGCGACCAAACCCGCGTAGTCTCCTTGCTCGACGACGCGCCCGCAGTCCCCTGTCTCAAGGATCTCCCGGGCCGAACAGACATCAAAGGAAACGACTGGGGTTCCGCTCGCCAGGCTCTCGATCATGCAGCGGGCGAGACCCTCGTTTTGCGTGGCCACCAGGACGACATCAAACGCCGGATACCAGGTTTCCGGCTGCGCCACATATCCCTTGAAGGCAAAACGTGACACTAATCCCAGTTCCCGGACCCGTCGCGCGCAGACGGCTGCATAGGAATCCGACTCGGGATTGAAATCGCCGAGGAAACAGACGTGGCTTGCAGGGGATGACCGGAGCCACGCCGGCCCGACCGCTTCAATGAAGCGTAACTGCGCCTTCTTTTCTGAGAATGATGCGACATAGCCGATCACAAAGCCGTCCGGAAAACCCATCCGCTCCCGCAGTTCCCTCCGCCGCGCTGCGGACGCCGGTCGCATCCGGTGCGGGTCGACGATGCTGTAGACCGCTGCCATCCGCCGTCCGGCCACTGCCAACACCCGGCTCCAGTAGTTCCTCATTTCCCACGACAATACAATCTGGGCCTGGGTAAGGTGAAAGGCCGCGCGCCATTTCCAAACTTCACGCCTCGAAACCCGCGCCTTCGTATCTCGAATGTTGAATACAACGGGCACGCCTAAAAGCCGTAATCCGACGGCGACATGCCAGAGCGCCAATGGATCGTTCACGTGGGCAATCTCCACGCCATCCGTCCACGCCTGCCAAGCGGCGGCGGCATTCCAGGAGAAGTATTGCCAGGCCCGCCGCCACGACCAGCGCGCCCGCCGGAACGCCAGATCATCCCAAGTCCGGACGATCACCCTGTAGTCTTTACTCCGCCAACGCTCGTTCTTCGCTGTCACGGCTTGGGTCATAACCGTAACTTCAACGTCTTCATAACGCTCCAGCAGCTGCGTTAGGCTTTCCAGACCGCCGTCGGCATGCCGACCCGTCTGAAACGCCACGACCAAAACCCGCCGGACGCCGACACTTCCACGCGGCTCTTCCACGGATATCGCCGGTGAATGGTGGGCCGCCCGTTTGCTGGCGGCCGGCGCATCCACCGCCCAACCGCAACTAACCGGATCAGGATGCGGCGATGGTCGAGTGGCACCGGAATACATCGGGAAAAGCGCCACTAGTGCGGTGGAACCAACCGACGCCAAGCACGAACATCAGGAATCAACCATCACTCGGCTGCGCCCCGGATCAGGCGTTACAGTCGGGCGTCCAATGTTCCAAACCGGTCACAGATTCCGGCCGATTCGAACGATCTGGCGTCGGTGACAAATGTGCTTGGCGCCGAAAGTCGCGGGGCAACAGTCCCCGCCGGCTCCAACCCGCAAACGGGATTTCCCGCTTTCCGCCTCACGTATCTAGAATCCACTTACCCGAATGCTCACACGCTTCACGCACCTCACCTTTTTTTTGGACCTTTCCGAAGAGATGATTGCCCTGGCCGAGGCGGCGGCGAAGCGAGCAGCGGAGCGCGCCGAGGGCATGACCCATCACCGGGACTACGAGGCGTTGGCGGCGGTGGCGCTCTGCTTCCAGCCGCGGCGGATCTTCGAGATCGGCACCTATCGAGGGGTGACCTCTGATTTTTTTCTCAGCCTCCTGCCCGAGAGCCGGGTGGTTTCGATCGCATATGAAAACCCGCGGCTGAGGATTTTCGGCGGGCATTCCAATAATTCGGAACTCGGCCGCACCGAAATCGGTTCGATGGTCAGCCCCGAAAATCGCCCGCGCTTCACCCAATTGTACGGCAACTCCCACAAGCTGGACAGCAAGTCGCTCCGGCGAGAATGCGGACCTTTCGATCTCGTATTTGTCGACGGCGACCACTCTCGCACGGGCGTCGCAGCGGACACTGTTCTTGCCCAGGAGGTCTTGGCGTCCGGGGGAACCATTTGCTGGCATGACGCCAATCCCAAACCGGCCTATCTTGAGGTCCGGCACTTTTTGGAAAAAGAGCTTTCGCTCCCCGCAGCTGCCACGGCCGACGATTTCGTCGGGGGAGTTGCTTGTTGGAATTCCGAAATCGAGCGACGACTGGCCCAAAACCGATCCGCCGTTGCCTGACGGTTCTCCGACAAGCCCGACGCGGGGTTTCGGCAAATCTTCCGAACGAAAATTGTCTGATGCTCTGAGCGCACCTCCCGCCCGTCTTGGGAAGGGCCTGAAAAATCTCCTCCACCCATCGGGCGCCGCCTCCACCGAACATGCACAGTATCCGAAACAGATTTAGGAACGCCTATTATCGCGGGATGGGGTCATATCCCGCAGTATTGAACGGTTCCCGTTTTAGGGTGGATCCCTATCACATCAATTTCTGGAAAGAAGCGGCGGCGGCCCGTTGGGAACCGCACACCTTTCCCCTCTTGGCTCACTATCTGGGTAAGGACTCGCTCTATTGCGATGTAGGCGCGTGGATCGGCCCGACGGTGATATACGCGGCAACCCGGTGCCGCCAAGTCGTCTGCTTTGAACCCGACCCGGTGGCCTATCGGTTTTTACAGTGGAATATCGCGCTGAACAACCTCACCAATATCTCTTCGTTCAGCGTCGCGCTTTCCGACCGGATCGGGGTGCAGCGAATGGCGAGTTTCTCCGGAAACCTGGGAGAGAGTTCAACCAGCCTTCTCTCGCAGCAGTCAAGCGGTACGGCCACCACTGGGGTGGACGTACTCACTTTGGATTGGTCCACCTTCTCTGCCGCATTCGCGCTGGGAAGAATTGATCTCTTGAAGATTGATATCGAGGGGGGCGAGTTTGCGTTGGTACCACGCCTCGCCGACTACCTCCGGAAATACAAGCCCGTGGTTTTTCTTTCGACGCATGCTCCCTACCTTGACGAGAACAAGCGGGGACCGGCGATGGCCGCGATCGCCGATGTCATGTCGATCTACCGCCATTGCCTCGATGAAAACCGGCGACCGCTGGGCGCGGCTCACCTAACGTCGGGGGAAGCGGCAACGCAATTTAGGTCCTACATCTTCACTGACTGACACCGGTCATGACCCGACCCCGGATGGGGCCGGAAGTTACCGGTCGGCGGATCACAGCCGCTTCCCGATTCGTTCGGCCTTAAGGTACGCCCAATGGCGGACGAGTTGCGGAAAGCGGTGGATAGTCCAAAACGGCCGGCATTCCCTCAGAATTTCCCTGTATCCGAATTCTCGGACAGACTCGAAACGCCTCAGCGCCCCTGCATCACTGCGATAGTCGACGGCCTGAGTGTGGTTCTTCCGGGCCCACTCCGCCCCGAGCATCGCCATGCCGCGGGTTTCATCTCGGGTCCGGACAAACATGTCCCAAACGGCGCACAGCAATTTGAATTGAAAGTGTTTCATACCCCATCCGTTGCCCGCCAAACCGGTGGCAAAGCACTTCGTGCCGCGATGCAGGCCGAACTGAAACGCCTGTTGCCGTGAGGGGAAAGGGGCGTGCAGCACGTGGCACTCCCGCTTTTTCGAGAATTCGACGCGCCGCCCGGAAATCACCGGATCGGGATCCACGAACATCCCCGGAACAATTTCAGGCCACCGAACCCGCCGTGAAAACATATGAATGCCCCGCAGCTTGGTTTCCGAGAGGAAATCGAGCACATGCCACGTCGCATGATCACACTCGGGTTCAGCCGCCATTTCATCGATCATCCGTGCCAGACTCTGCTCCGACCGAAAAACCATGTCCGCGTCCAACTTCAGGAACAGGTCGAACCGGTCGATCTCCCGGGCGATCGTGGCGTAGAGTGCGGCGTGGGCGGCGTGATTACCGAGGCCCGCAATCACGCGATGATCGAAGTTTCGGTGCGATTGCACTTCAAGGCTCTTGAGGCAGTGAGGGTAGTCCTGCTCGCCGGAGTATAGTGTCAAAATGCAAACCCGCTTCGTCATGATTTCTGCCCCTTCTTGAGCCGGTGACAGCCGACAAATATCACCACGTCCGTCGCCAGGTAGAACACTGCCAGCGCGATGGCCGCACCGGTCGAACTCCACTGCGGAACCAACCAAACCAGCGTCGAAATCTGCAGCAACAAGCCAAACGCATAGGCGGCATTTATCCACCCCACCTTGCCTTCAGCCATGAGGAGCGAGCCATACGGACTGGCAATCAAGGCTGCGACATAGGTCCCAACCACGATCTGAACGGGCAACACGCTGCCACGGTAGTTTTCACCGAACACGAGTGGAACGGTCCAAGACCCCAGTAGAATGACGCCAACTACGACCGGCGCCACTGACGCACTAATCAGAAATATGCCGTGTCTCAGGCTGCGCCGTCTTACCTCATCTTGCCCGGTGGTGCGACTTTCAGCCATTTCGCGAAAGGCCACCTCCAGGATCGGGGCGCAAAACGAGCTGAGACGCATTCCCAGACGCTGACCGAGAAAATAATAGGCAACGCCGACCGGGCCGCTGAGGAGTCCAACCACAAAGTTGGGGACACTCCCCTGGATCACCTTCAGCAGGGCGGTGAGATTATTGGAGAACGCAAATCGAACGAGCTCACGCGCCTCGCCTCTGAGGGTTCGCAGGCAAGAAGGGGTGAAAATTGCATAGGCCAACTGGCGCCGAGGCTCTGATTCTTCCCGGAGGATGAACCACCAGCGAAGCAGGCCACGAGCCATCTGCGTCAGGAGCGCTATTCCAAGCAACAACCCGATCGAAGCGGTGAACGGAAGAACCGCCAACATGACAACAAAGCCGGCGATCGTCGACAAGCTGTCCGCCAGCGCGAGCCGCCCGTAGGCGCGCTCAATGGCAAGCACGGAAGCGGCCAGTCCGCTTCCCAAATTGCTGAGCGGCAGCAAGGCCGCGACGAGGAAGAGCGAATCCGCGCCTTCGAGCCCCAGCAACGAATTCGAAAAAGAGTGGGCGCCCAATGCCAAGACCAGAGCGCCCACCACGCTCACCCCGACCTCGAAGAGTCCGCCCAAAAACAGCACAGCCGCGCTCTTCCCTGGAGCGGCGGCCTGTTGAAACTGAAAGTAGTAGCGCAGGATCAGTTCACTGCATCGGACGTCCAGAACCCCCTGCACCATCTGTACGGTATTGAGAATCAGCGCATAGATTCCGTAGTCGTGCGGACTCAAAAACCGGGCGACCAGTGCGATCTGAATCGCGGCCACCACGCTGGAAAAAATCCGGTGCAGCTGCAGTTTTCCGGCGTTCTTAAAGTGCCGGCGCAACGAATCGCTGCGCGTCGCCTGCACGAACCGCGTGACCCCGGCGCGAGCCAGGCCGAAAAAACTGGTCATTTGTAGTTGCAATTAGGGTACGCCGTGTTTTCGCCCATCCCGTGTGCGCAAACCAGGCCCGGTTTCATCCGACATCGACCCGGCGCAGTCCAAACGCCACCCGGGTTCCGGTCCGAATCCACGCCGAAACACCCTCCATTCCATTAGCCAGATTTGGGCAGACATCGCGGTCGCCCAACCTGACCGCCCAGCATGGGGGCCCAAGCACAAATCGGGTTACGTCTTCGTGGCGCGCGTCGGCCGTCTCACTTCATCCACGCCCACGGAATTCCAGCGAATGTTACAGCCGCGTGCGGCAGGTGACTAAATGACGCCAACACCCGCGGCCTACCCCAAATTCATCGACAGTCCACATTCCGAATACATGAACACTCCCCCCGTCATGAAGATCGATTCGATCGTCGTATTCTGCTGGCCCGGAGACTTCCGCCTGGCCCGGATTTGCCTGGCGAGCGTCCGCTACTTTTACCCCAACGTCCCGCTGTATCTGATGAAGAACATCGCGAAGGGCGATTTCGACACGACGGAGGTCGAACGGCGGTTCAACGTCTCTTCCCTCGGCCTGACCCAGCCGTACGGCTCAAGCTTGGGTAAGCTCGAACTGTTCTTTCAACCGCAACTCGGCCGCTTCCTCTTCATCGACGCCGACCAGATCATGGCGGGCCCGGTGCTTCAGGTCCTGGAGCAAAACTCGGAACAGTTCGTGGTCGTACCGGAGATCGTGGACGAAAAGGCCTCAACGATCGACAAGATCTACTACAACCGCCGGAACCTGGCGCGTTTCGATCCGGACTTTATCGTCCCGAAGTTTCACTTCAACAGCGGCCAGTTTGTCGGGACGGCAGGGGTACTGTCCCGGGACGACTTCAGCGGCATGGTCGAATGGGGTCGCCCCTTGAAGGGCCGGAACAAGGACACCTTTGTCTTTGGCGACCAAAGCATCCTGAACTACGTCTTCCCCAAGCTCGCCGCGCAGGGACGGATCACCCTGGGCTACTGCGACTTCATGGAGCTGGCGCGCACCGAGTACTTTTGGAGTGTTCCCCTCGACACCATCCGGCGCCGCAAAGGGCGCCCCACTCTCCTGCACTGGGCGGGCATTCACCGCAGCTTCCTGTTTCTGATGCGCCGCAGCGAGCTGCTGCGCTTCTTTGAGAAATTTCATTATGCCGGGGTCCGATACGGCGCCGTGATCCGTCGGTGGCGGAGCATCAAGGCGATTCCCCGCAACACCTACCTCTGGCTCTATTATCTCGCTGGCATGCTCAAGCGCCGCCTGGCCTTCCGCACTCCGTCCCGAACGGGAATCGCGTGAGCGCAATGACCCACACCATCCGCGGGCGCGGTCGGCATGCCGCCGGGGAACTGCCATGAAACGCTGGCTCAAACGCTGCCTCCAAACCGGGATGCGGAGCGATGTCGCATGGAAGATTGCGCAGCATTTCCCCGTCCGCGGGATCAATACCGCGCGAAAAGTGGTCCTCGCGAATCGCCTCATCCGCCAGTTTGACGGCCAGGCCGTGGTGCAAGCGGGCCCCTTTCAGGGGCTGATTTACCCGACCCTGCATGCGAACGGGAGTGAATTGCTCCCCAAGTTGTTCGGCACCTATGAGTCCGAATTACATGGGGCGATCCGCGCGGCGCGCACCGAGTCGTTCGACCACATCGTCGATATCGGTTGCGCGGAGGGCTACTACGCGGTCGGTCTTGCCCGGCTCTTCCCTGCAGCGAAAGTCGTCGCGTTTGATATTTCGGATCGGGCCCGCGAACTTTGCCGGGCCATGGCCGCGGCAAACGGCACCACGAACGTCGAGGTCCGCGCCGCCTGTACCAAGGATGACCTGCGTCGGCTGGCGGGCCCAGGACGGCACCTGGTCATTTCAGATTGCGAGGGATTTGAACGTCGCCTCTTCGACGGCGAAATAGCCAGGCAGCTTGCCGAGTCTTTTGTGATTATCGAAATGCACGATCACGAGGACCCCACGACCTCGGCGGCGCTGACCGCCTGGTTCAGGCAGACGCACCGGGTCGAAATAATTTCCAGCATCCCCGATCGAGTGAAGGCCAGCCAGTATCAGTCCGCCGCCGTCGAGGGCCGGGACTTGATCGAAAAGGAGGCCGCGTTTGCCGAACGCAGGGGAGACACCCCGACACTCTGGCTGGTCGGCGTCCCGCATTCGCTGCGTCGCAGCGGCACCCGGCTTCGCACCTTCGCTCCCCCGTCACTCGCGATCGACGGCACCGGTCGGATCGCTCGCCCGTCTTCATGAAAAAGATTGTCATCACCGGTGTCGCCGGCTTCGTCGGAACCAACCTCGCCCTGTCACTCCTGCGCGACGGATTTCAGGTCATCGGGCTGGATTCGCTGTCGCGGCGCGGTTCGGAAACCAACCTGGAAACCCTTCGGGCGGAGTTTCCGAACTTCGACTTCCGCCGGCGGGAAATCGAGGATACCGCGGTCGA
>CAIJFT010000455.1 GCA_903820035.1 uncultured Opitutia bacterium
GAGTTCCTGAAGGTGGCGTTGGCGCATCTGCTCGCCGTGGTCAGCCCCGGTCCGGACTTTGCCGTGGTCCTTAAACAAAGCCTGATCCGGGGGCGGCGCGCCGCGATCTGGACGGCTGGCGGCATCGGCACGGCGATCCTGTTGCATGTGACGTATTCCCTCTTCGGGATTGGCCTGCTGCTCCGCGGCTCTCCGCTCTGGTTCAACGCCGTAAAATACGCCGGCGCCGGGTACATCGCCTGGCTGGGGCTGCAATCGCTGCGGGCCGCGCCTCGGAGTTGCGACCTTGGCGTTGGGCGGGAGCCGTCCGGCGGCACGGACCGCGGCGCATACGTTACGGGATTTCTGACGTGCGCACTCAACCCCAAGGCGTCGCTGTTTTTTATATCGTTGTTCGCGATGGTGGTGAGCCCGCAGACCCCGAAGGCGGTCCAGGCGTTTTACGGCGGATGGATGGCCGTCGTCACGGCCGGTTGGTTTTGTTGGGTGGCCGTGCTTTTCACCCAGGAGCAGGTGCGCCGCGCCTTTCTCCGGCACGGCCATTGGATCGACCGGGCGCTTGGCGTGGTCTTCCTTCTGCTCGCAGCCCGCCTGGTGCTCGCGACGCTGAACTGATCGCAAGGTCGCAAGCTTATTGAATGTCTCTGGTTCTTAGCGTTTCCAGAAATAGTGTAGCCGCGTTGGAGCGCAGCGACAACGTGGTCTTCCTGCGCGGCCACGTCTTCGCCTCCGGCTCAAACGCGACTACAGAAATCTTGGAACCGCTCTAGGCCGCCTGTTGGGCGGGCGGGCTTGTCGCCCAAGGGGGAAAGGGCCGTCGGTCTAAAATTCCAAGCGGGCTTACGCGGTTACAGGTAGATGCCGCCACCGAGGAGCTTTTCCCCTTCGTAAAATGCCAGGATCTGGCCCGCGGCGAGTCCGCGTTGCGGGGTCGGGAACTGGATCAGCGCCGTGCTTTCGCTTTCGGGTATGAACTCCAGCGGCACCCGCGGATCACGGTAACGGACGCGGCCTTCTAGTGCTCGGCCCGTGGTGACCGGGCGGCTGATCCAGCTCAGCGAATGAACGCGTACCTCATGCTGGAAGAGGCCCGGGGAATCAGGATGGTCGAACGCGACGAGCAGCGCGCGGTCCGCCGCCCTTTTTCCGACCACGACATAGGCTTTGTGGTCCGTGTTGGAAGGGACGCCGATACCCTTGCGCTGGCCCAGCGTGTAGAAATGGAGTCCGCGATGCCGGCCCAGCTCGCGGCCGTCGGTTGCCTGCACGATGGGACCCGGAGCGTCCGGTACATAGGCGCGGAGGAAGTCAGCCATCTTCACCTCGCCGATAAAACAAATACCTTGGCTGTCTTTTTTATCGGCCGTTGGCAGCCCGGCTTCGCGAGCGAGACGCCGCAACTCCGGCTTCGGCAGGTCGCCGATGGGGAATCGGGCGTCTTGCAGCTGTTCCTGCGACAGCAGTGTGAGAAAGTAGGACTGATCCTTGTTTTTGTCGGCCCCTTCAAGGAGGTCACAGGTGCCGTCGGCGTGCGCAACGCGGCGGGCGTAGTGCCCGGTTGCCACGGCGGCGAAGCCTTCGGCGCGGGCCCACGCGCGGAAAACGCCGAATTTCATTTCCCGGTTGCACATGATGTCGGGATTCGGGGTAAGCCCGCGGGCGTAACCGTCGAGCAGGTAGGTTACAACGCGCTCCTGATAGTCGCGCATCAGATTCACGACGCGGAACTCAATGCCAAGCGTGTCGCAGACGGCCCGCGCGTCGTCGATGTCCTGCATCCAGGGGCAATGTCCGATGACATTGTCCTCGTTGATCCAGTTTTTCATGTAGGCCCCGACGATCGTGCAGCCTTGCCGCTGCAATTGTAGTGCCGCGACGGAGCTGTCGACTCCGCCGGACATGGCGACGAGGATTTTTTCGCGCGAGGACATGATTGAACCGGAAGACCCACGCGGCGCCGCGCCGGGATGTCAAACCGTAGGCGTGCGGTGCGGGCGCGCGGGCCGAGCATTTTGTTTACCGCTTGTCGCTCCGGCGGTCCGGTTATTGCTTATTCGTACCGCATGGCTGAACCGCAACGCATCGTCCGCGCCTGGCTCGAGTCGCCGAACTCCGGCATCATCGAGCTGGATCGCGATTGGACGCACCGTGGACAGCCCCGCTTTTCCCTCGGCCGGCACTGTCCGGCGCCGGCCGGCTTGGCCCCGGGCCCCGGCCTTCCGGCGGGATGCGTCGACGGTTATTTTGTGGATCCCCAGAGCGGCCAGATCACCTTTGTGCTGCCGCTGGAGCGTGGCGACGGAATCAATCCGGGCCGTGATGCCGTTTACCTGGCCGGGGATTTCAACGGCTGGGAGGCGGCGGTGGGGCAGGCGGACTGGCGGCTGCAGCCGGCCGAGCTTGAAGGGGAGCGGGTGCTCGTGTGGCGCGGGGTGGCCGCGCAATTTCCAGGGTGGGGTCAGCGGTTCAAGTTTGTGACCGGCGAGCACCAATGGCTGATGCCACCGGAGGACGCGCCGAATGTGGTGCGCGACGGGCACGGCAATGTGAACCGTTTGATTGATCCCGACCGGACCGGCTGGCACCTGTGGCGTTTTTCGGTGCGGGAGTCGCTGAGCTTGGCCGAGTCGTGGACTGCCGGTTGGGCGGACGGTAGCGGGATGATGGTACCGGTGGTGCCGGGCCGGTTTTTCTTCGAGCTGAAAACTGAGCTGCCGCTCGGGGCGTTGGTGCGGGAGGATTCCACGGTTTTCCGGTTGTTTGCCCCACGGGCCCGCTCCGTGGTACTCTGGCTGACGGATCAAGTTCCGGTTCAGGGAGTGGCTGCTGCCGCCGCGGATTCCTACGCGTTGTTGCGGCGCACGGATGGAGACGGATTGGCGGGCGTTTGGGAGGTTACCCTCGATCGCAATCTTCACGGCTGGTTTTATTGGTATGCGGTGGACGGGCCGGATGACGGCCGAGGCGCGGGGGGCTTTGATCCGAAGGTGCGGGTGCTTGATCCCTATGCGCAGGCGACGCTGGGGCGGGAAGGTCCGGGAGTCGTGTTGGACCCGGTTTGGGTAGGCAAGGCGGACCGGAGTTTTAAGACTCCGGCGTGGCACGACCTGATCATGGCGGAAGTGCACGTGCGTGACCTGACGGCGCGGGCGCCGATCGTCGCGAGTGACGCCGAGCGGTTGGGTTTTTCCGGGTTGCGGGCGTGGGTCGAGCACCCGAAATTCCATCTGCACCACCTCGGGGTCAACTGCGTGGAACTGCAGCCCGTGCACGAGTTCGATAACGTGGCGGCCGCCGAGTACCACTGGGGGTACATGACGAGCAATTATTTCGCTCCGGAAAGCAGCTACGCCCTCGCGCCGGCGCGGGCTTCGGGGGTCAGGGAGCTGCAGGAGTTGATCGCGGCTTTCCACCGTCGCGGCATGGCGGTGGTCCTCGATGTGGTCTTCAACCATGTGGGCGTGCCGGCGCACCTGATGTTTGTCGACCGGCTGTATTATTTTGAGCAGGACGCCAACGGGGCGCCGACGAACTGGAGCGGCTGCGGCAACGATCTGCGGGCGCGCTCCGCGATGGCGCGGCGGCTGATCATCGACAGCTGCCGGCACTACATCGAGGTGTTCGGGGTCGACGGCTTCCGCTTCGATCTCGCCGAACTTCTCGGGGTCGATGTGCTGCGCGACGTCGAGGTGGCGCTTAAACGGGTCAAGCCCGACGTCATTCTGATCGCGGAACCGTGGAGTTTCCGCGGGCACATTGCCGGCGCGCTGCGCGACACGGGTTGGGCGTCGTGGAATGACGGCTACCGCGACTTTGTGCGCGACTACGTGCGCGGCAACGGCAGCCCGGAACGCATGGAGTACTTCCTCCGTGGTTCGCCGTGGTATTTTGCCAAGTGGCCGGCGCAAACGGTCAACTACACCGAATCGCACGACGACCGCACGTGGATCGACATGATCACCGAGAATCCGAATTTCGACGGGGAGGTCCCAACCTCGAACGATCGGCGGCGCACGCACTTGATGGCTGCGATCCTATTCATGTCTTTGGGTATTCCGATGATCTCCGCGGGTCAGGACTTTCTCCGCTCGAAACAGGGCGTGAACAACACGTACCTCCGCGGCGACCTCAATGCCCTCGATTACCGCCGGCTTTACCGTTACCTCGGCACCCATGTTTATTTCGCGGACTGGATCGCTTTTCGGCGCGGGGAGTATGGCCGGCTCTTGCGGCAATGGTCGCGACCCAGCGAGACATTCTTCCGCTTTGTCCCGGCGCCCGGTTCACCGGCGCTGGCGGCAATTTACAACGCCGACTTGTCGCAAGGCCCCGTGCGGCTTCTCTTTGTCGTTAATCCGTCCCACGCCGATGTGACGATTCCACTCGGCGCCGAGTTGGTCGCTGCGGGACCCGGGACGTGGGACCTACTGGCGGACCACGAGCGATTCTATCTCACGGACGCCCATGGGGCTTCTCGGCCGGTCGATCCGCAGTTATGGGTGCCGGCTTTGAGCTGTGCCCTCTGGATCAATCACTGAGGGCGGGGAAGCGGCTGGTTTCTTGATGACAATGTCAGCCGCCAAAACCCTTGCATCTGTCCACGGAGAATCATTCATTGGGCGGTCCGCGTTCACGCGGACACCTCTCACGTAGTTAACCAACACTGAACCAAACGGAGTCCTCACATGGCAGTTAAAGTCGCAATCAATGGTTTCGGCCGCATCGGTCGCCTCGTTTTCCGGGCCCTCGTCGAGCAAGGTTTGCTCGGTGAGACGCTGGATGTTGTGGCAGTCGGCGATATCGTGCCGGCGGACAATCTCGCTTATCTGCTGAAGTACGACTCCACGCAGGGCCGCTTCACCGGTACCGTCTCCTCCAAGAAGTCGGCTGCCGACAAGCTGGAAGACGATGTGCTCATCGTGAACGGCAAGGAAATCCTCGTCGTCAGCGCCAAGACCCCGGCAGAATTGCCTTGGGCCAAGCTCGGCGTTCAGCTCGTCATCGAGTCGACCGGTCTCTTCACCGATGCCGAGAAGGCCAAGGGTCACCTCGCCGCCGGTGCCAAGAAAGTCATCATCTCCGCTCCGGCCAAGGGTGAGGATATCACCGTGGTCATGGGCGTGAACGACGACAAACTGGACGTCGCCACGCACAACATCATCTCCAACGCCTCCTGTACCACGAACTGCCTCGCGCCGATCGTGCACGTGCTCCTGAAGGAAGGCTTCGGCATCGAGGAAGGCCTGATGACCACCGTTCACGCGTACACCGCGACGCAGAAGACCGTCGACGGTCCGTCCAAAAAGGACTGGAAGGGCGGCCGTACCGCGGCGCAGAACATCATTCCGTCGACGACCGGTGCCGCCAAGGCCACCGCGCTCGTGATCCCGGAAGTGAAGGGCAAGCTCACCGGTATGGCTTTCCGTGTGCCGACTCCGACGGTGTCCGTGGTCGACCTGACCGTGCGCACGACGAAGGAAACCTCCTACAAGGAAATCTGCGCCGCCATGAAGAAGGCCAGCGAGACATACTTGAAGGGGATCCTCGCTTACACCTCGGACGAGGTGGTCTCCAGCGACTTCATTCACGACAAGAGCTCCTCGATCTTTGATGCCGGTTCCGGCGTCGAACTGAATTCGAAGTTCTTCAAGCTCGTCTCGTGGTACGACAACGAGTGGGGCTACTCGAACCGGGTCGTCGATCTCACCAAGAAGATCGCCGCCAAGCTCTAAGTCATCGTTCCAGCCCTCTTGACCGCGGATGCGCGGATCGCGCGAATCGATTCCAATCCATTCGTCGCGTCCGTGACATCCGCGGTCCTTTTTTTTACCATGGCCAAATTCAAATCCATCCGAGACCTGAGCCTCGCCGGGAAACGCGTGCTGATGCGCGTCGATTTCAACGTCCCGCAGGACAAGGCCACCGGCGCGATCACCAATACGCAGCGCATCTCCGCGGCGCTACCCACCATCAAGCACGCCCTCGAAAAAGGCGCGTCGGTGGTGCTCATGTCGCACCTCGGTCGACCCGACGGGAAGAAGATTGCCAAGTTCTCCCTCAAGCCGGTGGCGGCGGAGTTGGAGAAGCTCCTCGGCCGTCCGGTCAAGTTCCTGGATGATTGCGTCGGGTCGGCCGTCGAGGCCGCCTGCGCCGCCGGCACGCTCAAGGCCGGCGAGGTCGTTCTCCTTGAGAACCTCCGCTTTCACCTTGAGGAAGAGGGTAAGGTGAAGCTCAAGAACGAGGACGGCACCGAGACAAAGCTCAAGGCCGACCCGGCCAAGGAAGCCGCGTTCCGGGCTTCCCTTTCGAAGCTTGGCGACGTTTTCGTCAACGATGCCTTCGGCACCGCGCATCGGGCCCACTCGTCGATGGTCGGCGTTTCCCTGCAGGATAAGGCAGCCGGCTTCCTCATGGAGGCCGAGCTCAAGGCCTTCGCCTCCGTCCTTGAGACTCCGCAGCGCCCGTTGCTGGCGATTCTCGGTGGCGCCAAAATCGCGGATAAGATTCCGCTCATCAATAATCTCCTGGAGAAGGCCAACAAGGTCATCATCGGCGGCGGCATGGCCTACACCTTCCATAAGGTAAATCGCGGGATGAAGATCGGTTCGTCCCTTTTCGATGCCGAGGGCGCCAAGATCGTCGCCGAGCTCGAGGCGAAGGCGAAGGCCCGTGGCGTAGAATTGATCTTCCCGATCGACTTCATTGCGGCCGATAAGTTCGCCCCGGATGCCAACACGCAGCCGGCGGACATCGCCACGGGCATTCCCGACGGTTGGGAAGGTCTCGATGCCGGCCCGAAGTCGATCGAGCTCTACCGACAGGCGATCCTCGCCTCCAAGACGATCGTCTGGAACGGCCCCGCGGGTGTCTTCGAGTTCGAAAAATTCGCCGGAGCCACCCAGGCGATGGCGGCGGCGATCGCCGAAGCGACCGTCCAGGGCGCGACCACGGTCGTGGGCGGCGGCGACACCGCAACGGCCGCCAAGAAGTTCAAGGTGGCCGATAAGGTCACTCATTGCTCCACGGGCGGCGGCGCCAGCCTCGAGTTCCTCGAAGGCAAGGCCCTGCCCGGCGTCGTCTTCCTCGAGGGCTGAAGCCGCTTGCCGCAGTTCCTCCCAACCTTCCGCTCAACATCACCATGATCTCCCGCAAGAAATTCATCGCCGGTAACTGGAAAATGAACAAGACGTCCGCCGAAGGCGTGACGCTCGTCCGTGACATCGTCGCCGCCGTGGGCAAGCAGACTGACGTCGAAGTCGTGGTGTGCCCACCGTTCACCGCGCTCGAGAGCGCCGGAGCGGCGCTCGAGGGCTCCTCAGTTAAGCTCGGAGCGCAAAACATGCACTTCGAGGCGAGCGGCGCCTTCACCGGCGAGATTTCCGCGCCCATGCTGCGGGCGATTTTCACGACGCATGTCATCCTTGGTCACAGCGAGCGCCGGACGCTCTTCGGTGAAACCGACGAGCTGGTGAATAAGAAGGTGCTCTCGGCACTTAAAAACCAGCTAAAGCCGATCCTCTGCGTGGGCGAGACACTGGCCGAGCGTGAGTCCGGCTCGACCCTTAAGGTCGTGCAGACGCAGACGGAGCGTGCGCTCGAGGGCGTCAGTAAGGATCAGGCCCAGACCCTCGTGGTGGCCTACGAGCCCGTGTGGGCAATCGGCACCGGCAAGGTCGCGACGACCGAGCAGGCGCAGGAAGTTCACGCGTTCATCCGCGGCTTGCTGACTAAGCTCTTCACCGAGCCCGTCGCTCAGAAGGTCCGGATTCTCTACGGTGGCTCGATGAAACCCGCCAACGCGCCCGAGCTGCTCGCGCAAAAGGACATCGACGGCGGCCTCATCGGTGGCGCGGCCCTGGAAGCCCGCAGCTTCGTCGAACTCGTGACGGCCGCGGCGGCGATCAAGTAAGCCGGCAAGCACCGTTCCATTTACCGGCCGGACCGCAGGGTCCGGCCTTTTTTGTGCGTCGAATCTTCGTCGCCCGAGATGCTCCTGATTTCGGGACGGTATGCGTGGCTTTCAGCGGTGCAGCGGGGGGCGTGGAAAGCGGGCGGGCATGTGTGATCCAGGCGCACTTTAGCCCCAACGGCGAAACCGCCCGTACGGCGCGGACCAGGGGCCACACTCCTTCCGCAAATCTCGCCGCAGGCGCAAACCGGCGACGAGAACACTTGATCCCCGCTAGGCCAAACTTCCGATCTGCCGGACGGTTTCGAACTTCACCACCGCGCGGTTCGCCGCGCGCGATTCGGCAAGCGATACCGTGAAGGTCGCTTCCCAGTCGTTCTGTTCGGTCGCGTCGATCAACACCTGCGCCACCTTCCACTCCTGCGTGTCCGCGTGCTCGCTCCAGTGGGTGTGCTTCGCCGAGCGCCCCTCGGGATCAAGGCGGAACCGAACGTGGAGGTCGAAGTAGGCGCGAAAGGCATTTTCGATCCGGCGCGCCTCGGGGGTGGCCGGCGCGCCCTCGACGGCTCCCACCGCCTCCCCCGTGGCGAGGCGCGACGTGGCGCTTTCCCAGTCGCGGGCGGCGACATCCTGCAGGAACGCGAAAAGTGCGGTGCGCACGAGCCGGCGGAACGCGGCGTCGTCCCGCGTGATGTCGAAGGTCGCCGGGCGCGCCGGCTTGCCGTCGGTCGCATCCTTCGAGACGAAATCCGGGTTTTTCAAACGCTCCCATTCCTCGAGGAGACTCGAGTCGATGCCCCGGATCAGTTCGCGGAAATAATCCTCCATCTCGACGACGCCCTCGGTCTTGGCGGCGGACGGGACGGTTTGTGCGAGCACCTTCCAAACCTGGGAGAGGTGGCGCAGCAAAAGTCCTTCGGAACGTTGCAGGCCGTAGTCGCGGATGTAATCGGCGAACGACATGTAGCGCTCGAACATCTCGCGCGCGATCGATTTGGGCCGGACGTTTTCCTGCCCGACCCACGGATGCGCCGCGGCGAAGGTATTGAACGTATCGTAGAGGAATTCGCGCAACGGCTTCGGGTGCTCGATCTGGTCGAGCTTCTCCATGCGCTCGGCGTATTCGACACCGGCGGCGCGCATCTCCGCCATTTTATCCGTTTTCAGTTTGTCGACCTGCCGTCGCAGAATCGCGTCGGGATCTTCGACGATCGCCTCGCACAGGGTGAGCACGTCGAACGGATAATCGGGCGACTCGCGGTTCAGCTGCGGCAGCGTGTCGATGAGGTAAAGCGAGAGGGCCTGGTGCAGTGAAAAGTCGTCCTGCAGCTCGAGGTTGACCCGCACCTTGCGGGCGGGCGTGGCCGGGGTCGGAGTAGCGGAGGCGCGCGGTTGGAGCTCCACGATCTTCCGGTCCACGAGGGCGCGGAACAGCTGCCAACCGCGCTTGCGCAGCGCGCGCTTTTTGTGGTCGGTCTCGTGCGAGTCGGCGATGATCTGACGCATCGCGCGGCAGCCGTCGCCGTCGCGGCTGAGCACGAGCAGCAGCATGCCGTGGGAAATATCGAAACGTGAAACGAGTTCCTCGGGCGGCGCGGTCCGCAGGCGCTCAAAGGTCTTGGTATCCCAGACAACGGTACCTTCGGGTGCGCTTTGCTTCACGAGCTTCTTCTTGCGCGACGGATCGCCCGCGGCCTTTTCCTCGGCGCGCTTGTTCTCGATGATGTGCTCGGGGGCCTGGATGATGACGTAGCCCTTGTCGTCGTAACCCTTGCGGCCCGCGCGGCCGGAGATCTGCCGGAAGTCGCGCACGCTCAGGATCGCGGCCTTCTTGCCGTCGAACTTCCACAGCTGGGTGAACATCACGGTGCGGATCGGAACGTTGATGCCGACACCGAGGGTGTCGGTGCCGCAGATGAGTTTGAGCAGACCTTTCTGCGCAAGCTGCTCGACGAGGATCCGGTACTTCGGCAGCAGGCCGGCATGGTGGACCCCGATCCCGTGCCGGAGCCAGCGCCGCATCTCCTTGCCGTAGGGACTTGTGAAGCGGAAGCGTTCGAGCTCCGCCTGCAGCGCGGCCTTTTCCTCCTTCGTGCAGATGTTGAGGCTCATCAACGCCTGCGCGGCGTCGGCGGCGGAGCGCTGGGTGAAGTAAACCAGATAAACCGGCGCGCGTTTGAGGGAAAGCAGCGCGGCGACGCGTTCGGTGAGCGGGACTTCGGAGTATTCGAATTCCAGCGGCACGGGGCGGCGATCGCTGCGCACCGTGACGCTCGGTGCGCCGGTCAGCCGCGTCATTTCCTTTTCGAAGAACTCCGTGCGGCCGAGGGTGGCCGACATCAGGAGGAACCGCGCGCCGGGCATCGTGAGGAGCGGCACCTGCCAGGCGTAACCGCGCTCCGCGTCGGAATAGTAATGAAACTCGTCCATGATCACCACGCGGACGTCGCTTTCCGCGCCGCGGTGGAGGGCGATGTTGGCGAGGATCTCGGCGGTGCAACAGAGCACGAGCGCCTGCGGGTTCACGCTGGCGTCGCCGGTCATCATGCCGACGTTTTCGGGACCGAAGTCGCGGCAGAGCGAAAGGAATTTTTCGTTCACCAGCGCCTTGATCGGACAGGTGTAGACGGAGCGTTCACCGGCGCAGAGGGCCTTGAAGTGAAATGCCGCGGCGACCAACGATTTGCCGGAACCGGTCGGGGTATTGAGGACGACGTTACTCCCGCCGAAGAGTTCAAGAATCGCCTCCTCCTGCTCGGCGTAGAGCGAGAGACCACGGCTCGCGATCGCGGCGAGGAAGCGTTCGAGCACCGCGTCGGCATCGGGGGCCCCGCCATCGGCCGCGCGGAAAGGTGCGAGCGGCGCGGTGGTAGACGACGAGGGAGAGGTCATTGGCTAGAAGGGCGCAGCGGACCCACGGGAGTCAATCCGCGGGGCAGGGTGGCGGAGCCCAAGGAGGGTGCGGCGCCCTGCTGGTTGGGCCGGCCCGGTGCGATTTACGATGGAGCCCGATGTTGGGATCGGGCTTTTCCATGTCGCGGGCGGTTCCCGGGGCAACCCGAGATGGATCGCGGGTTCCGCCTGGCTAATTCTCGCGCCGGTCGCGGCTGCGACCGTTGTCATTGCGGGCCGGGGGCGGTGTGGTCGTGGAATTCGTGGTCGCCGGGGCGGGCTCGCTGACGGCCGGTTTGGCGGGTGCCGGCGCGGGGGCGCGCGAGCCGACCTGGGTCGGCGGCGGCGTTGGGTTGGCCCGCGGGGAACGGTTCGTGGTCGACGTCGGCGGTGGCGCCGGAGCGGTCACGTTGGTCGGTGGATTCGCCGGACTCGTGGCGTTCGAGCCTCCGCGTTCGCCGCGATCGGACCGTTCGGTCCGCGGGTTGCGGATGCGGGTTGCGGGCAAGGCTGTTTGGTCGGTGGTCGAGTTGGGCGTCGGCGACGGGCTGACGTCGCGCTGGTTCGAAGCAGGAGGTGTCGCGACCCGAGCCGAGGGTAAGAACGGTGCGTTGTTGCCGGGCAACGGACGAATCCCCGTCGGGACTCCGCGGCTCGTGGATGTGGTCCCTTGTGCCGCAGAGACGGCTGGAGCGGTCGCGGGAGCCGGGGCGTAGTTGCGTTGGCCTGCGCTGAAGGCGGCGTTGGCGTTGCCGGGGTGGCCGCCGTTCGGACCGAGCGGCAGCGGACGAATCACTTCGATAGCCGCCGGACGCGACGAATAGGTCACGCGCGGGGTCGGCCGCCACGGGCGCGGCGCATAGGGGCGAGCCGGACCGTTGACGACGGCGACCGGCGCGACCACCAGCGGACGGCGCCAATCGTGTTCGGTCCAAGGCCGGTGACGATCACCGACCCAAATGGTGTGCCGGCGCCAGTCGCAGTCGAACGCGAGCCAAGAGCCGACGGCGACGCCGAGGCTGAATCCGATGTAGGGGCGGGCGTTCCAACTCGAGGGAGGGAGCAAGAGGATGTCCGGTTCGTAGTACGGCACATAGATCACATTCGGCTGCGCGGGGACGATGCGCACGACGTCGGCCTCGGCGATCACGGTTTGTTGCGGAGTGTCGGTCAGTACGCCGTTGGCGCGGGCTTGGGTGCGGAGGCGTTGCACCGCCTGCATGACTTCGGCGGGTTGGGCGGCAAAGGCCTCGCCGAGTTGCTTGGTCCAATCGAGATTTTCATCCATCCAGCCCAATACCTCGGGGTACGCCGTGAGCGATTTGACGCTTTCGTCCCAGCCGCGGTGTTCGACCTGCGAGCGGTCGTTGGGTTGCTCGCGCAATTGGCGCGCGGCGAGCACGATGTCGGTCGGGGCCGTCGCCGCGGGAAACATGATGGCCAGTAAGGCGTCGGGGTAGAGCGCGACGGGTGCGACCAGTTGTTCAAGTTGGGCGGTGGAGCGCACGGTGGCGGTGACCGGCGCGGCGGGCGGGGCGGCGTAAACCGGCACGGGATCCTGGGCCCAAGCGGTGATGCCGACGAGAACGGGGCAGGCGAGCAGGGCGCGAAGGGTTTTCATGGAAGGGAGGGTTCAGCCGATCAGACGTCCCCGTGGACACGGATATTCACTTTTGTGCCGATCGCACGCGGGAAGTGGTCGGCGCGACGAACGAGGCGAAGGACGCAACTAATTCTCCTGTCGACTCGGCCGGTGCCGGGCTCGCGGGAACGAAATTCCGACGCCCACGCCCGCCCACCGCGCGGGCCTGCAATCGAGGAATGGGTAGCCCTGCGCGGTGGTGCAGGGATTCGATCGGATGGCGAAAGGCACGGATCCCGCGACTCACGCCGCGGGCTACGGCACCAGCGGCGCCAAGGCCATCTCGACCGCGGCGTTGTTTGCCCCGGGGGCCGTGCGGAGCTGCTGGAGCGCGGCGGTTAGGCGTGCTTGTTGCGCGGGATCGGAAAGGGCGGGCCAGGTGGCGGCGAGCGCGCGCAGGAGTTGCAGGGTGAGCGCATCGAGGCGCGGGCGGATCACCGTCGCCAGGTCAGGCACGTCGGTAAACTTGCCCTGACCGCTCGCCTCCCATCGGGCGAAGAGATCGCGCTGGATCACCTTGGCCGCCTCGATTTGGGCGCGGAAGAAACGCTCGGCCCAAGGCGCGGGAATACCCACGGCTTCCGCGTCGCGTTGCAGGCCGGCGATGATCTGGCGTTCGCGCGCGAGGTCCTCGATGGGGCTGCGGGTGTTCCACTTGTGGCGTGCGACGTCGGGCATGAGGGCGAGGCGCTCGGCCAGCAGGTTGCGCAGCGGCGCGAGGTCGATGGTTGCCGCCGAGGCGCGGGGCCAGGGATGGTCGAGCCACTTCTCGAGCAGCCGTGCGCACTCCGGTCCGGACGTGAGGGGCTGCAGCCAGGCGTCGACCGCGGCCTTGAACGCCTCGTCGCGGGGCAGGAGGTATGCTTTCTCGGATACGTCGAACGGCGCTTCGGGGTGCACCGCGCAGAGTTGCGGCCGCAGTTTCTGCTGGAGCCGGGTTTCGACCGCGTCGGTGATCATGACGTCGGCCCGGCCCGCGACGATCTCGTCGAAGATGGCGGCGTTGTCCGGAAAGACCGTGATCGCGGCCTGCTGCAGGCGGGCGCGGGCGAAGCGCTCGTTGGTACCGCCCGGGTTGACGATGACGCGCACGCCGGGTTGGTCGATCTGCGCGAGGGTTTGGAAACGGGCGGCGTCGACGCAGCGGGCGATGGGCGTCTTGCCGTCACGCAGGTAGGGGACGGAGAAGAAGGCGGACTTGCCGCGCTCGGCGGTGATCGACACGCCGCCCATCGCGACGTCGAAGCGTCCGGCGGAGAAGTCATCCATCAACGTCGGCCACGTGGTTGGCACGAGTTCGAGCCGCACGCCCAGGGCGGTGGCGAGCCGGCCGGCAAGCTCGATGTCGAGGCCGATGTACGGACTCCCGGAGTTCGCGCGGTAACTGAACGGCTTGTAATCGCCCGTGGTGCCGACCCGCAGGACGCCGCGTTGCCGGACGTCCGCCAGCGGGGCCGCGGTGAGGCAGTGCGGCAGCGCGAGGCAGACCGCGAGGCAGGCGAGGACGAGGCGGCGAAGGATGGTCATGCGAAAGGAGAAGGGCTTTGCCCGTCGCCCGGCGCAGGAGCGCAGGATCCGGGGTGGAACGGAAAAGCCCTGCGCGTGCGCGCAGGGCTACATTTCGGAACGCTCAACCTTCAACTGCCGGTTACGGATTTACAGCTGCGAATAGGCCGTCGGCACCACGAAGCGCGCGGTGTTCTTCGACGTGTTGTTCGCGTACTGCGGGTCGTCCTTCAACTTGTTCCAGCGCGGATCGGGTCCGAACTTCTTCCAGTTGTTGAGGTGGGACGCGAGGTCCGGTCCGCCGGTGAGGTAACGTAGGTGAGGCAGGTTCGGGCCGGACAGGGCTTGGCCGAAAAACACCGGTGACATCCCGAGGTCCTTCATGACCTCGATCTCGCCGTTGTTGAACATCGCCATCTTGCTGAGGGCCGCGCGCTCGCTGTGGCTCTCGTAGTCGCGCATCTCGAAGATGCGGGTTGCTACTTTCGATTTGGAAAACGCGGGCACCTGCATCTGGGTCATGCCGGCGAAGGCGCGCAGCAACCAGCTGTCGACGCGGTCAAAGGCGGGACTCGCCTTCGGCACCTCGAGGTAGGCCGCGCCGGCCTTTTGCACCGCGGGGTCCTGGTTGATCTCGGCGCTCACGCTGACGAAGGACTCGAGCGATCCGTAGGGAATGAACACCCAGACCGCGGTGTCGGCCTTCGGGGTTGAGGTGAGGGCCTTCTTGTCGACGTCGACCTCGGTGAAAACGCCGACATTTTTGATGCCGCGCTGGTTCAGGACCGGGATTAACGCCTTTTCGAGGTAGGCGTCCAACGGTGCCCGCGAACCGCCGGCTTTCAGGCGGTAGGCGCGCAACTCGTAGTAATCACGCGCGGCGCCCGGCGCGGGAGCGGCGGAGGCGGAGGCGGCGGTGAGCGCCGCGGAGGCCGAGGCGACGAGGGAGGTTTTTAGGAACGTGCGGCGGTTGGATGTCATGGTGGTGCTCATTGGGGGTCCTGGGAAAAGCGGAAAGTAATTTTGCGGCGGTGGCGAGAGGGGAACGGACCGCTTTTCCCGGAACGTGGTTTCGTGTTCGGCGGCGGTTGGACCGGCGCCGGCAGCTAAACCGCGCGTATCGCGGTGCCGGCAAAAATAGCATCGCGCGCGGATGGTGCGATCGTTTGCATCGCGGCGCTTTTTCCATCCCGAATCCCTTTTCTCTACACACCATGTCCGCTTCCCTCTCGATCGCATTCATCGGCACCGGCGTGATGGGCCGCAGCATGGCGGGCCATCTCCAAAAAGCCGGCCATACGCTGCACGTGCACAACCGCACCAAGGAGAAGGCTCAGGTGCTCCTCGACGCCGGTGCCTCGTGGCACGACTCGGCCGGCGCGGCCGCGGCGCAGGCCGATGTGGTGATCACGATGCTCGGCTTTCCGACCGATGTCGAAACGAGCTACCTCGGTGCCGGCGGGATTGTTGCACGGGCCAAACCCGGCGCCCTGCTGATCGACATGACGACCTCGAGCCCGGTGCTCGCCCGCCAAATCGCCGATGCCGCCACCCAGCGCGGGCTCGCGTCGCTCGACGCCCCGGTTTCCGGCGGTGACCTCGGGGCCAAGGAAGCCCGGCTCGTGATCATGGTCGGAGGTGACGCCGCCGCGTTTGCCCGCGCCAAGCCGCTCTTCGAGATTATGGGCAAGAACATCGCCCTGCACGGCGCGCCCGGCGCCGGCCAGTATTGCAAGATGGCGAACCAGATCGCGGTCGCCGTCGGCATGGTCGCGTGGGTTGAGGCGCTCGCTTACGCCAAGAAGGCCGGCCTCGATCCGACCGCGGTCCACGGCAGCATCAGCGGCGGGGCCGCCGGCGGGTGGGCGATGACGAACCTCGCGCCCCGCGCGCTCGGGGACAATTTCGCCCCCGGCTTTTACGTGAAGCACATTATCAAGGACATGAAGATCGCGCTCGAGAGCGCCGCCGAGTTGAAGGTCGACCTGCCCGGCCTCGCGACCGCGAAGAAGCTCTACGAACAGGTCGCCGCCCGCGGCTGGGAAGATTGCGGCACCCAGGCGCTCTATCGGCTGTATACGTCGCTCTGACGGGCGACGGGTTGAGCGTTGAGGGTTGAGTGTTGAGAGACGCCAATCCTCTGGCTTCTCAACTTTCGGTGTCCGGGTTTGCAGTCTCTCAATCCTCAACTCTCAACTCCCATGAAGCTTCCCCCTGACTTCCGTAAACGTGTCCTCGCGCGCGAGTGGCTGGCCGGCACGTTCCTCAACCTCGGTTCACCAATGACGGTCGAGATCGCCGGGCTGGCGGGCTTCGACTGGGTTTTGATCGACCACGAGCACGGTCCCGGCGGCGAGGATACGCTGCTGCACCAGTTGCACGCGGCCGCGGCGACGCCGACGTTTCCCGTCGTGCGCATCGCGCACAACGAGACGCCCCGCTTCAAGCGCGCGCTGGATATGGGCGCCTTCGGTGTGATGGTACCGTACGTGAGCACCGCCGCCGAGACGCGCGCCGCCGTGCAGGCCATGCGCTACCCGCCGCACGGCATCCGTGGCGTGGCGAAGTTCAACCGCGGCGCCGGCTTCGGCGCCGACTTCGAGGACTACTATGCGCACGCGCACGAACGCCTGCTCACGGTGATCCAAATCGAGACGCCCGAGGCGATCCGCAACATCGACGAGATCGCGGCAATCGACGGCGCCGACGTGCTGTTCGTCGGGCCGACGGACCTCTCGTATAACATGGGGATCCGCGACCAGCTCGAGAGCCCGCTCTTTACAGAAGCGCTGCGCAAGGTTTCCGACGCCGCGAAAAAGCACGGTAAGGCCGCGGGCATTTTGGTCCATAACAACGCCCTTGTCCCCAAGGTCCGCGATCTCGGCTATACGTTCACTGCCCTCGGCAGCGACGGCGGCGCGGTCCGCGCCGGCCTGCTCGGCTTCGTCGCCGCGCTGAAGGGGAAGTGAACCTGAAGCCAATCGTTTAACAGGGAGGCCGGGAAGTTCGGGGAGTTTGGGTTCCTCTCCTTCCGCTCTCCCTGCTCTTCCTGTTAATTCATAAGTCACCCCGCGCATGAAGATCACCGAAATGCACATCACGCCGATCGCCCTCGGCGATCCGCCCTTGTTGAACGCCGCCGGGCTGCATGCGCCGTACTGCCTGCGCACGGTCGTCGAGCTGAAGACCGACAACGGCCTGACGGGCCTCGCCGAGGTGCCGGGCAGCGTCGCGGTCGACCAGGCGCTCGCCGCGGTCCGCGACACCGTGATCGGGAGCGATCCGTTGAACTGGCACGGGTTGCGCGCGCAGCTTGCGCAACGGTGTGCGCCGGAGACCTCGGTGGCGCGCGGTGACAAGCCCTGGGACGGCCGCACGCGGGTGCAGGTGTACAGCGCGCTCGACGTCGCTTGCCTCGATTTGCAGGGCAAAGCCTACGGCGTGCCCGTCGCGCAGTTGCTCGGTGGCATCGTGCGCGAACGCGTGCCGTACTCCGCGTACCTTTTCTACAAGTACGAAGGCGCCGGCGGGGAACGCGCGTTCGGCACCGACCCCAAGGCCACCGGCTGGGACGCCGCGCGGCAACGGGCGGCGCTCGATCCCGACAGCGTCGTCGCCCAGGCGGTCGCGATGGTGCAGGAGTTCGGGTTTGAATCGATCAAGCTCAAGGGTGGGTGCTTCGAGCCGGCGCAAGAGGTCGCCGCGATGAAAGCCCTCCACCGGCACTTCGGCCCCGGCGTGCCGCTCCGGCTCGATCCCAACGCGCTTTGGACCGTCGAGACCTCGATCCAGTACGGCCGCGAAATGGAAGGCATCCTCGAATACCTCGAGGATCCGTGCCGCACGCAGGAGGGCATGGCCACCGTACGCCGCGCGCTGAAGACGCCGCTGGCGACGAACATGTGCACGACGTCGTTCGACGACCTGCCGGGCAGCGCGCGACTCGGTTCGGAGGATATCATTCTCACCGACCATCATTTTTGGGGCGGGCTCCACTCGTCGATGGAACTCGCCGCGCACTGCCGCACGTTTGGTCGCGGGGTGTCGATGCACTCGAACAATCACGCGGGCATTTCGCTCGCGGCCATGACGCACCTCGGTGCGGCGATGCCGAACCTCACCTACGCCCTCGACACGCACTATCCGTGGCAGTGGGAGGAGATCGTGACCGGCGGCCGGATCAAAATCGAAGGCGGCTGCGTGACGCTGCCGAAGGGCCCGGGCCTCGGCGTCGAACTCGACCGGGGCGCGTTGGCGAAGGCCCACGCGACCTACCTCCGTGCCGGCCTCAAGGAGCGCAACGACGAGATTGAGATGCAGAAAAAGGTGCCGGGCTGGAAATTCGCCGCGACGCGATGGTGATCGGGTTGGGGGCGGCGATCCCTGTGCCATAAGGTGGGCGCTGCGGTCCTCGCCGGCTCGTCTGCGGAGCGTCGCCGCGGTGGCGTGAAGCGACAACGTGGTCTGGTACGTGCGGACCACGCTTTCGGCTGCGGCTTCAGCGCGGTCACGCGCCTTCGATTCGGGATTGCGCGTGCGGCCGTGGCGCTTCCACGATTTTGGGATGATTTCCCCTGGACCCCGACTCGCGGACAAAGTGGCGCTTGTAACCGGCGGCGGCTCCGGCATCGGCCGGGCGATCGCGTTGCGGCTCGCCGCCGAAGGGGCGCGGGTGACGGTTTTGGAGACGCGGGCTGAGGCGGGGGCAACCGTGGTAGACGAAATCCGCCGGGCCGGCGGCACCGCGCAGGTGGTGGTCGCAGACGTCTCGAACACGGCGCAGATGCGCACCGTCTTTGAGCAATGTGAGACGCTGCACCTGTTGGTGAACAACGCGGGTATTTCCCACGTCGGCAACGTCCTCGACACCTCGCCCGAGGATCTCGACCGCCTGTATCAGGTGAACGTGAAGGGCGTGTACCACGGACTGCACTTCGGCGTGCCGCGGTTGCTGGCCTCGGGTGGCGGCGCGATCGTGAACCTCGCGTCGATTGTGTCGAAGGTCGCGCTGCAGGACCGCTTCGCTTACGGCATGACCAAGGGGGCGGTGCTGACGATGACGCTTTCGGTGGCACGCGACTTCGTGGGCCGCGGTATCCGGTGCAACTGCGTGTGTCCGGGTCGCGTCCACACGCCGTTTGTCGACGGCTTTCTTGCGAAGAATTATCCCGGCAAGGAAAAGGAAATGTTCGCCAAGCTGGCCGCCGCGCAGCCGATCGGGCGCATGGGTCAGCCGGATGAAATCGCCGCGCTCGTGGCGTTTCTCCTCTCGGGTGAGGCGTCGTTCATCACTGGCTCCGCGTACGACATCGACGGCGGCGCGACGACGCTGCGTTAATGCCGCCCGGCGCGTGAGCGCCGGGACGGAGCGAAAGGGGACTCCGTGCGGTCCGGGTCCCGGCGCTTACGCGCCGTGCTACAAGCTTAGCGCGATGCGGGCTGCAGGAGCGCGCGGGACGGGCCGTGGGTCGGGTCGATCTCAAGCGCCTTGCGGGCGGCGACGACGGCGGCTTCGCGCTCGCCGCGCTGCCAATAGACGGTGGCGCGGGCGTACGGATAATCGGCGACGGTCGGCGCGATCTGCTCGGCCTGCTGCAGCGCGGTGAGCGCGTCCTGCGGCCGTTTCGTCTGGGCGTAAAGGAGCCCGAGGTTGTACCAGGCGCGGTCCTGCCGCGGGTTGCGGCGGACGGTTTCACGGAGGGCGAGTTCGGCGTCGGCAAGTTTGCCGGCGCCGGCGAAGGCGAGCGCGGCGTTGAAGGCGTAACCGGCATCGGTCGGCGCGAGTTGCGCCGCGCGCCAGAGCGAAGCGGCGGCTTCGGCGGGGCGACCGAGTTCGTTTAATACGATGCCCAGCGAATCGTGCAGGCCGGGCGAGTTCGAATCCCATTCGGTGGCCTTGCGCAACGGGACCTCGGCTTCGGCGGCCCGACCGCGGTTGAACAGGTCCTGACCGATGCGCAGCCGCCCCGTCGGTTGATCGGCGGAAACGGCGAGGTAGTCGTCGAGTTCCTTGCGTAGCGCGGAATCCGCGGGCAACTCGGTTGAGAGCGGCCACGCGGCGTCGAGCCGGACGAGGCGCGACGGGTCGTTGAGCAGCGGTCGCAGCGACGCGGCCTCGTGCGGCGCGGCGGCGAGGACCTGTGCGGCGGCCGAGCGCACCATCGGCTCAGGGTCGCGGGTGGCGGCGCGGGCGGCTTCGATCACCTTCGGGTTGTTCGCGGCGAACGGACGCAACAGCAGCAGCAGCGTGGCGCGCCAGGCGGGGACTTCCTCGGTGGCGATAAATTCCAGCACTTTTCCGGGCGCATCGGGCTGGTTGGCCTGCGCCGCGACGACGATGCGGGTGCGGGCCCGCTGGCGTGATTCCATCTTTGCGCCGTACCAGGTGTCGACGAAGCCGATCGACCAATCGACGGTTTGGTCGGTGTGGCAGCGGTTGCAGGCGTTGGGAATGGCCAGTTCTTTCGTGAGCAGCGGATCCGGCTTCAGGAAGCCGTGGTCATGGCGCGGGTCGCGCTGCATGTAGGTCGTCGTCGGCATGTGGCACGTCACGCACTGGTTGCCCGTGCTGCCGGCCTGGTGGTGCGAGTGCTTGAGCGGGTCGATGATCGGCGCGTTGTTGCGGGGCGACGGGCCGTGACACTGCAGGCAGATCGAGTTGTCTGTGACCGTGAGCTTGGGCTTGCCGGTGTGCGGGTCGTGGCAGTCGAGGCAGGTGACGCCGGCCTTGCCGCCCATGCGGCTCGTGAGGAGCGAGGTGTAGTTGAAATCCTCGTCGCGAACCTGGCCGTCAGGATAAAAAATTGCGGCCTCGGTCGGCAGCGTGAGCCGGTAATGGTCGGAGTATTTCGCGCCGGGGACCAACGTACCGGTGAGGAGTTCGTTGCGGGCGTGGCAGGGCGCGCAGGTTTCCTGGGCGCGCTTGAGGTCCCCGGCCGAGGGATTGTGCGGGAGGCCGGTCGGCTTGCGCTTGGGGTCGAGGTGCTCCGCGGTGGATTGGCCGTGGCATTGCGAGCAGCCGACGCCGTGTTCGCGCCACGTGGAGGCGAAGGTGTCGGTCGCGGCGTCGTAGCGCTTGTTGAAATCCGTCATGTGGCAGTGCGCGCACATGGAATTCCAATTCATGCCGCGGCCGCGCCAGTGGCCCCATTCGCCCGGCGTGCGCCGCTCGTCGCCGAAGACATTGAACCAGTCCTTTTTCGCCGGATCGTAGGCGAGCTCGGCGGCTTGGTAGCGTCCGCCCCCGATGGGTACGATGTACTGCCGCAGCGGCGTGTGGCCGAGGACGAACTCGGCGGTGTACGGCACGGCGGCCTCGCCCGGGCGTTGTTGCTCGTTGAAGAGAGGTTTTCCGTCCTGCCAGTCGAGTTGGTAGCGGATGCCGTTGACGGTCGTGCTGCGGGCGGGATTGACCGCGTCCGGATCCTGTTGGGCCTCGACGGGGCGATGGGCGAACGCGTGATGCGAGCCCGACCAGGCCTTGAACGTCTCCTCGTGACAGGAGCGGCATTCGGTCGACTTGAACGAGGCGGGCTTCGGTTGGGCGGTGGCGGGCGCGGGTGTGGCGGCGGTGACCGCTGCGGCTGGCGTGGCGCGGCGGCAGCCGGCGGTGGCGCCGAGGAGCAGGAGGGTGGTGGCGGCAAGCGCACCGGTCAGGGCAGCCAGGGAGAGGCGGCTCATCGGGTGGAGAACCGGAACACCGTGGTCGAACGATACTCCGCGCCGGGGGCGAGGATGACCGAAGGAAAATTCGCGTGGTTCGGCGAATCAGGGAAATGCTGGGTTTCGAGGCAGAAGCCGTGGCGGTGGCCGTAGGTGCGGCCGGTTTTGCCGGCGAACGAGCCGTCGAGAAAATTGCCGGTGTAGAACTGCATGCCGGGTGCGGTGGTCAGAACCTCCAGCGTGCGGCCGCTGGCGGGGTCCCACGCGATCGCGGCCGGGACGAGCCCGGGGGCGGAGCGGTCGACGACGAAATTCTGATCGTAGCCGCCGGCGAACCGCAGTTGCTCGTGCGGCGACTCGATGCGTTCGCCGATGGCATGCGGGGTCGTGAAGTCGAGCGGCGTGCCGGCGACCGGGTCAATTTCGCCCGTGGGGATCAGGCCGGCGTTGGTCGGCGTGTAGTGGGCGGCGTGCAGCTGCAGCTGGTGGTCGAGGATCGGACCTGCGCCGTCGCCGGCGAGGTTGAAGTAGGTGTGGTTGGTCAGGTTCACCGGGGTCGGTTGGTCCGTGACCGCGTGGTAGTCGAGGCGCAGGGCGTCGGTGGTGAGCGTGTAGGTGACCGTCGTATCCAGATTTCCAGGATAGCCTTCCTCGCCGTCGACGCTGCGATAATGCATCCGCAGGGCGGGGCCGTCGGCGGCCGCGAACGCAGCGGTGGTCCAGAGTGCCTTGTCGAAGCCTTTGAGCCCGCCGTGCAGGTGACAAGGCAGGCCGCCGGGGGTGTTGTTCACCGCGAGGGCGTAGGTGCGGCCGTTCAGGGTGAAGCGGCCGTGGGCGATGCGGTTGCCGACGCGGCCGACGAGGCAGCCGAAGAACGGAGAGTGGGCAATGTAGTCCTCGATGCGCTCGAAGCCGAGGACGACGTCGGCGAGCCGGCCGCGGCGGTCCGGGGCGAAGAGACGGACAATCGTCCCGCCGTAGTCGGAGATATCCGCGCGCAGGCCGGCGGCGTTTTCGAGGGTGAAGAGGCGGGCGACGCGGCCGTCGGGGGTCTTACCGAAAGGGAGTGTCATCGCAGAGAGCGGAGGAGCAGAGGCGAAGCCCGGGCGGTTGACAACGCCGGCGTTGGGGCGGCAAGGGACGATCGTTGCCAAGGCGGTTAGAGCACTCGCCGTAAAAGAATCCAAAGGTCCGCGGGCGATTGGAGGTCTAAAGGCGCCTCTGGGCGCGGGGGATTCTCGCCGGCAGGAAACGTTCTTTGCGAAATTTTGCGCCCGGCGAGTCCGGCCGATTTACCTGGGCCATGCCTGGGCGCAGGGGATTGGACAAATGTCACGGTGGTGGCTTGCGGCGCGTGTCCGGATGAGTTCCGGTGGGGCGGTCGCCGACCTTCCGGATGCAACTCGACTTTTCCCAACTTCGCCCGCGCGACGCCTACGGCTGGATGATCTCCACGATTTTGCCGCGGCCGATTGCGTGGGTTTCGACGATCGCTTTGGACGGCCGGACCAACTTGGCGCCGTTTTCGTTTTTCCAGGGCGTCACCGCCAACCCGCCCATGCTGATGTTTGTGCCGGTGAACACGCGCGACGGCGCGAAGAAGGATACGGTGCGCAACATCGAGGCGGTGCCCGAGTTCGTGGTGAATCTCGTGTCGTTCGACTTGGCGGCGCAGATGAACGACAGCGCGGCGTCGCTGCCTCACGGCGAGAGTGAGTTTGAGAAATTCGGCATCGCGCCGGCGCCGAGTCAACGGGTGCGTCCGCCGCGGGTTGCCGCGGCTCCGGTTGCGTTTGAGTGTTCGCTGGAGCGGATCGTCCACTTCGGCGAGGGGCCGCTCGCGGCGAATGTGATCTTCGGCCGGATTCTGGTCGCGCACGTCGACGACCGCGTGATCGGGGCCGACGGCCGGCCTGATCCGGCGAAGCTCGATCTCATCGGTCGGATGGGCGGGGCCGCCTTTACGCGCACGCGCGACGCTTTCGAATTGGATCGGCCGGACTGAGCCGCACCTTACCTACTGTGTCCATGCGCCCCGTTGTCATCCTGTCCGCCACCCGCACCCCCCTCGGCGCGTTTCAGGGCGCCCTCGCCGGCGTGCCGGCGCCGCGTCTCGGGGCGACGGCTATTCGTGGCGCGGTGGTGGCGGCGGGGGTTGCTCCGGGCGACGTCACCGACGTGCTCATGGGCAACGTGCTGCAGGCGGGGCAGGGGCAGGCGCCGGCGCGGCAGGCCGCGATTTACGCGGGGTTGCCCGACGCCGCCGCGTGTACGACGGTGCACAAGGTCTGCGGGAGCGGTCTGGAGTCGGTGATTCTTGCCGCGCGGGCGCTCGCGACCGGCGACGCGGTTGTGGCGGTGGCGGGTGGGATGGAGAATATGAGCGCGGCGCCGTATCTATTGCCCAAGGCGCGCGAGGGCTTCCGACTTGGACACCAGCAGGCGATCGACTCGCTGTTGCACGACGGTTTGTGGGACCCCTATGGCAACGCCCACATGGGTCAGTGCGCCGAGCTCTGTGCCCGCAAGTACGGTTTCACGCGGGAGGCTCAGGATGCGTTTGCCGCCGAGAGTTTTCGCCGCGCGAACGCGGCCCAGCAGGCGGGACATTTTTCCGCCGAGATCACGCCCGTCGAGGTGCCAGGGGCGAAGGGTGCGATGACGCGCTTCGAGTGCGACGAGGGGCCGGCCCGGGTGAACTACGACAAGATGCGCACCCTGCGCCCGGCATTTGATCCGGCGGGTACGATCACCGCGGCGAATGCGTCCAGTCTCAACGACGGGGCGGCGGCGCTCGTGCTTACAACTGAGGAACGGGCGCGGGCGGCGGGTCGGGCGCCTTTGGCGCGCGTGGTGGCGTGGGGACGGCACGCCCAGGAGCCCGCGTGGTTTACGACGGCGCCGGCGGCGGCGGCCCGGCAGGCTTTGCAGCGGGCCGGATGGGGTGCGGGCGACGTCGACCTTTGGGAGGTGAACGAGGCGTTTGCGGTCGTGGCGCTCGCATTCGCGCAGGAGCTCGCCGTGCCGGCCGACCGGCTCAACGTGCGCGGCGGTGCGATCGCACTCGGGCATCCCATCGGCGCCAGCGGGGCGCGGATCCTGGTGACCCTGCTCGCGGCGCTGCGGGCTCGCGGTGGGCGGCGCGGGCTCGCGGCGATTTGCATCGGCGGTGGCGAGGGACTCGCCTTGGCCGTGGAGTTGATGTGACCTGTCGCCGAACCGCATGAATTCATCCCCTTACCTCTGGCGTCCGGAGGACCACGCGTGGACCGGAGAATCGCACGTTGCGCGTTTCATGCGCTCTCGTGGAATCGGGACCCTCGCGGAACTGCGGCGGGCGTCGGTGCAATCGCCCGGCTGGTTTTGGGACGAGGCGATGCGGGATATGGGGCTGGAGTGGACGAAGCCCTACACGCAGGTGCGTGACGATACCCGGGGGCTGCCGTGGACGCGTTGGTTTATCGACGGCCAGATCAACGTGACGCACAACTGCGTGGACCGGCACGTGAACGACGGGCACGGGCAGGATACGGCGTTATTTTGCGAGGCAGAGTCCAACCCGACGGGCGAGGCGCGGCGCGTGAGCTACGCCGAGCTGGCCGAACGCGTGAACAGCTGCGCCGCGGCGCTGCGCGCGGCGGGGGTGCGGCGGGGCGACAGCGTCGGCCTGTACGCGCCGATGCAATTGCCGACCGTGGTCGTGATGTTTGCCACGATGAAGCTCGGCGCGCGTTTCGTGCCGATCTTCTGCGGCTACGGCGAGGAGGCCTTGCGCGAGCGACTGGCCCTGTGCGAGGCGAAGGTGCTGTTCGCGTGCGGGACGATGGTCCGCCGGGGCCGGGCGATCGACACCGGGGCGATCGCGCGCGCCGCGGCGGCGAAGGTGCCTTCGCTCACGCGGGTGGTGTGGACCGACACTTCGGACTGGACGTCGTTTCTCCACGACGGGTTGCGGCGGGTGGCGCGGCGGCCGGCGGAGAGCGCGGGTGAGCGGGCGTCGGTGGCGTGCGAGCCGACGGAGGCTGAGGAGCCCTGCTTGATCATCTACACCAGTGGCACCACCGGCCGGCCGAAGGGCACCGTGCACACGCACGCGGGCTGCCTCGCGCAGATGGGCAAGGAACTCCGCTATGCGTTCGACGTACGGCCGGGCGAACCGTTCTTCTGGTTCACGGACATCGGTTGGATGATGGGGCCGTGGGAATTGATCGGCTGTCTGCTCTATCGGACCCCGGTCGTGCTGTACGACGGCGCGCCGAATTTTCCGACGAGCGATCGCCTGTGGGAAATCTGCGCGCGGCTCGGGGTGGTCACGCTCGGCTGTTCGCCGACGCTGATCCGCCTGATGCTCCGGGCGACCGACGGCGAGGGGCCGGGCGCGTACGACCTGGCCAAGTTGCGCGTGCTCGGCTCGACCGGGGAGGTCTGGGACGAGACGAGTTACCGCTGGTACGCGGCGAAGGTCGGCGGCGGCCGTTGTCCGGTGATCAACATTTCCGGCGGCACGGAGATTGTCGGTTGCCACGTGCAGCCGTATCCGATCGAGCCCCTCAAGCCGTGCACCGTCGGCGGGCCGGCGCTCGGGATGGATGTGGATGTGTTCACCGACGAGGGGACGCCGGCGCCCCGCGGGACGATGGGGCACCTCGTGTGCAAGCAGCCGGCGCCGTCGATGACCAAGGGTTTTTTGCACGACGACGCCCGGTACCTGGAAACGTACTTCAGTCGTTTTCCCGGGGTGTGGTACCACGGGGACTGGGCGAAGGTGGATGAGGACGGCCAGTGGTTTCTTTACGGTCGCACCGATGACACGATGAAAGTGGCCGGCAAGCGCGTCGGTCCGGGCGAGGTGGAGGACGCGCTGACGTCGCATCCCGCAGTCGGCGAAGCGGCGGTCATCGGCGTGCCTGACGACGTGAAGGGCACGGCGCTGGTGTGTTTTGTGGTGCTCAAGTCCACCGCGGCGGTGCCGTTGGAGCGCGAGTTGATCGGTCACGTCGCCCAGCAGCTCGGGAAACCGCTGGCGCCGCGCCACGTGCATGCGGTGCCGGCGATCCCGAAGACCCGCAGCGGCAAGATGGTGCGCGCCGCCATCCTGCGGGCCTACCTCGGTCAGCCGGCGGGTGATTTGACCAGCGTGGAAAATCCGCAGGCGTTCGAGGCGATCACGGCGGCAGCCGCGGCGACATCATGAGCGCGGAGGTCGCTGCGGGTATTCGCCGGGTCGGGGTCGTCGGGGCAGGGGTGATGGGTTCGGGCATTGCGCAGTGGATGGCCGCCCGGGGATTCGACGTGGTGCTCCGGGATGCGCAACCCGCGGCGTTGGGCCGTGCCGCCGAGGTGATGCGCGGCCTCTTTGCCGGCGCGGTGGCCCGGCGAAAAATGTCCGAAGCGGAGGCGGCGGCCGGGCTGCAACGCCTCGCCACCACGACGGGCTGGGATGGATTCGACACCTGCGATCTGGTGATCGAGGCGATCATCGAGGAGGTGGGGGCGAAGCGCCGCGTGTTTTCGGAAATCGCCGCGGTGGTGAGGCCGGATGCGATTGTGGCGTCCAATACCTCGGCGTTGCCCATTGAGGAATTCGCGGGGCACGTGCCGTATCCGGAGCGGACGCTCGGCCTGCATTTTTTCAATCCGGTGAGCCGCATGGCGCTGGTGGAACTGGTCGTCACGCCGCACACCGCGCCGGCGGTCCGCGACCGGGTACGCGATTTTGCGCGGGCGCTCGGCAAGCACCCGGTGACCTGTCGTTCGACGCCGGGTTTTCTCGTGACGCGGGTGTTGTTTTTTTATCTCAACGAGGCCGTGCGGTTGTGGGAGCAGGGGGGGGACTTGTCCGCCATCGACGGCGCGCTGCGTGCCTTCGGCTGGCCGATGGGACCATTGCGCCTGATCGACGAGGTGGGGGTGGATGTGACGGACTTTATTTTCGGCGAGCTCGCCCATTATTATCCCGGCCGGTTTGCGGGTACGACGGCCTGTGGCCGGCTCGTGGCCGCCGGACTGCTTGGCCGCAAGAACGGCGCGAGTCGCGGGTTTTATCGCTATGGGCCCGAGGGTGAGATGGCCAACGATCTAGAAACGCGGGCCCTGCAGGCCGTGGTCGGGGTGCGTCCGGCGCCCGAGCCCGCCGCGTACCTGATGGAGATTATGGTGGCCGAGGCCCGGCGTTGCATGGCGGAAGGCGTGGTCGCGGCGGCGGCCGACGTCGACGACGCGCTGCGGCTTGGGGCGGGCTTCCCCTTGTCGCGCGGCGGCCTACTCGCGTGGGCTGACGGGGCGAAGTAGGCCGGATCGGTTTGGAGAGAGAATCGGGGAGCGGAACCAACACCCGAAAACTTCCCGCGCGTCGCGTCGGTCGCGACGCCGGCGGGTGTGTTTTTGAACTTCCCGCAGGGCGTTTGGGTGATCACTAACAGTTCGTGTCCGCCGGTTCCGCCGGCGGGAGGCAACGAGACGTCCGCATGAAGTCCACCGCATGAACCTCCCTTCGCTTACCCGCCGCCCGGCGGCGGCGGCCCTCTGCTTGGGCCTGATCGTCTTTGGTTTGCTGGCGGTGCGGTTTTCGCCCAACTGGCTGACCTTCCAACGCGGGGCTGAGGCAGCGAAGGCCGAGGCGGGAAGTCCGGCGGAAAGGGCGGTGATTGAGGAGGCCTTCGCTACGACCTATTATGTGGCGCGGGGCCATTTTGTGACCGAGCAGGCCCGCGACCTCGGCACGGAGATCGGCGATCCCAACCATAAAATCGTGCGTTGGCGGCTCCTGATGCCCGCGTTGGGCCACGTCTTGGGGCTGCCGCCGTGGCTGCTGCTTGGTCTCGCGCAGGTGGGGTGTGTGGGACTCATCGTGGCTTTGGTTGCACTCGGACTCCGGCCAACATCCTCCGACCGACCGTGGTGGGAGGCGGCCTGCCTCGGACTGGTGGCGGGGGCGAGCGCCCCGTTTTTCACCTCGATGGGTTGGCTCGGTTACTACGACGCGTGGCTGGCGCTCGCGTTGCTGGCGGTCGCGTTCGCGGGCCCCCGCTGGCTCGTGGTGCTCGCCTGTGTACTGGCGCCGTGGATCGACGAACGTTTTGTCATCGGGCTGCCGCTCGCGCTCTGTGTCCGGCGTTTGGCCCAGTCAGGCGAGCCGCCGCCGCGCCTGACCTGGCTGAAAGAGGAGGCGCTGGTGCCCTTTATCCTTGTCACCGCGTATGCGCTCCTGCGTTTGAAGCTCGGCGGCTCCGGTGGTTCACAGACGATCGGGCAGTACCTGGACCAGTTTGTTTTCGCGGAAAAGATTCCGTTCGCCCAGCGGCTCTTCGGCGCCTGGCAAGGCTTGGGCGCGGGTTGGTGGCTGGTTCTCGCGGCGGTGCTCGTTGGCCGTCGCTGGCGCGGCGGAGCGGCGCGTGAGGAAACCGGGTTATTGGCGGCGGGCGTGGTTTTGACCGCGCTCGTCGGCTTGTTCACGGCGTTGGATCTGAGCCGTTCGATGGTGCTGGTTTTTCCGGTTGTGCCGCTCGGCTGGGGAATCGCGGCCCGTACGGCCTGGTGGCGGAGATTTTATGTGGCGCCGGTCTTGGCGTTGGCGGCGTACCTGACCCCGGCGAGCAATGTCATCGGGAACATGGCGCTGCCGTTCGACGGCGTGACGTCGTACTGCGCCCCGCTGGCTGCGGCACACTTTAATACCGCTGTTGCACTGGCCGAAATGCCCGACCGGACGGCGGAGGCGCTGGCGCATTTCGCGGCGGCGGTGCGGGTGAAGCCCGATTATGCCGACGCTCACGATAACATGGCGAATCTGCTGGCGACGCTGTCTGGGCGGCAGGACGAGGCGTTGGCCCATTTCTCCGCCGCGGTGCGTTGGAAATCCGGATACGCCGACATCCACTGTAACTTCGCGAATTTCCTGAGCAAAATCCCCGGCCGCCGGGACGAGGCGCTGACCCATTATGCCGAGGCCCTGCGCCTCCGGCCGGATTTTGGGGCGGCGCATTACAACCTGGCGGTATTGCTTGCGACCCTGCCCGATCGGCGGGAGGACGCGTTGGCGCATTATGCCGAGGCGCTGCGGGTAAAGCCGGACTTGGCGGAAGCACACAACAACATCGCCAATCTGCTGGTCCCGATTCCAGAGCGGCGGGCCGAGGCGCGGGAGCATTACCTTGCCGCCCTGCGCCTCCGGCCTGACTTCGGGGTGGCTCATTGCAACCTGGCGGTCCTGTTGGGGATGCTGCCCGGCCGGCAGGAAGAGGCGCTGGCGCACTATGCCGCAGGCGTTCGGTTGGTGCCCGACGATCCAATGGTTCACCTTAACTTCGCGCGTCAGCTTGAAGCTTTGGGCGGCAGGAAAGTGGAGGCTGCGGCGCATTATGCGCAGGCGATCCGGCTTGATCCCGGCCTCTCTGCGGCCCGAGAAGCCCTGGCCCGCCTGCGGCAGTCCGGGCTGTGAGCGGCGGGCCGACGGAGACCAACGCCTTCGGATCCGGCGCGGCTAGGGCGGCCTGACGCTACCGCAATTCGCGGTGCGCGGCCCAGAAGCGGCACTCGTCGGAGAAATCCCGCACCGCGCGGGAGTCCTTGGCGAGGCTGGTGCGCATGGCGTCGCTGGCGTGGTTCCAGCCGGTGGCGGCGAGGTCGTCGAGAATCTCGCGGCGGTCCGGCAGGTGCATGAAGGTGCGGCCGGCCTCGTCCTCGAAATAGCGGTCACCGAACTCCACCAAACGCGGATCCTGGTCGCCGCGGACCCAGCGCAGCGTTTCCAGCCGCCAGAGCGCGCGCTCCATCGGCGAGGAGTCGCGATCGTGCGTCGTGAATAACAGCGGCGCGCCCGGTGCGCATACCCGGTGCAATTCCCGCAGGGCCTGCCGCCGGTTCGCGCGGCCGGGGATTTGCATCAGGCCGTTGAAGAGAAAGAGCGCGCCGCCGAATAATTTTCCGTCCAGTGCGGGGCAGGCGGCCAGGGCGGTGGCGTCGGCGTGCAGGAACGCGATCGCCTCGGCCGCGCGCTCGGCGGCGAGACTGCGCGCCTGGTCGACGAGTTCGGCGGCGAAGTCGAAGGCGGTGAGATTCGGGTAGCCGAGTTGCCACAGACCGAGGGTGACGCGCCCGGCGCCGCAGCCGGCTTCGAGCAGCGGCGCAGTGCGGTCGGTCAGGTAGCGTTCGATCCAGACTCGTTCCGACGCCCAGAGGCCGAGTTCGTGGGCGGCCCGGGTGTAGTGCACGACCGAGAGCAGGTCGTTGAAGTCGGCGCGAACGGTCTCGGCGGTGATTTTGTTTGCGGGAGCCAACGGAGAAAAAGGGGCGCCCTCGCGTGGCGCCCGCTGGGATCACTTCTTCTTCCGCCAGGCGGCGATGAACATGCCGTTGGCGTTCAAATCGTGCGGCCAGAGAAATTGGGTGGCGCTTTCGGTGCCGAGCGTCGCGAGCGGGGAGGGCTCGAGCTCGGGGTGTGCGGCGGAAAAAGCCTCGACCACGCTCGTGGTTTCGCTGCGCGTCAGCGTGCAGACGGAGTACACCAGCCGACCGCCGGGCTTGAGCGAACCCGCGACTTGGTTGAGCAGGGCGAGTTGGGTGGCGGCGAGCTCCAGCACGTCGGCGATGGACGTGGTCCAGCGGGCGTGCGGATTGCGCTGCCAGGTGCCGACGCCGCTGCAGGGCGCGTCGACGAGGATGCCGTCGAACTTTGCCTTGGTCGGCAGTTTCGCTGATCCGTCCCAGAGGGCCGCGCGGTAGTTGAAGATCTTCGCGCGGGCGGCGCGGCGTTTCAGTGTATCCAGCCGCCCGCTATGGCGATCGCTGGCCCAAACCAGACCCTTGTTGGCCATGAGGTCGGCGAGATGCAGGGTCTTGCCGCCTTCGCCGGCGCAGGTATCCCACCACGTTTCGCCCGGCTGCGGCGCGGCGGCGAGGCCGACGAGCTGCGAGGCGAGGTCCTGGATTTCGAATTCGCCCGTCTTGAACTGCTCGGTTTTGAAGAGGTCCTGGGTGCCGGTGAAACGCAGCGCGTCGGCCGAGCGGGCGGACGCTTCGCAGGCGAACAGCGATTTGGCGAGCGCAGCGCCCCGGCCGGGGCGGGCGCGCAGCCAAAGGGCGGGCTCCCGTTGTAGTTGACGCAGGGTTTCGGGCGGGATGTCGGCTTCGCCGGCAAGCCACGCGGGCACGGCGCGGACGCCGAGGGTCTCGTTCTTGACCGATTTTTCGTCGGCTTTGAACCGTGCCTGCATGCTGGAGGCTTGCTCGATACGTTTTTGAGGCGAGGCCTTGGAGTCGAGCCAAGACAACCAGCGGAAGTAGGCGAAGACGGCGTGAGAGACTCCCCGCCGTGCGGGCGGCTGCAAATAGCGGTGACGCTCAAAATAAAAGCGCAGGGCGGAGTCGGCCCGCTGGTCGGAGGAAATGGTCGCAAGGACCTGCGCGGCGTGGTTGAGCGTAGTCTGGTCGGGAATCACGTTCCCACAGAGACAGAGAAGGGGCGGGGATGAAACACGTATTTCGGCCGGAGCAGGGGAATCCGCGGCCGGTCTGTTCAAGGCGGGGCCCCGATGAGGACATCGGATCCCACGGGCCGGCGGATCGCGCCGCGCTGGAGCGCGGCGACGGGAATTTCGGAATCGCGCTAGAACGAGCCTTTCACGCCGAACGACCAGAGCGAGCCGTAGGTCGTGCGCTGCCGGAACTGCGCCACTTCCGGCGTGGTGGGGCCGTAGATTTGCGTGTCGTTGGGGGCGTCGCCGATATTGCGCAGGTTGGCGAAGAGCGCGAAGCGCTTCATCACGGTGTATTCGCCCTGGACGTCCATGATGAGGAGCTTGGAGGTCCAGTTGAACGTGGCGGCTTCGATGCTGCGCCCGGTGACCGGACTGCCGCGGCTGAGTCCGCGGTAGTTCCAATTGGCGCGCACGTTGAACTTCGGGCGGGTCAGGCTGAGGCCGCCGTTGTAGCTGCGCGGTACATAGCCGGCGAAGTTGGCGTTTTGATCGCCGGTGGCGCGGATGGCGGTGGCGTTGGCGAACACCTGCACGCCGCGCGCCCAGCGGGGCAGAAACGTCAGCGCCTGCTTGTAGTCGATTTCACAGCCGGTCATCCGCACGGAGCCGGGCAGGTTGTACTGCGTCGCGACGTCGTAGCGGCCGTAGGTCGCGTCATCGATGCCGTAGAGGGCGAGGAACTCCGGCGTCGGCGCGAAGGTGGTCGAGCCGAAGAAATTCTCGAAGTCGCGGCGGAAGGCGCCGACCGACAACTGGCCCACGCCCTCGAAGTAGTACTCGAGGCGCACCTTCGAGGTTTTCGCGCTCCACGCCTTGATGGCGGCGTTGTTCAGGCTGATGCGGTTGCTGTTCGAGGGCGGGAGCTCGGCGTCGGGCAGCGATACGCCGCCGGCGTATTGATTGAAATTGGGCCGGCCCACCGAGGTGTACCACGCGGCGCGGAAGGTGAGGTTCTCGCGCAGATTGTAGCTCGCGTTGAGATTGGGGAAAAGACGCAGGTATTCCTTTTCCGTGTGGGCGGCGCGGTCGAGCAGCGTGAGCTGGGAAACACCGAGGGTGTTTGAGGTCGGGACGATCAGCAACGGACTGCCGTTGGCGCCGCGCACGACGCGGCCGGCGGCATCGCGCTGGTAGTTGCGCGTCGGATCGTTGAGCGGGCCTTCGGCGTCGATGTTGGTCTGCTCGGCGCGGAGGCCGCCGACGAGTTTCAGGCGACGGCTGAAGAGCGCGAGGTCACCGCGGAGGTAGGCGGA
>CAIJFT010000456.1 GCA_903820035.1 uncultured Opitutia bacterium
CCGGAGACGGCCCCCCCGCGGGAACCGGTGCCGCTCGCCGCGCTGGCTCCGCTGGTCGAGCCGGAGAAGCCGATGAGCTGGTCGCCGTCGATCTTCAGCCCCAAGGCGCTGATGCCCGAGGCGTGCTGGTCGTCGAGCGTGACTTCGGCCACGACCACCTCGATCCGCACCTGGGCGAGAACAATATCGAGTTTGTCGATCAGGGCCTTCACGAGGCGCACGTCGTCCGTGGTGCCGGATACGACGACGGAGTTGCTGCGGTCGTCATTGACCAGCGTCATCAACTGGCTGAATTCGCTGGAGCCGGCGCCCAGCGCGTCGAGCGTGGCGGCGGGGAGCGCGGGTCCGGCAGGTTGGGCGGGGGCGGCCGGCTGGTTGGGTTGCTGGACACCCTGACCGGGGCGCACGGTGCTGGAGCCCTGCTTTTGGATCGCCTGATTTTGGCCGCTGATGATTTTGGTGAGGACGGCCACGACGTCCGTCGCCTTGGCATGCTTCAGGTAAATGACGTCGTTGCGCGTGTTCGGGTCCGACTTCTGGTCGAGCTTCTCGATCAGGTCGGTGAAGAAGTCCCACTGCCGCGGATCGGTCACCACGATGACCTGATTGGTGCGGTCATCGGCGCTGTAGCTCGTGGCGGTGCCGAGCTGGAGTTGCAGGGATCCGGTGAGGATGGTGCGCAGCTTGGTGACAACGTCGCTCGCCTTGGTCCCGTTCTTCATCGAATAGAATTTCGGCTTCATCCCGACGGCGACGGGCTTGTCGAGTTGCTGGAGCAGGACTTCCACGCGTTGCAGGTTGGACACGCTGTCGGTGATGAGGGCGGCGTTGGCGTTTTGCAGCGGCACGGGGCCACCGTAGAACGGATTGAGCAGGCCGGTAAAAAGCGGGATCAGCTCGTTCACGCGGGCGAATTCCAGCTGAAATAGTTTCGTGGCGACGCGTCCGCTGGGGGCGAGGTCGAGGGCGGAGCCGGAGATCATCGTTGGCGCCTCCTGTTTCACGCGTTGGAGATCGACGACCTTGAGGAATTGCTCGCCGAGCGGGGCGATCCCGATGTTGTTCAGACTGAGCACGGTTTCGATCGCGAGGATCGCCTCGGCCTTGGGCATCGGGCGGGCAAACTTCAGATTGTAGGTCTGAGTCTGCAACTGCGCGGGCCGCAGGACGGTGCGACCGGTCAGGTTCTCCAGCACCTCGAGAATGGTATCGATGCTGGCGTCGGGCAACTTGAGGGTAACGGGTTCATCCTCCGGGGCTCCAGGCTTGACGCTGGATCGCGGCGGGGAGGTCGGAGTTGGCGCCGCGGCGGCAGGCCTAGCTGGGGTCGGAGCTTGGGCGAACGCGGCAGCGGCCAAGGTGGCCGAAGCGAGGGCTACGCACAAACGGGCGAGACGCGATGTCATGCAGATGGAAAATGGTTAGGCGGCCGACGGCGTGCCTGAGTTCGATCAGAGAAGCTAAAGCTCCCGCTTTGTAAACGGTCTTGTACGAAGCGGTGGACGCGAGAGCCGACGGGACGGGGCCGATTTGCCGCTTGCCGGAATATGGGGTGACGCCAACTCTCCCGCGCTGCGATGCCGAGCACCTTCGGAAAACTTTTCACCGTCTCCACTTGGGGCGAGAGCCACGGCCCGGCCGTGGGCGCCGTGGTCGATGGCTGCCCGCCCTGCCTGCCGCTCGACGTGGCCGAAATC
>CAIJFT010000457.1 GCA_903820035.1 uncultured Opitutia bacterium
CCCTATGGCCCCGGCACTCCGCGTCAGCCGAACTTCGAACGGCGCAAACAACCCGTGATCAATCGTCGCGTACGGGAAGCCCGGCGGGAGATTAGGAGAGACCGGCCTCCATCCCGCCGCCGGCGATCACCTCGACGTGGTCTCGGGTCAGCTCATTCGGACCGATCGACCGGGCTTGCAGCGGACCGGCCGCCTCGAGCCACTGATCCAGCTCAGAGCTCCAGCGTCGTGCTGAGGATGAACTTACGCGGCTCGAAATAGTAGAAACCGTCGCGGTAATTGCGGCCGTTGAGGGTGCGGATGCCGGTGTAGAACGGCTGGTCGTAGTCGAGGAGATTGTTGACGTTGAGCTGGAGGCGAAGGCTCCGATTCCGGAGCTTGAATGCGTACCCGACGCTCGTGGTCACCGTGTAGTAGGCCGGGGCCTTGATGTAGTCGAAGGCGTTGGTCACCTGGTTGCCGATGATCCGGCGGCCGACGAACGAAGCCCCGCCGCCGAGGCTGAGGCCCTTGAGACGACCCGCGGAGAAGGCGTAGTTGCCGAAGAGGTTGCCGGTGTAGTCGGCTTGGTTGTTGAGCGCGCGGCCCTCGTTGCCGCTTTGGATGCGCGTGCGGAGCGCGGCGATGTCGGAGTTGATCTGGGCGACGTTGGTCGTGGTCGGATTCGACAGGGCGGCCTGCCAGATCGGAAGGTTCTCCTCCAGATAGCGGATCGTGTCCGGCAGGGCGTTCGACTGTTTCGTCATCGGCGTGCCGAAGCCGCCGCGGAGGCGGAAGTTCTTCGAAAGATTGGCCACGACATCGAGTTCATAGCCCTGACTGGAGATGTCGGAGGTGTCGCGATAGGAAGTCGGGAACGTCTTGTCCGTGCGCTGGATATTGGTCCAGATGCGGTTGATTTCGGTCACGCCAAAACCGGTCACGCGGTTCTTTTCCGTGGTGTCGTAGTACCCGAGGGAGCCGACGACGGTGCCGCCGAGGAGGCGGAAGCGCAGGCCGCCTGAGTAGCCAAGGCCGCTGGTTTGGTCGAACTGCTTAAGGTAGAGGCTGGGGTCACCGGCGCCGATCGGGTTGAAGGTCTCGGAGACGTTGGCGTAGACCCCGAGCGAGGGGACCGGAAAGTAAGTCAGGCCACCGGAGAAGACATTGGTCGCAAGCTGCTTTTCCAGAATGGCGGTGGTGGCCGGGCGGCCGGTCACGGCGCTGAAACTGCCGATCGCGTATTCATAACTCTGGTATTTGTCATGGCGGAGACCGCCGACCACGGTGATCCGGTCGGACCAGATTTTCGCGACCGTCGCCACCTGGAGGGTGTCGAGCTGCTGGCGCTGGCTGCGGTAGCGGGTCGGGACGTTCTCCCAGGTGTAGGTCGCATCGTCGACCGGGCGCTGCGGCACGAGCCGGAGGTCGTCGAGGTACTCGCGGAAAAAGTACTGGTTGGCCCCGCTGGTCAGGAGCGGCACGGCGGCGTTGTTGTTGCGCATCCAGCGCCGGTCGAGCGCCCAGAAATACTCGACGCGCCGGCTGGCCATGGCGTTGACGGTCTGCTTCCACCACGGGATCGGCAGGTCGTAGGCGGTGACAAAACGTGTGTCGTAGTGGCGGTTGTCCTGATCGGAAGTGGAGGGCCCAACATCGGCGTAGATCTTGCCAAAGTTCGGGTTGGTGGCGCCGCCGGGGAGCGTCTGGTTGATGTCGCGCTGGAGGGTGGCGAAGCTCGGCGCGAAGGTGAAGCGCTTGTAGCTCGCAAACTGCGCGGCGAACTCCGAATGGAGGCGCGGCGACCACTCGTGCTGGTAGAAGCCAGCGAAGAGGTGGCGGCGGGTGTCACCGTAGGAGTTGGACGGCTGCAGACTTAGATTACGCGGGATCGCCGGCAGGTTGGCCACGTAGCCGGCCTTGTTCGGATCGATGGTGAAACTGCTGCCCTGCGTGGTGCCGAAGTTGAGCAGGTTGACGAGCCCGACGCCGGGGAGGTTGATGAGCCGGTCGGTGGTGAAGCGGCTCACGCCGACCGCGCCAGCCGGGTTACTAACCTGGGCGCCGGGCCAGACGACGCCGTTCCAGAGCGAGAGGCTGTCAGTGAAGTTCTGGCGGGCGTAGTTCTGCTTCAGATCGCCGGTTTCAACCTCGAAGCGGAGCTCGCCCGCCCGCCACGGACGGTAGGTCGCGGCGGCCGTAGCGCCGACAAGCTTGCGGAAGGCGGTGTCCACCCAGGTACGGTCGTCCGACTTCACGAGATTAACGCGGACGGCGCCGTCCCGACCGAGCGGCAGGTTCGCATCAACCGTGCCGCGCAGCGAACCTTCCGAGTCGGCACGGACGCCAAGTTCAGCAAAGCGCCGGCCGGGCTTGGCCTGTTTGGTGACGGTGTTGATCACCCCGCCGACGATACCGTCGCCGAACAGGAGCGCGTTCGGACCGCGGGCGCTCTCGATGCGCTCTACGTTGTAGAAATCGAGCGTATTATTATGCTTAAAATAATTTCGGGTGGGAAAGCCACCGCCGAGGCCGCGGAAGTTGTTCTGCGCTCCGAAGTCCTGACCAGCCGGGATGGTCGCGTAGGTGTTCGTCAGGTAAGCCGAAGCCTCAAGGTAGTCGGTCGCGGCGATATCGTTGAGGAAGTCGCGGGTCAGGACGGTGATGTCGCTCGGGGTCTTGATCAACTCGGTGCTCAGCCGGCCGGCGAGCAAAGAATCGGCGGCGATGTAACCGGTGTCCTTCTCGGTGTTCACCGTGAAGGGGGAGAGCATGACAGTTTCCTCCTTCGGCGCCGCCGGAGACTTGGCGGTCTGGCCGCAGAGGGAAGCGCTGAGCGCAAGCGTGGCCGCCAGCAACGATGCACCGCGGGAAAAAGCGGGGGAAGGGAAGAGGTTCATGGAGGTTTGACCGAAGCGCGCCGCAGCTGAACGGAAACACCAATGGGGTATTGCCGCCTCACCGGGCAGGACCAGGGGATGAGTCGCTGACCAGCGATAGGCTTCGGACATTGACGGTGGAAGGCCACGATATTTCACATCGTTCGATGAAAACCCACCCGCCGTCCATGCGTGATGTGGCTCAGGTCGCCGGAGTATCGGTCTCCACGGTCTCGCTCGCCCTACGCCACAGTCCGTTGGTGGCCGAGGCGACGCGGGCGCGCATCCGAGCTCAGGCCGACAAACTCGGCTACAAGATCCATCCGTTCGTGGCGGCGCACATGCGCAGCCGGCGGAGACCCCATGCCGGGCTGCGCGCACCGGTGCTGGCGCTAGTGAACACCCAGCGCCGGTGCGACGGCTGGCGAAACAACCCGGCGACACTCGTGCGCCAGATGCTCACCGGGGCCCAGGCTCAGGCGGCGTTGCGGGGTTACGAGACCCGCCAATTCTGGCTGCACGAACCGGGCATGTCGCACGCGCGTTTCAGCACGATGCTGCGGGCGAGGGGCATCCACGGCCTGCTGCTTGGACCCAGCAGCGATCTTCGGCTGGAGCTCGACCTGACCTGGGATTGGTTTTCCGTGGTGCGCCTCGGATCGGGGCGGGTCTCCCCCCTGCTCCACCGCTTCGTCAGCGACCACTTTCAATCCGCCGCTTTGGCTGCAAACCAATTGGCGCAACTCGGCTTTCGCCGGCCCCTTCTGGTTGTGCGCGAACCGCTCAGCGAATGCCACGACCGCCGCTGGGAGGCGGGGCTTCAGACGGCCTGCGCACATCTCCCGAGCATGCGACCGGCGCCGGCGCTGTTGCCGCCCAGCGAGCCCGAGGCTCCGCTGATCCTGCGCTGGCTCAAGCGCCACCGGCCTGACGTGATTATCGACAGTTCCGAACGCAATGTCATGAACCAACTCCAGGCCGCGGGATTGCGCGTCCCTGACGACATCGGCGTGATGACCCTTTCCGCCCCCGTGGCGGGAGGTCCGCTCAGCGGCTGTGTGCAGGGTGGCTTGGCGATGGGCGCCGCCGCCATCGATCTGCTGATCACGCTCATCGAACGCAATGAAACCGGGGTTCCCCCCGCGCCGGTGACCCTTTCAACCGCCGCGACGTGGAATCCCGGGGAGACCCTGCGGCCAGAGCCGAGCCCCCCGTCTTCGAAAAGGGGCGGGGCCGTTCCCTTTTCTCGGGACACCCGGCAACGGGGATAGGCCGAAAGCCACAACGGTGTCGTCCGGCCGTGGCTGGGTGGTGGCAGGTCGCGGCGTGCATCCTACGATGACCCATTTAAGCGAGCCTCACGCGAAGCCGTGAAGGGCGCGAACCCGAGGGCGAGTTCAGCCGTCAAGGCGCCTCTCCTCGCGCGGAAATCTCCCCCCGGCCGGTCAGACCACGGTGGGCCTTTTTGCGGCCACTGGCCTTCCCCGAAGTGGGCGGACGTCGCCCTGAAATGTGCACGGGGCGAGGCCTAAAGGCACTCCCGCTTTGCGGCGTCGAACCTACGCGATCAGGTTGCGCACCACGTGGCCGTGGACATCCGTGAGCCGGAAATCGCGGCCGCTGTGGCGGTACGTGAGGCGCTCGTGGTCAAGGCCGAGCAGATGGAGCACGGTCGCCTGCAAGTCGTGCACGTGCACGCGGTCCTTCACGGCCTTGAAGCCGAAATCGTCCGTCGCGCCGTGGACGATGCCGCCCTTCGTCCCGCCGCCGGCAAGCCACATCGAAAAGCCGTGATGGTTGTGGTCGCGGCCGGCCGTCGGGCCGACCTTCTCGCCCTGCGACAACTCAACCGTCGGTGTGCGGCCAAACTCGCCGCCCCAGATCACGAGCGTATCGTTGAACAGGCCGCGTTGCTTGAGGTCGGTCAGTAGCGCGGTGATGCCTTGGCAACACTCGCCCGCGAGCCGGCGGTGACCCTGCTCGATGTTATCGTGGCTATCCCACGGCTGCAGCGTGCCGTGCCACACCTGCACGTAACGCACCCCGCGTTCGACGAGGCGGCGGGCCATGAGCAACTGCTTCGCCTGCGCCGTTTCACCGTAGAGTGCGCGGATGTGCGCCGGCTCCCGCTCAATATCAAAGGCGTCCGTCGCGGCGGTCTGCATGCGGAAGGCCGTCTCGAAACTCTGGATGCGCGCCTCGAGCGCCGGGTCCTGCCGGGCGGCCTGATGGCGGCGGTTGAGCTCGGCCGCGTAGTCCAGCTGGGCGCGTTGCGCAACGGCGTCGACGTCCGGGTTGTGCAGGTGCTCGATCAACTGCGCCGCCCGCCGGTCTTGCGTCTCGATGTACGTGCCCTGGTAGGCGCCGGGGAGAAACGACGCCTGCCAGTTGTCGGCCCCGGCCACCGGCATGCCTTTCGGCACGAGCACGACGAAACCGGGCAGATTCTGGTTTTCCGTGCCGAGTCCGTACGTGATCCACGAGCCGATGCTCGGCCGCGCCATGATGCTCGCGCCACAGTTCATCAACCGCAGCGAGTTCTCGTGGATCGGCGTGTCGGAGTACATCGACCGGATCACGCAAAGGTCGTCCGCATGCTCCTGCGCCAGGGCACCGAACAGTTCGCTCACCTCCAGGCCGGACTGGCCGTAGCGCTGGAAATTGAACGGCGAGCCGAGCGCGGTGCTCGTCGGACGCTCGGTCGCGAGATGGATCGGCAACCGCTTGCCGTGGTACTGCGTCAGTACGGGCTTCGGGTCGAACGTGTCCATCTGCGCCGGACCGCCGTTGGCGAGGATCTGGATCACATACTTTGCGCGCGGACGAAAATGCGGCGCCCGCGGCGCGAGCGGGCCGGACGCCTCGGCGGCGCGGCCGATACTCTGGCCGAGCAGGGTCGCAAGCCCCACCGTGCCCAGCCCCACGCCGCAGCGGCGGAGCATGTCCCGGCGGGAAATCGGCGCGTGGAAATGCGGAAACGACGAGTGGGCCATGGCGGGAAAATCAATCGCAGTAAATGAACTCGTTCGAAAGCAGCAGGGCCTGGGCTAACTGGTTCCACGCCGCCGGACCCGGGGCGGTCCCGAGAAAACGCCGCGCGAGCGCGACCTCGTCCGCACTCGGGCGGCGGATCAAGATGCGGCGGTAAAGGGCATCGATGCGTTCGTCCGGCTCGAGCCGTTCGGCAATCTCCGGCTGGCGGTTCACGCTCTCGGCCTGGGCGCGGACGAACGGGCTATTGAGAAAGTAGAGCGCCTGCAGCGGATGGGTGGTCTCGCCGCGGCGCGCGATCGACTGGTCGGGGTTGGCCACGTCGAAATTCCGCAGGAGCGCCGGTATCCGGAAGCGGTCCGTGTAACCGTAGACCGCGCGGCGCACGTTCTCGTCGTCGAGCGGCGCGCTGCGTCCGCCGAGCCGCGGGTCGAGCCGGCCCGCCACCCGGAGCAGGCTGTCGCGCAGCGCCTCGAATTCGAGCCGGCGGGGGCTCATGCGCCACAGCAGGCGGTTGCCCGGATCGCGGGTGAGCGCCGCGGTCTGCGGGGCGCTGCTTTGCCGCCACGTCGCCGAGGTCATCAGGTACCGCTGCAACGCCTTCACCGACCAGCCGTGGGCGATGAACCACGCCGCGAGATGATCGAGCAGCTCGGGATGCACGGGACGTTCGCCGGTCGCGCCAAAGTCGTCAGCCGTCGCGACGAGGCCCGCGCCGAAATGCTGCTGCCAGATGCGGTTCACAATGACGCGCGCCGTGAGCGGATTACGGGGATGCACGAGTGCGCGCGCCAACTCAAGGCGGCCGTCGTCCGCAAAAGACCGGTCGTCGAGGGTCGCGAGGAGCTGCGGCAGCCGGCGCGGCACCGCGGCCCCGGGCTTGTGGCGGTCGCCGCGGATCAGCACGTGCGGATCGACCGGCGGGCCGGCGACCACGAGTGCCTGGGCGCGTTCGACCGGGGCCGTGGCCTCGAGGACGATGAGTTTCTCGCGGACTTTGGCCGCGGCCTCGTTGTCCTTCCGCGCCACGATCTGCGCCTCGGTCACGAAGCGTAACAGGTCTTGGGCGACGGCCTCGCGGGAAAACTCCAGTGGCGAATCCGGCCGGTTGATCACGGCGGCGAGGCCGGGTGCGTCGGGCGTCTTGAGCGCCGCGGAGATGACGCGGCCGAATGCATCGGCCGCGTCCAGCATGGTCGCGGGCGGCTGCTCGCGCAGCGCGGCCAGCAAAGGCGCGTAATGACGGTCCGCTTCCCGCTCAGCCGCCGCGATGATACGCTCCGCCGCGACCGCGAAGTCGGCGGCCGTCACTTCGAGGAGCCGCGGCCAGAGGAGGAAGTAGTTTTCCCCGCGGGCGATGCTCTCGGCCATGAGCCGGGCCCACGCCGGCGCGCCGCCGAGGACGAGGAGGCCGCGGGGCGTATCGAGCGGGATGAAGCCTTCAACGGTCCGGTGGCGCGGCGATTCCTCGACCAGGTACCGCAGGTACTCGGGCGCCAGCTCGCGTCCGAGGCGGCGGGCGCGCGCGGTGCTTGCGTCGATCTGATTGTCATAATCGACAAAGAGCGCGGCGCGGGCGGTGCGGTACTTCGCCACCGCGTCGGTCGCGGGGGCGGAACCGACCTCGGGGAGGTCGAGCGGATCGTCGCTGCTCGCGAGGATGCCGTAGAGCGCGTAGTAATCGGCCGCGGTGACGGCGTCGAATTTGTGGTCGTGACACCGGGCGCACGCGAGCGTGAGGCCGAGCACGCCGCGGCCGATCGTGTCGATGCGGTCGTCGATGATGAGCTGCGGCGCCTCGATGTTGCCCTCGAAACGGCGGCCGACGGTGAGGAAGCCGAGGGCGCGCAGGTCGGGTTTTTCCGCGGCGGGCAGACGGTCGGCGGCGACCTGTTCCACGATGAAGCGGTTGAAAGGCCGGTCGGTGTTGAACGCCTCGATCACGTAGTCGCGGTAGGTGTGCGCGAACGGAATGCGCCGCTCGCCGTCGGTCGATTTCTCCGTCGTGTCGGAGTAGCGCGCGACATCGAGCCAATGCCGCCCCCAACGCTGGCCGTATTCCGGCCGCGCGAGCAGCAGATCCACCAGGCGGGCGAAGGCTTCGGGGGTGGTGTCGGCGGCAAACTGTTCAACGCGGTCGAACGACGGCGGAAATCCAAGCAGCGTGACGTAGGCGCGGCGGATGAGCGTGCGCGCATCGGCCGGCGGATTCGACGCGAGACTTTCCCGCGCGAGCCGCGCCTGGATAAAGCGGTCGATCGGGTGCGTGCCCGCCGCGGCGACCGGCTCTGCCGGCGCGACGATGGGCTGGAAGGCCCAGTGCGCCCGCGCCTGTTCGAACGACATCGCCACGATCGCCCGCCCGGTCGGGGCCGGCACGGCGTGGCGCGGATCCGGGGCCCCTCGCCTCACCCACTCCGTCAGGACCGCCACCTCGGCGGCCGTCAGCGGCTCCTTCGGCGGCATTTGGAGGTCCTCGTCTTTGTAACCGATCGCGGCGATCAACGGGCTAAGCCCGGGTTCGCCGGGAACAATCACGCGACCGGTGTCGCCTCCGGCCATCCAACCGGGCCGCGAATCAAGCCGCAGCCCGCCTTTGGGTTTTTTCTCCCCGTGGCACTCATAACAACGGTCGGAAAGAAGCGGTCGCACCTGCGCCTCGAAGAAGGCGAGGTCGTCGGGCGTGGGGTCTGTCGCGGATTGCGCGGCAGCGGACGCAACCATGCACGCCAACGCGGCGAGGACGATGAGGGGGCGGATCATCGGAAGGACCCGAATCGAACACGCCCGCTGATCGAAGCGACAGAAAAAGGCCGCTGCGCCGTGGTTTAGAACCGAGGCACCAGCATGGCGCGGCGATCGACCCCAGACTGCGCGAAGGAAACAAATCCGGACCCGTCCCTCCACTCCGTGACTTCGGCCATCCGGTTTTGATCAGATTGGACGCACGTATCCCGCGCCCCGCCGGAATCACCTCCCGGCCGAGACGGCGCGGATGAAATCACCGCGCGTCACCTTGCCGTCGGCGGCCGGCAACCCCGCGGTTGCGCCGCCGCACTCCATGGCCAACGCCACCCAACGGCGGGCGAGCGCGGCGTCGAGGGGGCGTCCGAGCTCGACGGCGTGGCCGGGGTTCGCCTCGTAATACTGCCCATGGAGCGGACTCCCGCGCTGGCCCGGTTTTGCCGGCATCGGCGCCAAGCCGTGCAGGCCGCCGCGCGTGCCCCACCATTGCACAGCGGCAAAGTCGGGGTGACCCGGCAGCACGTCGCTCGTGTAGATCGTCGCCGAGCCCTTCGCCTGCAACACCACCTGCAGATCCGGAACGGACACGCGTTGCACGGGAACGTGGCCGCGGATCGCGAGGGCCGCCGCGTGCCCCGCAGCCTGGCCGAGCGACATCCAGATCGGTTCGAGCCGCAGCGCGCAGAAGCCGACGTGCGACGACGACGCGGCGACGGACACGAGGAGATTTTCCACGTCGCGCGGCACGAGCACGCCGTAGGGAATCTGGTACGGCGGCACCGGATGGTAGAACTCGCCCGTGTGTTTGCCGCCGAAGCGCGGGCCGTCGTGCGCGGTGCCGTGGCAGTTGTTGCCGTAGTCGCCCATGGCGATCGCATCGCGCTGCAGCACCGCCCGCGCGTCTCCGGGCGCGTGCGCACTGTCGCGCTGCGTGAACACATGCGCGCCCGTCATGCGCCGCGCCTCGCGCACGTAGAGTTGTGGCGGCAGGTGATCGGTCGCCGTAAATTCGTCGCGGCACCAGCCCCACTCGCGCGCTTCGTCGCGAAACTTCGCCGGTACGGCGGGATCGTTCTGCAAAAAGAACAGGAGTCCCACCTGGTCGCGGCGGTGCTCGGTCAACACCGCGGCACGGGCCGCCGCATCGCCGTCGGGCCACGCGAGATTTTTCCCTGGCAGCGACAGGCGCACGACGCCCTGGGAGACGTCGTTGATGTCGTACTTGCCGTTGGGCAGCGCGGGCGTCTGCGCCTTGAAGAGGCAGCCGGACGGATAATCGAAGACGCGCTTGATCCGGCCGGAGGCCAGCACCGGGAGGAGATCCACGAAGTCCTCGCGGCGGTAGCCGGGGGGCGCGACGGGCGTCACGCGGTTGGCCGGCTCGCGGGTCATGATGAAGCGGAAATTGTACGCCTGCAGCTGGCCGTCGGCGGTTTCGGGCGCGAGCGATTCGTCGTACTCCGCCCGCCCTTCACGCCCGACGCGCCACGCCACGCCGGCCGCGGCCATCAGGTCGCCCTCGTAGGTGCCGTCGATGAACACCGCCGCACGGACAGTGCTCACCGTGCCGTCGGACGCCCTCAGATCCACCGCGTTGATCCGCGGCCGGCCGTCGGGCTTCACCACCTCGACCCGTTGCAACGTCGATTTCAACTGGACGGTGATGCGCAGGCGTTCCGCGAGCATCTGCACGAAGATGGCGCGGTTGACCTTGGGCTCGCCGAAGGTGCCGTGAAAACACGCCCGCGCCTGCGGTGAGTCCGCGCCGTAGGCGGCGACATAGTGCGCCTCGACGCGCCGCGCAAAATCCAGAAAGGCCCCACTGAGGCTCTCGCGCGAGTGAAAGTCCGTGTGCGACAAACCGCTCGTCGTGAGTCCGCCCAACTGCGCCGTGGGCTCGACGAGCAGCACCGACCTCCCTGCGTCCGCGGCGCCGAGGGCCGCCGCGATCCCGCCGGGCGTCGCGCCGTACACCAGCACGTCGACCGGTTCCGCGGCCCGGAGGCTCTGAAACGGAAGAAGCGAAATCAGGCACGCGCAGGCGAGCAGCAGCCGGGGGTTCATGCGCGGGCCAGTGTGCCCGCCAGCGGAGGCGCGCCAAGCGCCGTCTCCGAGGAAAAAAGCCGAGGGCACGCGAACGCGGGAAGTCCGCACCCGCCGTCTTTCCAATTCGCGATCTTCGCGCTTTCGCGTGCGCCCATCCACGGTCCGGCCGCTTACTTCTTCTTGGGCGCGGGCTTCGGGTCGAGGTTCGCCGCGAGTTGCTCGGCGGTGACCTTCGCCGCGGCCCCATCCTTCGGCACCTCGGCCTTGGCGACCCAGAGCATCGCGTTCAATACGACCTTGCGCTGGTTTTCGTCACCCCAGTGGGCATGCGTGTGACCGCCGGTGAAACCGAAACCGCGGCCGCCGTCGGCGCGGTTCACGACCCACATCATGGTTTCGACGCGGCCGGCCGCCTGCAAAATGTGCGGGTACGGGCCCTTGGGCGAAACGTACGGGCCGCCCCGGACCTGATCGGACGGCTTGGCGGTGAGGATCGGGGTCACGCCCTGCTGGTTCTCCGGCCAGCGCATGTTGAAGTACCACTCGTCGCGATTGCTGAACGGCTTCACGCCGCGCGCCACCGGATGGTCGGGGAAATTCTGATACTCGGGCGACCACATCGGGTTGCAGGAGTAGTTCGTCTCGTAGTAGCCGCCGATCCACCGGAGGAATTCGGGGCCGCCGTTGTCCGCGGGAATCTCGACGCCATAGTGCATCATGCCGATGCCGACGCCCTTCTTCGCGAGCGCGCCGAGGATCTCCTTGTGGTTCTCCTGCACCGCCGGGTGCTTGCCGCCACCGTCGCAGTAGATGATCACGGCATCGGCGCCGTCGAAGGCGTTCGCCGCGTCCGGCCAGCCGTTGGTGTAGACCGTGGCCTTCACGCCGGGGTTCTGCGCGAGGCACTGCTGGAGCAGCATCATCCCGGCGCGAAACTCATGCATGCCCGGCGGGTGGCTGGGCTTGCCGGCGATGAGGACGATTTTCTTGTCGGCCGCAGCGAGCGACAGCGTGGTCGCAACGGCGACGGCGAGGAGAACGAACAGGCGTTTCATGGGGCGGAGATCAGGGTTGAACTACGGCAGGGCAAACGAGGACCCCGAGCGGAACGCGCGGGCGTCCACGGCTCAATGCAAAACCGGCGCCGCCAATGATGCGGCGGGGCGCGACGACCGGCATAGAATTCGGAGCAACCTGTCGCCGTGCTCTGACCGCCGAACTCTGGCCTCCCGGTTGCGCCCGCTCAGTGCGCGCAACCGCAGCCCTCGCCACAGCCGCCTTCGGCCTTTCCGTCGCCACCGCCGTGGGCGTGACCGTGCGACAACTCCTCGGGCGTGGCCTCGCGGGCCGCGACGACTTCGACATCAAAGGTCAGTTCGACTCCCGCCAGCGGATGGTTGGCGTCGAGCAGCACCTCGTCACCGTCGATCCCGGCCACGGTGACCACGGGGTCCGCGGGGCTCGGTCCGGTTTGAAACTGGTCGCCGATTTTGAGCTCGCCCTCGACCGGGAGCAGCTCGCGGCGCACCCGCTGCACCTGCTCGGGATCGCGTTCACCGTAGGCGTCCTTCGCCGGCACCACCACGCGGGGCTTCTCGCCGGCGTTCGCCGTGCGCAGCTGCGCGTCGAGACCCTCGATGATCTGGCCGGAGCCTTCGAGGTAGGCAATGGGCGCGTTGCCCGCCGACGTGTCGAGCACGCGGCCAGAGGGATCACGCAAAGTGTAGTGGAAGGAAACGACGCGAGGCATGGGCGGGAAAAGTGAAAGCGACAGTGAAAGTGAAGGGGACGGTGAGAGGGAAACGGAAGGAGGTGAGGGAGTAAGGGAATGAGGGGGATGGCAAGCCGGCGTACTCTTCGAGGAACATTCGGGTTACACCCCTCCATCCCTTACTCCCCCGCTCCCTCCTCGCTCACGTTTCGTTCCTCAGCACTTCCAACGGCGGGTGATCCGTGATCCCGCGGTTGGTCAGGAGGCCGGTGAGGATTGTCACGACACACACCGCGACGATCGCGGCAGCGACGAGCAGAAGCGGCACGCTCGGGGTGAGGCGGAAGACGAATTTCAACAGCAGGCTGTTGGCGATCACCGCGAGCACGCTGCCGACGAGCGCGGCCAGCAGGCCGAGGATGGCGTACTCGACGAGTTGGATACGGATAAGTTGCCGGCGCGTTGCCCCGAGCGTACGCAGGAGCACGGTTTCGCGGATGCGTTGGTAGCGGCCGGTGAGCACCGCGCCAACGAGCACGATCACGCCGGTCAACACCGTGAACGCCGCCATGAACTCGATCACGAACGCGACCTTGCTGAAGATGCCGTCCACCGTCTGCAGCACGAGCGCGAGGTCGATCGCGGTCACGTTGGGAAAAGCGCCGACCACCGCGCTCTGCACCCGCGCCGAGTGCGCGCTATCCTTCGCGCGCACGGCGGCGACGAAGAACTTCGGCGCGGGCTCCAGCACGCCCTCGGGGAAAACCACGAAAAAGTTCGGCTCGAGCCGGCGCCACTCGACGCCGCGCACGCTGCCGACCTTGGTCCGCAACGGCACGCCCTGCACATCCCACTCGATTTCGTCGCCGAGCTTCAGGCCCATGTCCTTGAACAACGACTCCTCGATCGAGACCGGCACCACCGGCTCGCCGGGCGTCACCCGACCGGTGAACTCGCCGCTCACCAAACGCTCCGTGCTCACCAGCTGACTCCGGTACGTCGAGCGGTACTCGCGGCGCAGGGTCCAGCCCGGCATGCGCTCGCCGCCGCCCGGACCGCGTTTGCCTTTTTCCGCCTCGGGACCGCGCTCGGTTTCACCTTCGGGCGGCCCGTCCCTGGCGTCCGCCCGTTTGGCGCGGCTCTCGTCGCCGCCGAACGGACGCGCGCTGCGGGTTTCGCGGATCAGGTCCTCCACCTTCCGGCCGTTGAGGGTGAGGATCTTCATCGTGACGATCGGCGCCGACACCACCACCGGCGCGTCCGCCGCCGCGGCGGCCTTGGCGAACGCGTCGATCTGATCCTCCTGAATATCGAAGAAGAGCAGATTGGCCCGCCCGCCACCGCCGGTGAACTCGATCTCTTTGAGCAGCGTCGTGCGTGTGAGAAACAGCGTAAGCATCAAAAACGTCCCGAGCCCGAGCGAGAGCAGGAGCAGCACGGTGCGGTTATTCGGGCGATAGAGGTTGGCCACGCCCTGGCGGAAAACGTACGGCGCACGGCGCGGCAGCCAACGGCGCGCGGCCCACGCCACGAGCTTCGCCGCGCCGGCGAGCACCGCGAACCCCGTACCGAGCACGGCCGCAAACCCGAGGCCGTCGCGCAGGCTGCCCGTTTGCCAGATCGAGAATCCAGCGACCGCCAGCCCGATGAAGCCCATGACCGCGATCCGCCACGGATCGGGTCCGGCACCGACACGGTCGGCATAAGCCGAGCGCAAGGCGACGAGCGGCGACACGCGCCGCACCGCGAGCAGCGGCAGCAGCGTAAACAGCAGGCAGATCACCAGCCCCGCGACCATGCCGCGCGCCACCGCCGGCCAAGCAATAAAGAACTCCACCTCGAACGGCAGCAGGTCGCCGAACAGCCGCGGCAGCGCGCTCTGGACCGCCACGCCTAGGCCCGCGCCGACGATCGCACCGAAAAGGCCGAGCGCCAAGCCCTGCACGAGGTACACCGCGAAACTTTGCCGCGCCGTCGCGCCGAGGCAGCGGAGCACCGCGACGGTCGCGATCTTCTGGCGGATGTAGACGTGAATGGCGCTCGCCACCCCGATCGCGCCGAGGAAGAGCGCGACGAAGCCGACGAGCCCGAGGAAATTCTGGATGTTGTCGAGCACGCGGCCGAGATCGCGCTTGCGCTCGGCGACGGTCCCGAAACCGAGGCCCTCGCCGCGGAACAGGGGCCGCATTTCCCGCGCCACCGCCTCCGCCGCCCGTTCCGCCGGCAACCGCACCAGCGTCCGGTGGCGCACGAGGACGTTGCGCTCGGCAAGGCCGGTCGCCTCCAGCGTGGCGCGCGGGATCAGCGCCCGCGGTGCGACCGTGGCCGACAGCGCCGACGACTCGCCGGGCAGTTTTTGGAGCGCGCCGACAATGGTGAAGCGCGTCTTACCCAGCTTCACGACCCCGCCGACCTGCGCGTTGAACTGCCGCAGCAGGGTTTCCTCGACGATGATCACGTCGCCGCCCGCGCGAAGTTTCGCCGGGGCGTCGGCCGGCACCGTCGTGAACTCGCCGTAGAAGGGAAAGTTGCCCGCCATCGCGCGGACGTTCACCAGCCGCGTGCGGTTCTCCGCGCCGGGAAACGCCAGCATCGACGAGAAGCTCATCTCGGTCGCGATCTCCGTGGCGAGGCCGGTGAGGTGGGTGCGGGCGGCTTCGCTCAGCGGGTTGCGGCCGGTGATGACCAGGTCGGCGCCGATCAGCCCCTTGGCCTGGTCGTCGATGGCGCGTTCGAGGTTGGCGCCGAGCGAGCCGATGGCGACGAGCGCGGCGATGCCAAGCACGACCGAGCACGAGAACAACGCGAGCCGCCGCCGCGACGCCCGCGAATCCCGCCAGGCCATTTGAAGAATGAAAGTCATGGGTAGCCCACGGAATACACGGAAGACACGGAAAAATCAGACGACGAAGCGTTCATGTTCGACCTTGGGATAGTGGCCGAAGTTGACCAGCAGCCCCACCTTGAGGCCGGTGGCATGGAGATAATTTTGGATCTGCGCCCGATGCTCGTCCGCCAGAGCCGACACGGCCTTGATCTCAAGCAGCACCTTGTCGTAGCAGATGAAGTCAGCCTCGTATCCTTTCTTCAGCGACCGACCTTTGTATGTCAGCGCCAAAGGCACGGCCGACTGCGCCGGCACCCCGCGCAGTTCTAACTCTAGCGACAGACACTCCTGATACACCGCCTCCAGAAACCCGCAGCCCTTCTCGCGGTAGACCTCAAAGCACGCGCCGAGAATCTCGTAGGTCACTTTTTCGAGGATGAGTTTGGGCACAACGGGTTCCTCCGCGGTTCAGTGTTTCCGTGTCTTCCGTGTGTTCCGTGGGCTACTTCAGCTCATCCGACACCACCGCCCCGCCCTTCAGCCGCAGGACGCGGCGGCAGCGTTGGGCGAGGTCGAGGTCGTGCGTCACGAGCACGAGCGTCGTCTGCTTTTCCTGGTTCAAACCGAAGATCAGCTCGACCATCGCGTGCGCCGTGTCGCCGTCGAGGTTCCCCGTCGGCTCGTCGCAGAACAAAATCTTCGGCCGGTTCATGAACGCCCGCGCCAACGCCACGCGCTGCTGCTCGCCGCCGGACAACTGCACGGGATAATGGTCGCAGCGTTCGCCGAGTCCGACGCGCGCGAGCAACCCCCGCGCCTCCTCCTCCGCCGCCGCGCCGCCCTGGCCGCGCAGCTCGACGGGCACGAGGACGTTCTCCAACGCGGTGAGCGTCGGGATGAGCTGGAAATTCTGAAACACGAACCCGACGTGCGCGTTCCGCACCAACGCCCGCTCGTCCTCGCTCAAGGCGCCGATCGAGCTGCCTGCGAGTTCGACCGTGCCGCCGCTGGGCTGGTCGAGTCCGGCGCAGAGGCCGAGCAGCGTGGTCTTGCCGCTGCCGCTCGGGCCCACGATCGCGAGGCTCGCGCCCGGCTCGAGCGCGAAGCTCACCTCGCGCAACACGGTGAGGCTCCGGCCGCCGGCGCTCGGGTACGTCTTGGTCAGCCGCTCGACTTTCAGCATCGGTTGAACACTCATGAAAGGCCCACGAAACACACGAATCCCGCGAAATCGAGCCCATGCACCCGTTCTTCCCCGTGTTTCGTCTGACCGGCCTGCTGCTGGTGGTCGCGTTCGGGGTCGCCCTCCCGGCCCGCGCCGCCGACCCGCTGCGCACGCTCGTGTTTTTCGGCGACAGCCTCACCGCCGGCTACGGCCTCGATGATCCGTCCACCGAGTCGTACCCCGCCCGCATCCAGGAGAAAATTTCCGCCGGCGGCCTACGCTGGCGCGTCGTCAACGCCGGGCTCAGCGGCGAAACCACCGCCGGCGGGCTGCGCCGCGTAGACTGGATTCTCCGCCAACCCGTCGACGTTTTCGTCCTCGCCCTCGGGGCCAACGACGGCCTGCGCGGCGTCGATCCCGCGCTGTCGCAAAAGAATCTGGAGGGGATTCTGGCCCGCGTGCGCGCCAAGTACCCGCAGGCGAAGCTCGTGCTCGCCGGCATGCAGATGCCGCCCTCGATGGGCGCGGATTACGCGACGAAATTCACCGCGGTGTTCGCCGAGGTGGCGAAGCAGTACGACGCCACGCTGATTCCGTTTCTGCTCGATCAGGTCGGCGGCGTGGCCGAGCTGAATCAGTCCGATCAAATCCACCCCAACGTCCGCGGCCACCAGCACGTCGCCGAGACCGTGTGGGCGGTGCTCAAACCACTGCTGTAGGACCCTATAATTCCGATGGGGCCCGATGTCCCCATCGGGCCATGACCATCGAGCAAGCCGGCGTGAAAAGACCCGAGGTGAACATCGGGTCCCACCGGAAGCGCGAACTCAGTTCGACACGTCGTGCGTCGTGCTGCTGAGGCGGATCGGCTCGTAAAGCTTGTACCACTCCAACTGCGCGGGGCTGCCGGCGTACGACTTCAACGCGGCCTCGTCGGCAAACTCCATCGCGATCACATTCGTCAGCTTCGTCTCGGCACCCTTCTGATTCTGAATCTTCACGGTCTTGGTCCAGACGCGGGTCATCCCCGGAAACTTCGCCGGCATCGCCTTCACGCCGTCGAGCACCGCCTTGATCTGCTCTTCGGTGGTGCCCTCTTTCCAGGCGACGGTCACGACGTGGACCACCGACTTCGGGGCCGATTCCGAAACCGCCGCGGCCGGCGCCTTCTTCTTGGCCTTCTTTTCCTTGGTCTCCGCTTGGGCGAGGAGGTTGGCCGAGCCCGCGGCCAGCAGGCCGGTGGCGGTGAACGTGAGCAGCAGTTTCTTGAGGGTCATGGTGGGTTGGGTTTCGCCACCGGTTTGCGGCCGGTGACCAGCCCTTGTCAACCTTTGGTCCGGCAGAGCGCAGGCGCGGAGGCTGAGCACCCCACGATCCGCTTGTCCTCGACCGGCGTTCCGGCGAACACTCCCCCCCTCCCCTTTGCCATGCCCATGCGCCTCCGTCTGCTCCTCGCCGTCGCCACGTCCGCCCTCGCCGCGTTTTCCCTGCGCGCGGAAAAAATCGTTTTGGTCGCCGGTGGCTCCGAATCCGCCACCGGCATCCCGGCCACCCGCGCCAAACTGCTTGAGCCCTTCGGCACCGACTTCGACGCGGCGGGCAACCTCTACCTCGTCGAAATGGTCGGCGGCAACCGACTGCTCAAGGTCGACACCCGCGGGATTTTGACCCACGTCGCGGGCCAAGCCACTCCCGGCGACGCGGGCGACAACGGCCCGGCCCTCGCCGCTCGTTTCAACGGTCCGCACAACCTCGCGGTGCTGCCCGACGGCTACATCCTCCTCGGCGACACGTGGAACGGCCGCGTGCGGCGCGTCAGCATCGGTGCCGGGACCGTGGCCACGTTGCCCGGTTTCAGCGTGCCCGCGGACAAGGCCCGCGCGGCGGGCCCGTATTGCATTTCCTTGGACTTCACCGGCACGCAGCTCGTCGTCTCCGACCTGCGCCGCGTCCACACCGTCGACCTGAAGACCGGACGTACCCGCGTGCTCGCCGGCAACGGCGAAAAAGGCATCCCCGCGGACGGCGCCGTGGCGGTGAGCGCCCCGCTCGTTGATCCGCGCGCCGCCGCCCTCGACCGGCAGGGCAACCTCTACATCCTCGAACGCAACGGCCAC
>CAIJFT010000458.1 GCA_903820035.1 uncultured Opitutia bacterium
ACTGCGGTGCAGCCGATGTACGATGCTGGCGCGATTCCCTACGAGGTGCCGGGTCGTTCACTCCGGTCCCTGCAGGAACTCGCTGCTATTGAAAAAGTGCGGGAGACTTTTTTCGATGCAGACGGGCGGCCCAACGATTGGTGGAAACGGTTTGCCGACAGTGTGTCATTGCTCGATTTTGCGCGACCCAACATTAACGGGGCCAAGCCCGATACGCTGGTGGCGCTTGGTCGGTTTGATGCGACGCAGCAGCGGAACCTCGACGAATTCTTGCAGGGGACTGGTACCTTCCAGACGCGAGGCCCGCAGTTTTTTCAGAATCCGACCGATGCCCAAAGGATTGCCGGGCCTACGGGTGACACCGGGGCCTTTGCCTCAATCATTAGTGCTTTGCGGATCGTCGTGACAGTCCGGGATGGTAAGACTGAGTTCAAGTTGATGGCGATCATAGCGCCGCCGAATGGTGCCACGACTGTTCAAACCACCGCGACGAAGGCTCAGACCTCGGGGGCTGCGGCTAAGACTTCCGCAGAACGTCAGGCGATGCCAAACGGGCAGTCGACCGGCCGGCCGGCGGCAAGTGGCGCTGGCGCGAGGGCAGGTGCCCCGGCAACCGAGCTCCGGTATCCTTTTGCGCTCTTGGAAATTCGCGAAAATGATGAAATTCCTCCTCCGCCACCGCCGCCAAACAAGTTGATCTGATGCAATGTCCGCTTCGCCCATGAGTTTCCTCCGCGCCAGTCCGCCGCCGCCCCACGTGGTGCTGCTATCGGATCCCTTGTTCTTTTCGCGGGCCGTTCCGGTTTCGGCGGGAGCTTCGGGCGCTGAGGCGGCGCTGCAGATCGAGTTGGCGTTGGAAAGCATATCCCCATTCCCGCTCGCGCAGCTTTACTACGGTTGGTTTTGGGCGGCCGGTGCGGAAGGGGCGTTGGTTTTTGCCGCTTACCGTCGCCGCTTCACGAATGAGCAAACCGCAGGTTGGACCGAGGCCGAGTTGGTGATGCCCTCATTTGCGGCCTTGCTGGGGGCTGAGGGGATCGCGCCGGCGACGGCCATCATTCTACACGCCCCCGAGGCGGTGACGGTGGTCTATTGGGCGAAGCCCGCGGTCCCTGCCAAAGTTTTGTCGCGGGTGATCGAACTGGAAACGTCGGACGCAGATCGCGCAAAAGTTCGCGATGCCTTGGTGTCGGAATTGGGCGGTAGTCTCAAGGTCGTGGAGTTATCCGCGCCGCCAGTTGCGGATCCTGCCACGAGCGACGGTGAGGTGGTATTGAGGTCGGGGGAATTCGTTTCGCGGCTGTCGGTCGGCCGGTTTGCGGCGTTGGACGTGCGGGACAAGGCGGACCTGACCGCCATGCGCAATGCGAGGCGGCGCGATGTGGTGCTTTGGCGCACAGCGCTCGCCTGCGTCGCAGCCTTAGCCCTGCTCGGGGTGGGCGAGTTGGGCTTGGTCGGAGGGCGGATCTGGCAAGAGGGGCGGTCGGCCAAGGTGCGTGCGCAGAAACCTACGGTAGACAAGATCATGAGTTCCCAGTCGCTCGCGAATCGCATCGACGAACTCTCTACGAAGCGGTTGTTGCCGTTCGAGATGATCAATGTGCTTTTCGAGGAAAAGCGGAAGCCGGCCGAGATCACCTTTATCAAGGTTATTACGCTGCCCCAGACCGGAATTTATACGCTTACCATTGAGGCTTCATCGAGTGATGCCGCGAAGGTTCCCGTTTACGAGGCAACTCTGCGTAATCTGCCAATGCTCCAGCGGGTTGAGATCCGCGACTACAAGACGCGGGGTGAAACCGCCACGTTTTCGCTTATCGTAACCTTCAAACCCGACTCGCTGAAGCCTGCCGAGTCGCTCGCACCATGATTCGCACGCTGCGCGCCTCCTTTCTGAGCCGGTTGCTACGGGAGAAATTGCTGCTGCTTGGCATGCTGCTCATCGCTGTCCTCTGGTGGTTGTCGGCTTTTGGCGGACAGATCGCCACGTTTTGGAAACAGCAGCGTTCCACGACCACGACCCTTGCCGAACAAAAGCAGTGGCTGGTCAATCGGGAGCCGATCGAAGCGGCGGCGCAGAAGGCGGCGGCGCGGTTAGAGCCAGGGAAGACCTTGGATCAAACGCGTCTCGTCAACGCCCTCAACCAAGCGGCCTTCGAGGCCGGCTTGCGCAATAACTACGGTTCCACGCCTCTGCCCTCCGAGTCCAATGGCCAGTTCACCGTTCACAGTGTTGAATATCAGGTTGCCAATGCGGACTACGCGATGCTCGCCCGATTCTACCTGAATCTTCACCAGCGGGCGCCATATATCGGAATCGAGCGCTTTACCTTGGCCTCCAATCGAGGCGACCCTTCAAAGTTGACGCTCAACCTCAGGGCTTCGGCAGTGGAGATTCCTCGCTAAAAAAAGAACCTTTCGGGTTGGGTGCTGTCTTGGGTGAAACCTCGCGTTTCGGCCCGCTCCGTTCGGGGTCGGACTGATCGGCAAAAAATGATGAACTGTTGCGTTTGGCCTTCTGCGCCATCGACGTCCCAGCATCCCGTCCGCACAGCCTTTCCGTATTGAAACTCTGTATCATGAACATCGCCCTGCTGTCTCCCGCTCGTGCCACCACGCTTTCTCTCCTGCTTGTCGGACTCTCCCCCCGGCTCGCCTGGGCGGAGGACTCAATCCGCTATAAGTTTCAGGACTACCGGGAAGCCGACGGCCGCATCGCCGTGAAGGTTAACGGCACTACGGTTGAAAAAGATCTCGGGACCGACACTCATCTGAAACTGGAGGGGATCATCGACTCAATCGCCGGCGCCACGCCCAACGGGCAACCGGCGGAGAAGGGAAGCGATCAAGTCGGGCTCTCCGAAATGCACGAACGCCGTAAGGCGTGGAACGGCGCCCTCTCGCGCCAGATCAAGCGGGTCAATCTCTCGTTCGGCTTCGGCAACAGCCGCGAAAGTGACTATGTCTCCAACGGCTGGTCCCTGAACACCGTCACGGACTTCAACCAGAAGAACACCAACCTCCTCGTGGGGGTCGCCGGCACGGATGATGATATCCGTGTTTTCTATCAGACGGACCGCGTGAAAAAGCGCTCGAACGACGTGATTGTGGGCGTAACCCAACTCCTCGACGCGCGGACCTCACTGACCTTCAATTTTACGTGGGGCCGCGCCCGAGGCTACCTCGCCGATCCGTACAAGCTCGTGCAGAAAAACATCGAGATATTTCCGGGTATCTCACTGCCGTTGACGTTTAGTGAAAACCGCCCCGCCGAGCGGGAAAAGTGGATAGCGCTCGTGTCGCTCAACCGAGCCTATGCCGCAGTCCATGGCGCCGTCGACCTCAGTTACCGCTTCTATCATGACTCCTACAAAGCGGATGCACACACGATCGATGCCGCGTGGTTCCAGAACGTAGGCGAGCACCTCATTCTCCGGCCGGGACTTCGTTTCCACGACCAATCGGCAGCCAGCTTTTATTACTATGATCTCGATAAGACCGCGATCGTGCCCTTCTCCGGTCCGGCTCGGGCCAATGGCCCGTTTTATTCATCCGATTACCGCCTCTCCGCCCTACGTACGGTTACCTACGGTCTGAAGGTCATTTGGACCCCATCCGAGTCTTGGCAATTGGATGCAGCGTTTGAGCGTTATGATATGCGCGGTCGTGACGGTGTGACGCCGCAGAGCGCGTACTGCCAGGCTAACATCCTGACACTGGGTGCCCGGTTCGGCTGGTAATTGCCTGTATGGCCGTCGTCTCACAGTCGCAGCGCATTCCGCCCGCCGCTCCTAACGGCGCGGCGGCGGGTTTGCCATTGCGTCGGCTGGCATTCCCGGCGCTCGGGACGCAGTGCGAAGTGCAGTATGTCGCGCCGGGTGGCGACAAGCAGGCTGGCGGCTTTGAGCGTGCACTGATGGCGTGGGTGAGCGGATTTGAGGCCAAATATTCACGCTTCCGCCCCGATAGCATGGTCAGTCGGATCAATGCTGGCGCGGGGCTCGCCGCGGTCGCGGTTGATGCCGAAATGGAGGCGATGCTCAAGCTGTGTGATACGCTTTTTTTCATGACGCAGGGTATGCTCGATCCCACTGCGCTCCCGCTCATTCAGCTCTGGAATTACAAGGCGGAGAAGCCCCGACTGCCTTCGGTCGCAGAGATCTCTGCGGCGCGGCATCTCGTGGGTTGGAAGAAGGTCCAACGTACGCCCGGGAAGGTTTTTCTGCCCCAAGCCGGTATGGCGTTGGACTTTGGTGGGTTCGGCAAGGAGTACGCGGTGGATATGGCGGCACAGGTGGCGATCCAGCATGGCATTCCGGCCGCTTTGGTTGATTTTGGTCACGATTTGCGGGCCATTGGCGCGCCGCCCGACCGCCCGGCCTGGCACATCGGATTGGAAAATCCGCAGAAGCCCGGAACGACTGCCGGTAGCATGGCAATTATTGGTAAGGGCGTGGCGTCGTCGGGCGATTACATCCGCGCCTTCACCATCGAGGGAAAGCGCTACGGGCATATCATTGACCCGCGCACCGGCTGGCCCGTGGCGAACGGCTGCACCCAAGCCACGGTTGTCGCCGGTAGTTGTCTTCAGGCCGGCGTCCTTTCCACCACGGCGTTTGTCCTCGGCGTGCCGAAAGGGATCGAGTTCATCCAATCATTTCCGGGGGCGGAGGGTCTCCTCGTCACCGATCGTTCCCGGGCGCAGACCCGCGGCTTTTTCAATTATGTCGTCGCTTAAAAAAATACTCATGATGGCCGCCCTTGTCGGGACGGCAGTGCTTCCCGCTCGCGCTGAAATCAAGGTTGGTTCGCCGTTTCCTGCGCTAGCCGCCGCTGGACTCGAGCCTCTATCCGGCGGCAGCCTGCCCGATACCACCGGCAAAGTGGTACTGGTCGACTTTTGGGCGTCCTGGTGTGCGCCGTGCAAGGCGTCGTTCCCCATGATTGCTAAATTGCATCAGGACCTTTCGGGTCGCGGGTTGATCATTGCAGCGGTCGGTATCGACGAGAAGCCCGCTCTGGCGGCGGCTTTCGTCAAGAAGCTGGCCCCGCCCTTTCTGACGCTGCACGACAAACAGCAAAAACTCGTGCAGCAGGTCGTGGTCCCCACGATGCCGACGAGCTATTTGATTGGTCGCGACGGTCGGGTGCGCTTTGTGCACGAAGGCTTCCACGGTGAAGCCACCGATCGCGAACTACGCCGCCAGATCGAGTCCCTCCTCGCGGAGAAAATCTAACTGCCCGTTCCCATGAAAAACCGCTTCTTCCTTCTCGCCCTGCTCGCCTCCAGCGCCCTGTTCACGGGCTGTACTCACACCAACTTCGCTCCGGTCAAGCCGTGGGAACGAGCCACGCTGGCGAGTTACGCCATGCGCCCGGACCGTGACGGACTGCACACGGCCATGATGGAGCACACGTTTTTCTCCCGTGAAACCGCCTCCGGTGGTCGGGGCGTGGGCGGCAGTGGTTGCGGTTGCAATTAGGCAAGTGGCGCGTCGCTTGACGGAATGGGCGGGAGTCGTTGGCGTCGGTCTCGCCCATTTCCACCGTGACGCGTACCCCGTTGCTCTTTTTTAGACTATCCGCCCTCAACCTTCCTTTGGCCCTGCTGCTGGCTGTGCTGCAACGCACCCCAGCGCTTAGGGTTGCCCTGGGGGCAGGTCACGGAGGTGCCTCCAGTTTAATTGTCGCGCTCGTACGTTCCGTATTTACCGTCGGTGCGTTAGGTGCGACTCACACGCTGGTAGGCGCCTCGACCCTGATCGTAACTCAGGGCACCAACACCATAATCAGGGTGAGTAGCGACCCGCGGGAGCCGGCGGTCCGCACTTCCGCCGTGGGCCAGCCGGGAACCCCGATCGTGCCGATCGCCTTCACCTACACGGGAACGCCGAGCAATCCCCAGTACTACGCCATCTCCGGTAAACTGCCGGACGGGCTTACGTTCAGCCCCGCCGTGAGGAATGGAATTGTTACGGCTGGGTTTCCGGTGACAACGATCACGGGCACTCCGGTGGTCTCAGGTCAGTTTACTGTTTCCATCCAAGGTTACGGCACCGGCGGTAACGGGCCGCGGGAACCCATCACTTTTGATATTTCAGCCTCCGCCAGTGCTACGCTTCCGGTCTTCACGGCACAGCCGCCTAGTCAGACAGCTGTGGTTGGTTCCTTAGTTACGCTTTCGGCTGCTGCGACTGGCTCGCCTGCGCCGTCTTACCAATGGCGGCGCGACGGTGCGGCGATTGTTGGAGCGACGAACGCGAACCTCACGATTCCAAGCGTGCAAATGCTCGATGCGGGCAACTACTCGGTTTTGGCCACCAATGCCGCCGGCAGTGTTCCGAGCAACGTCGCAACTCTGAGCGTCACCTCGCCGAGCGCCAGCAACCGCCTTTCGAATTTGTCCGTTCGCACCTCGTTAGGCGCCGGCCAGATTCTAACCGTCGGCGTCGTCGTGGGCGGCGGTCCGAGGGATATTCTGGTGCGTGCGGCCGGACCGGCCTTGGCCGGTTTCGGGCTTAGCTCTGCGATGGTAGATCCCAAGCTCGACCTTTTCCTGGGCTCGACGTCGATATTTACCAACGACAACTGGCCCGCGGCGCTTGCGCCTACTTTTGCCAGCGCGGGTGCGTTCGCCTTCACCAACGGCAGCCGAGATGCGGCGTTTGTGCAGAGCTTGAACGCCGCTTACTCGATCCAGGCGCAGGGCACAGGCCCGGGAATTGTACTGGTCGAGGCGTACGACATCGGCGCTCCCACCGCGGCTCGTTTGGTGAATGTCTCGGCCCGTAATCAGGTCGGCACCGGCGACAATATTTTGATCGCGGGTTTTGCCATATCTGGCAGCGGCACCAAGGCCCTACTCATCCGCGCAGTCGGACCGGGACTTTCGGCGTTCGGGGTGCCTGGCATCTTGGCCGATCCCAAGTTGGAAATTTTCAACAATATCGGGACCAAAGTGGCGGAGAACGATAACTGGTCATCGGATCTGGCGGCGACGTTTACCTCGGTCGGCGCCTTTGCGCTGCCTTCCGGCAGCAAGGACGCGGCGTTGGTGACCAGCCTGGATGCGGGCAAGAGCTACACTGTGCAGGTGAAAGGAGCGGACAGCGGTACTGGTGAGGCGCTGATCGAGATTTACGAACTCCGGTAGTGGATACGAGCGGGCCGCGGCACGCTTGACGTGTCGGGCCGGGTGCAAATCCTCGTGGCGGAAGCGATCGCCTACGCCGGTTTCCCTTCCACCCGTTTTAATGCGCACTCTGGTCATCGAAGATGAACGCCAGCTCGCCGGCCACATCACCCGGGCCCTGATCCGGCGCGGACACTCTGCGGACGCGAGCCATGATGGGGCGGAGGGCTTGAAGCTCGCGTTGGCGGATCCGCCTGATCTGGTCGTGCTCGATCTTAATCTACCCGGACTAGACGGACTCTCCGTGCTGGCCCGGATGCGCGAGGCGCATTGTCCGTCCCGAGTGCTGATTTTAACGGCCCGAGGCGAAGTGGAAAATCGCGTCAAGGGGCTGCAGGCGGGGGCCGATGACTATCTCGCCAAGCCCTTTTCGATGGACGAACTGGTCGCCCGCATCGAAGCGCTCGGCCGGCGTGGGGCAACTACGGCGCCGGGCGATATCCTGAAAGTGGCTGACTTGCACATGGACGTTCGCCATCGGCGGGTGCTGCGGGCCGGGCTGGCGATAGCTCTTTCCCCGCGCGAGTTTGATGTGCTGCAGGTGCTGATGCAGGAGCCGGGCCGGCCGTTTTCCCGCACCGAGCTGTGCGAGCGCGTTTGGCAGCGTGATCACGAATACGATACGCGGACGGTGGAGATATTTATCACCCGCATCCGCAAGAAAATCGACGCTCCGACGGCGCATCCGCTCATTCACACGTTGCGCGGCATCGGCTACACCATCCGGACTTAGCTATGCGGGTAATGATGCGAATCGGAGCAGAATGGCGGCGGGCGACCCGTGTGGCTGTCACGGGGCTATTGCTGAGCGCGACGGCGGTGGCCGCGACGATCGAAGGTCGGGTGGTTTTGCCCAAGGCACGCTCGGCTCCGGTGGTCAACCAGCGCTACGAGATCGTGACCAAGGCGGGCGTGCTCTCCACCAATCCCCCGGTTGCGATCGTTTATGTCGAGGGCGAATTCCCCCGACCGCAGGTGCAACCGGTGACTCAGATTCGGCAGAAGGATCTCACCTTCATCCCATCGCTTCTGCCGGTTCAGGTCGGAACAAAAGTGGAGTTTCCCAACTTCGACGACACCTACCACAACATCTTCTCGTTTTCACCGGCGAAGCGCTTTGATCTCGGGCGGTATCGGTCGGACGAAAAACCGGTGCCGTCGCAGATCTTCGATGAGGCCGGGCTGGTGACTCTGCGGTGTGACATTCATGAGCACATGCGCGCGCTCATCCTGGTGCTCGCTACGCCGCATTTTGTGATTACCGATGCCGCGGGCGGCTTTAAACTCGCTGGTTTGCCCGCGGGACGCTTTACGGTGAAGGCGTGGGTCGACAGCAAGACCATCCGGGAGCAGCTGGTTGACTTGCCGCCCGGCGACGCGACCCTGCGCGTCGACTTTCCGTGAGCCGAATCCCCGAGCTGCAGGTTGCACGCGTTGCGGGCTTTCGCACGAGGCTGTTCGCGGCGATCATGCTCGTCGTTACCGTCGTCACGCTTCTCGCGCTTTACTTTGCGGAACGCAGCCTCGTGGCCAACGCGGCCGAGGACATCGAACGGGAATTCGAGGGCCAGGTCGCGGCCCTTCGCCACGCTCAGGATGTGCGTAGCGCCGCGCTGGTGGAGCGTTGCCGGGCGTTGGTGCGGAAGCCCCGAATTCGGGCCGCCTTCGAGGATGACGCCTTGGATCTCTTGTATCCGACCGCGGAGGACGAGCTGCGCGACATAACCGCGCATGCCGATGAGAATCCTGGTCCGGCGCTGAGCGCGCAATTCTACCGCTTCCTTGATCATAACGGTGGCGTCATTGTTCCGGCCAACACCCGGGTCTCGGGCGCTTTGACGGCTGAGGAGCAGACCGGTCTCGCCCTGCCCAGGATCACCAACGCGCCGCAGACCGGGTACGTTGTGCGGGCGGATGGTCGGCTTGAACGGGTCGCGATGGTAATGGCCATGCCGATTCTCTCCATCGAGACGGCTGAGGTTTTGGGCGCCCTTGTGTTGGGGTTCCGGCCTTTTGATTTTTCCGCGGGTGGTTTGGGCGCCGGCATGAAAAGCGGGCTCTGGATGGAGGGGCGTTTGCACGCCCCCGGGCTTGCCCCGGACGCGGCTGCGGCGGTCTCGCGTGAAATTCCGCGGGTGCTCGGGGCCTCCTCCGACGACGAAACCACCGGTCGGCTCGAGCTGTCCGGTCGGCCTTACCTGCTGTTTGCGCGCCACCTGAACCCGGATTCCCTTTTCCCCGCTGCCTACGAAATTTGCGTGTACCCGCTCACCGGACTCGTCGAGCGCAAACAGCATTTGCGTTGGCAGGTGCTCGGGGCCGGTGCTCTGCTTCTCTTGCTCGGATGGGGCGGGAGTCACGTGGTGGCCGCCCGACTTGCCGTGCCGGTCGAAAGGCTCGCAGTCGATTCCGAGAAAAACCGTATGCAGCGCGCGAGGGCCGAGGCGGCGTTGGAGATGACCAATGCCGAGCTGCAGCGTGCCGCCCGTTTTTCCGCGGACGCCTCGCATCAGCTCAAAACGCCGGTCACCGTGTTGCGGGCCGGGTTGGAGGAATGGATGGCCAAGGAGAAGCTTTCGACGGAAGAGTGCCAGGAGGTTGCAACTCTCATCCACCAGACGTACCGGCTCTCAAGTCTGATCGACGACCTGCTCCTGTTGTCGCGGATGGATTCCGGTCGACTGAAATTGGATTATGCCCCCGTTGATCTCACGCCTCTCATTGAAGCCGCGCTGGATGACCTGAGCGCGCAGCCGGATGCTTTCAATGTTACGGTGGGGACGGATTTCCCAGCCACGCTGCCCATTCTCGGGGAGAAGCGTTACACAGCGATTATTCTGCAGAATCTGCTCGAAAATGCGCGCAAGTACAACCGACCGGGCGGTCGGATCACAGTGCGGACGGCGGTCGAGGGTGACGTGGTGCGGCTCGCCGTGGGCAATAGCGGTCGTCGGATTCCGCCGGCGGCTCAGGCGCACATCTTCGAGCGGTTTCATCGGGGGGCGATGGGTGAAAACGTGCCTGGTCACGGGCTCGGCCTTAATCTGGCGCGGGAACTTGTCCGACTGCACCAAGGTGAACTCCGGCTCCTCCGCTCCGATGAAGAGGCCACGGTGTTTGAGGTGACGTTCCGTCCTGCGCCGGCGCCCGCCGGCGCCGTCGTATGAAATCCGTTTGGCAACGCCTACGTCGGCTCCTCTGCCTTGCGGCGGTAACGCTTTCGGCCACCGCGGCGGAAGATTTCCTCGATGAGGTCCAGGATTTTCTTTCGTTCAGCGCTCGCGATACCCAGTGGCGGGGCCGGCTCAGCGGAGCCCTCGATCTGGAAGGCTACCGGGTGCAGTTGCCTGCCCCCGGCGTGCTCGGCACGAAGGACGGCTCGCTGCTTGAGTCGCGGCTTACGGTGTTCCTCGATGCGCAGCTTGGTTCGCAGGTTTACCTCTTCGCCCAGGCGCGGGCGGATCACGGCTTTGACCCGGGCGAAGGCCCGGGGCAGCTCCGGCTGGATGAGGTGGCCGTGCGCTATGCCCCCTGGGGGCGCAACCAACCCACGGTCCAGGTGGGCCGCTTCGCCACGGCGGTGGGGAACTGGGCCAATCGTCATGACTCGTGGACGAATCCGTTCATCACCGCGCCGCTGCCATACGAATTGCTGACGGGTATTTGGGATACGGATGCGGTTCGTTCCAGCACGGCGCTGTTGCAGTGGGCGCACATTCGGCCCGGCCTGCCGGCGGCGCAGACTGCACTCGAGAAATCGCTGCGGGTGCCCATCGTCTGGGGGCCGAGCTACGCGGACGGCGTGTCGCTGTTTGGTGGAGCGGGCCGCGTCAACTATGTGTTCGAGGGCAAGCTGGGCTCCCTCTCCTCGCGACCGGAGGCCTGGCAACGGGGTCGGGAACAGCTCACCCACCCGACGCTCAGCGCGCGAGTCACCTTCCGGCCGAACCAGATGTGGCAACTCGGCTTATCCGCGAGCACCGGCTCCTACCTGCGGGAGTTTGCAGCGCGCGGTATCCCGGCGGGTTACGGGCGCGGAGATTACCGGCAGGAGGTGCTGGCTCACGACCTCGCGTTTGCCTGGCATCACTGGCAGGTCTGGGCGGAAGCGTATGCTTCGCGCTTCACGATTCCGCGGTTGGGCGATGCCGATGTCTTCGCCTACTATACGGAGGTGAAGTACAAGTTCACCCCGCAGCTGTCCGGTGCTGTCCGTTGGAATCAGCAACTGTATGGCACCATCCCCGACCGCGGAAGTCGCACGCGGTGGGGTCAGGAGGTCTGGCGGGTGGACGTTGCCCCCGGCTATCGTTTTTCGCCGCACACCCAGTTGAAACTGCAATACGGCCTGCAGCACGGCGACAGCGGGCGGCGCGATACGACGCGCACACTCGCGACCCAGTTTACGGTGCGGTTCTGACGATTGGGATGCGGCCGTCGGGCGGGTGGCGGATCAGGTTCCGCAAAAACGCTTCACTGGCACAATCGGGTTGGCGCACGCCGCCCGAGTCCTCAATTTTCCGGCCATGCTTTCCGTCCGTTTCCGCGGTTTCGCCCTGCTTCTCCTGATTTCCGCCCCGGTCCATGCGCAGTCAAGCGTGCCGACCTCGGGCGCGGCCATCCCGCCGCAGTCGCTCGCGGCCGGGGCCGCCGCCGTCACGGTGGACCTCCGCAACCACTTTACCTTGCCCACCGTCACCGGGCAGATTGCGCAGATCAATACCGTGGCTGGCCGGTTCAATTTCGAGTTATTGGCAAACGACGCTCCGAAAACCGTCGAAAATTTTCAGGCCTACATCAATGCGGGCCGGTACCAAAACACCTTCATCCACCGTGCAGTGTCGGGTTTTGTGATCCAGGGCGGCGGGTACGCCGCGGTGATTCCCTACGCACACATCGCCACCTTTCCCACCGTGGTGAACGAATTCAAGTTGGGGAATACGCGCGGCACCGTCGCGATGGCCAAGCTCGGCAGTGATCCGAACAGCGCGAGCAGCGAGTGGTTCGTCAATCTCGCCGACAATCGTGGCAACCTTGATAACCAGAACGGCGGCTTCACGGTCTTCGCCCGCGTCATCGGCAACGGGATGAATGTGGTCGACGGCATCGCCAATCTGCCGCGCTACAACATCGGGTTTGACGCGACCGGGGCCGCGGCCAGCACCCCGCTGCGCAACGTTCCCGCCGGCGAGACCCAGTTGAAGACGCAGTACTATGTCACGGTCACCGACGTGAAGATCATTCCGATTTTCCCCTCTGACGGCGGCGCGACGGCGGTTTTCTCCTTTTCCGCCACGACCTCCAACACCGCCGTGGTCACCGCCGTGGTTGACGGTTCCACCCTGAGCCTCACGCCGGTGCGGGCCGGCAGTGCGACGGTAACGGTGACCGCCACCGATACCAACGGCACGACCGCGTTGCAAAATGTGCTCGTCACAGTGACCGGCACCGGTGGCTCCACCGCGCCGGAAATCACCTTGCAGCCGCAGGCCCAGGTCCGTCTCGTGGCCGGAACCGTCAACACCGTGGTGCTTTCCGTTGCCGCAACGGGTACGCCGGCACCGTCCTATCAGTGGCGCCGCAATGGTGCTGCGCTCACCGGGCAGCAGAGCCCGACGGTGGTGCTGACGAACGCGACCGAAGCTCAGGCCGGAACCTACACCTGCATCGTCAACAACACCGGCGGAACGGTCGAAAGCCAGGCGGCCGTGGTCTCGTTTGCCGCCACGAATCCGGCCGATGCCGGGCGTTTGGTGAACCTCGCGATCCGCACCAATGCCGGCACCGGTGCCCAGACCTTGATCGTGGGCTTTTCGCTGGGCGGAGCCAACACCTCGGGTTCGCCAGCCCTGCTGGTGCGTGGCGTCGGTCCGTCGCTCGGGCAGTTCGGCCTTGCCGGCGTGCTCGCCGATCCGGTGGCGACGATGTTCCGCGGTGAGGCAACGGTCGCGACCAACGACAACTGGGGTGGCGACGCGGCAATCACTTCTCGCGCCACGCAGGTGGGCGCGTTTGCCTACGCCTCGGCGTCGAGCCTCGATTCCGCCCTCGCCCTTTCGCCCGCGGGCGGCTCGTACACGGTGCAAGTGACGGGTAAGAACGGTGGCACGGGTATCGCCCTCGCCGAGATCTACGACGGCGTGGCGAAGACTGCGTTCACCGCGACCACGCCGCGCCTCGTCAACGTGTCCGCCCGCACCGAGGTGGGCGCCGGGAGCGATATTTTGATCGCGGGCTTTGTAATCGGCGGCACGACAGCGAAGACCGTTATGATTCGCGCGATCGGACCGACGCTCGCGGTGTTCGGCGTGACGGACACCCTGGCCGATCCGAAGCTGCAACTCTTCGCCGACTCGGCGTTGGTCGCAGAGAATAACGATTGGGGTGGCGACGCGCAGCTCGTGCGTACCGCCGAAACCGTCGGCGCCTTCGCGCTTCCGCAAGCGACCAGCCGCGATGCGGTGCTCCTCGTCACGCTTCCGCCTGGCAACTATACGGCGCAGGTCAGCGGGGCGAACGGCGGCACCGGTGTGGCGCTGGTCGAATTGTACGAGGTGCCGTAAGGCCAGTGATGAAGTAGGTGGGGCCGGCTATCGCATCGGGCTGGTTTGGCCGGGCGAGCCGTTACGAAATGACCCGATGAGGATATCGGGTGCCATCTCGCGTTGGCTGCAGGGACCGCAACTTCCTAACCGCCCATCTTGAAGCTCGCGCTGACTTGGAAGACGGCGCTGACGATGGCAAAGGCGATGAAGCCGACGAAGATGAACACCGCCATCAGCACGCCGCTGGCGATCACCTTGGTGAACATGTTCAGCTGATTCGAAATCTGCTTCTGATAGGCGATCGCGATCTGCTTCAGGCTCGGGACGACGTTGCCCGTATTTTCGCCGACGGCCAGGCGGTCGAGGACGAGGTCCGGAAAACAGCCCGTGCGCGTGAGCGCGACGGAGAGGGCCTCGCCCTCCAACACGCGCGCCGTCGCCGTTTTGAACGCCTCGCGGTGCACCGTGTTGTCGATTTGCTTTTCCGTCATCCGCAGCGCCTCGGCGGCGGTGATGCCGTTCTCAAGGAGGACCGAGAGCGTTTGGGCAAAGGCGAGCACGGTTTGGGACACAATGAACGGCCCGGTGAGCGGCAGTTTGAGGAGCCAAGAGTCGGTCGCGATGCGGCCGGCGGCGGTCTGGCGCCAGCCGATGAAAGAACTCAGGCCGATGATCGCCAGAATCAGCGTCGCCACGCCGTAGGGGCTCAGGGCAAATTCCGAGAAGTTAATCAGCAGCGACGTCGAGGCGGGCATCTTGCCACCGAGGGACGTCAGTAGGGTTTTCAGCCGGGGCAGGAGGAAGAGCAGGAAAAACAAAATGACGCCGCCGGCGACGGCGACCATGAAGATCGGATACGCGAGCGCGGTGAGCAACTGCCGCCGCAGCTCGCGTTGCTCGGTCAGGTGGGCGATCAAGCGCGCGAGCGTGTCGTTGAGCGAGCCGGTGGCTTCTCCAGCTTGGATCAGATTAGTAATCGAAGGGTCGAAGACTTCGGGGGATGCGGCCATGGCGCGCGACAGCGGCGCGCCCTCGCTGATTTGCTCCCAGATGCCCGCGCACAGGGCGCGGAGTTTCGGCTCCTTGATGCGGACCGAGAGCAGGCGCACTGCTTCGCCCGCGGAGAGACCGCTGGTCGCGAGATCGTGGAGCGCCTCGAGGAAGGGCAGGCATTCCTTGCGGGTCGGGGTGCCGGCTTCCCGCCGGCCTTTTCGGGCTGGAGCGGCTGCCGGCTTCTTGGCGCCGCCGGTGGAGGCGCCCGCCGATTTGCGGGCGGGGGTCGCCGTGGCGGTTTCCGTGACGGACATCACTTGGAGCCCACGGGCGCCGAGCAGGCGCAGCGCGTCCTTGCGCGTCGGCGCGTCAACATCCGAGGCCACCGATTTGCCGGCACGATCGCGGGCGGTGTAGGCGAACCGGGGCATGGCCTACTTCTCCGTCACCGTGATGACGCGTAGCACTTCGTCGAACGTCGTGTGCCCGGCCTTCACCTTTTCCCAGCCGCTCTGCCCGAGGGTGCGCATCCCGTGCTTGCGGGCGCAGTCGGCCAACGTGCGCGTGCTCTCCCGCTTTAGCACGAGCTCATGCATCTCGTCGTTGAGCCGGAAGATTTCAAAGATGCCGATGCGGCCGCGATAGCCGGTGCCGCGGCAGCGGTCGCAGCCGACCGGGGACTGCAGGGTTTCCATGCCTTCCGCCTCCTTGGCGTCGCAGCCCAGAATCGCGAGGTTCTCCAAAAGCTTTACCTTGGTGATCGGCGCGGGCTTGGCGCACTGCGGGCACAGGCGGCGGACGAGGCGCTGGGCGATGACCAGTTCGATGGCGGACGCCACGAGGAACGGCTCGATGCCCATATCGACCAGACGCGTGATCGCGCCGGGGGCATCGTTCGTGTGGAGCGTGGAAAAAACCAGGTGACCGGTGAGCGACGCGCGGATTGCGATCTCAGCGGTGTCCTTGTCGCGGATTTCGCCGACCATGATGACGTCGGGATCCTGGCGTAGCACGTGGCGGAGAGCGTCGGCAAAGGTGAGCCCGATCTCCGGGCGCACCTGCATCTGGTTCACGCCGGGGACTTCGTACTCGATCGGATCCTCGATCGTGATGATGCGCAGGTCGGTGGAATTGATCTTCCGCAGAAACGCGTTGAGCGAGGTGCTCTTGCCGGAGCCGGTCGGGCCGGTGACGAGGATGATACCGTGCGGGTAGTCCAGGATGCTCGTGATCTGACTCTGTTCTTCCGCGCTCATCCCGAGGCGGTCCATCGTGTACGCCTCCTTCTTTTGGTTGAGGAGGCGCAGCGAAATCGATTCGGCGTAGATCGTCGGGACCGTCGACACGCGGATGTCGAGAACGATGCCGTGGGCCTTGAAGTTGATGCGTCCGTCCTGCGGTAGTCGCTTCTCGGAGATGTTCATCCGCGCCATGATTTTCAGGCGCGAGATGATCGCGTCCTGAAAGCGCAGGAGGTTTTCCGGCACGGGCACCGGCACGAGCAGACCGTCGACGCGGTAGCGGATGCGCAGCTGGCCTTCCTGGGGTTCGAAGTGGATGTCGGTCGCCTGGTCCTCGATCGCTTGCGAAATGACATCCGTCACGAAGCGCACGACGGCGGCGTCTTCGTCCACGACTTCCTCGGTTTCCTTCTGGGCTTCCGGGGCGATGTAACTTTCGTCGCTATCGTCGAGCGAGCCGGATCCGACGCCGAAATTTTCGATGATGAGCTGGTGCACGCGTTCGGCTACGGCGAGATGCCAGATCAAGGGGCGCGGCGTGAACGTGCGCAGCCAGTCGGTCATGTTGTCGTCGGGAAGCCAGGCGGCCGCCAGATGCAGCGGTTGCGCGTGCAACGGCAGCGGAAAAGGAGGCACGCTGCCCGGGGCGGCGAACTTGATCGGGATGATCTGGTACTCGTGGACGAGCCGGGCAGGGAGCAACCCGCGGGCTTCAGGGTCGGTCTCAAGGTTGCTCGCGATGTCGAGTCCGGCAGCCGCGGACAGCTTCTGCAGAACCTCGGATTCCGGTCGCGACAGCGCCGCGGCCAACGCCTCAAGGCGCTTCTCGCGCGGCGCCTCGGCCACGGTCTGGCGCTGCTCCTCGCTCAGCAGCGCGGAGAGGGTGGCCGGTAGCGAATCCGTTTCCAGTCCGGGCATGTTCGGGGCGGAGGCGCGGGGCTCGGTCACTTTTGCAGGAGCTTATCGAGCGTCGATTTTGGCGGGGCGACGTAGTTGGGGTCGAGCTCGTGCTTCACCTCGTCACGCGACGGCCATTTTTCAATCCGTTTGATCGCCTCGGCGTTGTCGACCTCAGGCGTATTGCTGAGCACCGTCGGTCGGATGAAGAAAACAAGCTCGGTGGTTGTGGTGCCGCGGGAGCGGGAACCGAGCAGATCGCCGAGGATCGGGATCGGGCCAAGCCGGGTTGAGCTCTTCAGATTCGAGTTCTTCCGCAGTCCGCCGATGACCTTGATGTCACCCGACTTTGCCGTGACGTAGTTCGTGGTCTCACGTCGACCGATGACATATTGCTTATTCTGGTCGACCAACACCTCACCCGTGACGTCTTCGACGGCGAGAACCATGTCGAGTTGCACCGAGCCATCGATGCCGATGAACGGAGTCACGGTCAGGGTGGTGCCGATTTGCTGCTGGGCGACCGAAGAGCTGGAGGCGAGGCCGGTGCTGACGCCGGCGGCGGACTGGATGGTGCCGGTGACGACGGGCCGCGTTTCGCCGTTGAAGAACTTCGCCTGCTTGCCGTGGCTGGTGACGATGGTCGGGACGGTCGTGATCGAGTTTTTGCGGGTCCGCGGCGTGGTGTTGACCGAAATCTCCGCGGCCAAATCCCACGGGCCGGAGACGGACCCGCCGCGGGAAACGGTGCCGCTCGCCGCGCTGGCTCCACTGGTCGAGCCGGAGAAGCCGATGAGCTTGTCGCCGTCGATCTTCAGCCCCAAGGCGCTGATGCCGGAGGCGTGCTGGTCGTCGAGCGTGACTTCGGCCACGACGACTTCGATCCGGACCTGGGCGAGGACGATGTCGAGTTTGTCGATGAGCGCCTTCACGAGGCGCACGTCGTCGCTGGTGCCGGAGACGACGACCGCGTTGCTACGGTCGTCATTGACCAGTGTCATCAGCTGGCTGAATTCGCTGGAGCCCGCACCCAGCGTGTCGAGCGTGGCGGCGGGGAGCGCGGGACCGGCGGCCTGGGCCGGGGCGCCCGGTTGGTTGGGTTGCTGCATGCCCTGGCCGGGGCGCACGGTGCTGGAGCCCTGCTTCTGGATCGCCTGATTCTGGCCGCTGATGATTTTGGTGAGGACGGCCACGACGTCGGTCGCCTTGGCGTGCTTCAGATAAATGACATCGTTGCGCGTGTTCGGATCCGACTTCTGGTCGAGCTGATCGATCAAGTCGGTGAAGAAGTCCCACTGCCGCGGATCCGTCACGACGATGACCTGATTGGTGCGATCGTCGGCACTGTAGGTGGTGGCGGTGCCGAGCTGGTTTTGCAGCGTGCCGGTGAGGATGGTGCGCAGCTTGGTGACGACGTCGCTGGCCTTGGTGCCGTTCTTCATCGTGTAGAACTTCGGCTTCATCCCGGCGGTGACCGGTTTATCGAGTTGCTGGAGCAGGAGCTCGACGCGCTGCAGGTTGGACACGCTGTCGGTGATGAGTGCGGCGTTGGCGTTTTGCAGCGGCACGGGGCCGCCGTAGAACGGATTGAGCAGTCCGGTAAAAAGCGGGATGAGCTCGTTCACGCGGGCGAATTCCAACTGAAATAGTTTCGTGGCGACGCGTCCGCTGGGGGCGAGGTCGAGGGCGGAGCCGGAGATCATCATTGGCGCCTCCTGTTTCACGCGTTGGAGATCGACGACCTTGAGGAATTGCTCGCCGAGCGGGGCGATCCCGATGTTGTTCAGACTAAGCACGGTTTCGATCGCGAGGATCGCCTCGGCCTTGGGCATCGGGCGAGCGAACTTCAGATTGTAGGTCTGAGTCTGCAACTGCGCGGGCCGCAGGATGGTGCGACCGGTCAGGTTCTCCAGTACCTCGAGAATGGTATCGATGCTGGCGTCGGGCAGCTTGAGGGTAACGGGTTCGTCCTCCGGGGCTCCGGGCTTGACGCTGGATCGCGGCGGGGAGGCCGGAGTTGGCGCGGCGGCGGGAGGTCTGGCGGGGATCGGAGCTTGGGCGAACGCGTCAGCGGCCAAGGTGGCCGAAGCGAGGGCTACGCACAAACGGGCGAGACGCGATGTCATGCAGATGGAAAATGGTTAGGCGGCCGACGGCGCGCCGGAGACAAAGGAGAGAAGTCAAAGCTCTCGCTTTGTAAACGGTCTTGTAGAAGAGGGCGGTCGGGGGGAGCGGAAGCCAGAGGGGAGATCACGGCGGCCGGCGGCCGATTTGCCGCTTGCCGGACCATGGGGTGCCGCCAACTCTCCCGCGCTGCGATGCCGAGCACCTTCGGAAAACTTTTCACCGTCTCCACTTGGGGCGAGAGCCACGGCCCGGCCGTGGGCGCCGTGGTCGATGGCTGCCCGCCCTGCCTGCCGCTCGACGTGGCCGAAATC
>CAIJFT010000459.1 GCA_903820035.1 uncultured Opitutia bacterium
GCACCGAACCCATTACCATCAGGAAGCGCACCACGGTGAGGCGGCCGGCCGCATTATCCGGATCGTACCGCAGGCCCGACGCAAAGGCCAGATAGGCGGCCTGGTCGTTCTTCGCCTGCCATTCCCGGTTCGCCACGGCAAACTGCTGTGCTGCCATCCCGCGTCGCACCTCTTTCCAACGCAATGCCGCCACATCGACCCAGCGGACCGACTCATTCCGCAGCACGTAGTGGACCCAGCAATACCCGGCGGTCACTCCCGTGACGTACAACAGCACCAGCCCCACCCCGGCGAACAGCAGTTTCACCATGGGGGACGACACCGGGTCATCGCGGTGCCGGCGCCGGAAAAGCGCCGCGATCGGATTGAAGGAGCTCATTTGAGTTGCACCCGGGCGGACGCACGCGTGGCGCCCTCCAGCGCGAAGAAGTCCAACGCTCCCGGGGGTGGCGGCGCAAACGCCGCCTGGATGACCGCGGGATTCGGCGTGATCCGCGCGATGGTGAGAACCGACTTTCGCCCCTCGGCATCGGTCACCTCTTCGCGAAATGCGATCATAACTCCGGCGACATCGCGGAAGTCGGAGTAGGTCGCGGTAGACTTGTCGTCGTTCTCCCGCCCCACCTGGCGGTATGTTTCCTGATCAAGGCGCGCAACATAGCGCGAACCATCCGGCCGGCGTACGGCGAGGCGAAACACGGGCCGGTCTAGGACCTTCCCGTCGTCCAACCGCTCGAACGTCGCCCCGGCCTCGCCGAACAGCCCGTCGATGAATTCCCCCAGGTGACGCTGCGGCCCCATGCTCTCCCGCTTCAGGACCATGGGCGGTCCGGCGGGCGCCTGGCGCCAGTAGCGCTGGCCGTCAAAGGCCAGGACCAGGCGCGTGGCGGACTCGTCGCCCACCACCAGACGAAAACGATCCGGCCGCAGCCGGCAAAGGGTGATCTGCTGCTCGTCCCCGGCCGCGGTCATCCTCCCCTCCAGCACATAGGCCCGCAACCGCTGCAGGGACGAGCCCTCCTGATTGTGTCGTGTAAAATTGGATACAATTTCTGCGGCGGTCATTTCCCGCGGTTTGACCGCCGCCGCCGGCTTCCCTCCCGCCTCGGACTGGCGGACTTTCTTCAACAGGATCCGCAGTTCGTCATCCTCGGTTCGACCCTCAACCAGGCGCCGGAGATAAACGGGGGAGAGCTCCTTGATCTTCGCCAACAGCGTCACGGAATCCCGTGCGGCCGTGCCGGCGCTTCCTCCCGCAGCGGCTTCCAGTTCAAGTTCCGCCTGCAGGCGCCGGCGCGCCACCTCTTCCCTCAGCGTCACCAAAGGCAGGCCGTTCAACTGCGCACCGACGAGGCGAAGTAGCGTCGACTGCTGCGACCGCCACGCGAAGTTTCCCGTCAACAACTGCGCGAGCTTGTCCGGATCCTTCTGTTGCAGGTGTTCCAGAAACATCCGGGCGACCACCACCGAGACCTCAGCCGGACAATCCGGTACACTCTCCATCACCCGGCGGCCGACGAATTCCAGCTGCGCCGGACTGAAAGCACCGGCCACGGCTTCAACCGTCCCCGGCGGAACGGCGCCGCCCGGCGACTCGGCGGCCAGAACCCCGCGGCCGAGGTCGGCCCCGAGCACGAGGCATGATACCGCCCGCAAGGCGACCAAAGTGGGAATCCGCGGCATGGAAGAAACAGTGGCATCCCTCGCACGAAGTTGGTCAAGGAGGAGCGCCCGTACCTCGAGACAATTCACCGGACTGACATCCAACCGTAACAACGTGCGTCGCACATTCGCGGGAATCGGTGAAGGTGCGCAACGTCACGTGATGGTGACGCCCGCTGTATCCTGATGACAAATATCCGACCCTCGGGTAAGGTCCCGAGAAGATTTGCACCGCCATCGGAATGATTCTGCTTCCACAGGAAAGATCCCCCCGCCCGGGACTGACCCGGTCCCGGGTCGGCTACTCCCTAAATTTTCCGAGCCGTGAGCAACCGGCCCGTCGGTCAATATCCGCCAGATGACGCCCTACACTACGACCTCGGACAGTAGTCGCACCAGCTCGCGTGAGTCGCGGCCCACCGTACCGGTGATCCGCGCGGCAGAGCGGCCGGTGTCGCTGGTAGCGTCACCCGTGGTCCTCGAGCATCCGATCGCGCAGCACGCGCTGACCGCACTGCGGCACCGGCAGACCGTCGGCTTGGACTTTCGGGCGCACTGTCACCAGTTGCTGCTCGTCCTGGCGCTGGAGGCCACCCGCTCCATGGCGCTGCAGACCAAGGTCCCCGGCGCGGGACAGGGTGAGGAAGCTCAAGTTCTCGCGAAACCGATCGTGTTTCTCGCCGCGAGTCGCGCCGCCATGGGGATTGCCGCCTGCCTGCGGGAGTTTCTCCCCGAAACGGTTTTCGGCTCCGTCACACTCGACCCGGCGGGCTCAGGCAGTCGGCTAGAGCCGCGCCTGCACGTTTTCCATGCCCGCTCCCTGAGCGAAGTACGGGTAGTCCTGTTTCAACCGATTGTGGCCAGTGGTTTGTCCGCGACCCTGGCGCTCAATCTCCTGCGCAAGTCCGGGGCCAACGACGTCGCCTTGCTCAGCTACATCACCAGTGCGCAGGGGCTGGCCCGGATCCGCACGGGCTTCCCCGAAGTTCCGGTGTTCACTGCGGCGATTGATCAGGGCTGGGCGAACCAGCTCGGCCCCCTGCCGGGTATTTGGAATTTCGAGGAGCGGCTCTGCGAGTGAGGCGGTTCGCGTCGTGCGGTCTTCCGTCACGCCGCCGTACCTTTCCTTAGCAGCCCAAGCTAGGCGTTGCGTCCCGCCACGAGGTCGTCGTCCCGGCTGACCGGCGCCGCAATCGCCTCGGTCCCGACGTCGTAGTAGTCTTTGAAGCGTTTGGAATTCTGATCGACGTAGTACCCTCCGGCGACCCCGGCATTCATGTCGTTGAAAACGGCGCCGAAGATCGGAATATTAGTTGCCATCAGGCTGCGCGCGTGGCGCCGCGCAACGTGACGCAGCACAGCGTTGAATCGAATCGCGTACACCGCCCCGTCCATCATGGGGAGCAGGTTGAGGGCGTCACTCACGACGCCCACCGGCGGAGTATCGAACACCACCCGATCGTACCGTTGGGCCAGTTCAGCAACCAGGGTTTCGAACTCCTTGCTCCCGAAGAGCTGGATGGGATTCCGGGGGCGGGCGCCCGCCACAATGACATCCAAATAGGGATGCACATCCCGGGTGATAATCGAGTCGAGTGGCGCCCCCTGCAAACAGTATCCGCTTACGCCCTTGGTAGTCCCCAGACGGAAGGCTCCCTGCACGGAAGGTTTGCGCAGATCACAGTCGATTAGAAGCGTGCGTTGCCCCTGGGAGGCAAACGTGAGGGCGAGGTTCGACGCCACAAACGACTTTCCCTCGCCGAGCAGCGTGCTCGTGACCAAAATGAGGCGGGCGTTCCGGCACTCGTCGTTCAGCTTCATGCTGGTATACACCGAAAGGAAAGCCTCGGTGGCCGCGCGATCCGCGCCATTGAAGACCAACTGGGCCCGGTCGTGCGAAGTCATCCGCTCCACCCGCGGAATGATCCCGATCAGCGGCAGTCCGACCATCGTCTCAATATCGAAGGCCGTCTTGATGCGGTCGTCGACCATCGCAATGATGTAGGCGGTGATCAGGCCGAGAAAGAGGCCGGCGCCGAGACCAATGGCCAGGTTGATCGCAATCTGCGGTGAGACCGGCACGTTGGGCTCATAAGCACGATCAATGATACGCGCGTTTTCCGATTCGATGCTGCTGGTGACGGAGGTTTCCCGCATCCGCGCCATCATCGATTCCAAGAGATGCTCATTGACGCGAAAGTCCCGGTTCAGGTTTTCGTACTCCAATCCAGACTTGTCCACCTCCAGAGAGCGCACTTCCTGCTCGGCCAGCGCCTTGCGGGCGGCCTCATCGGATTGGAGGGCCGACTCGTACTCCGCCTTAACGGAGGCCACGGCCGTCTTGATCGCTTCGGTCAATTCACTCTCCGCTTTGGCGAGGACGTTCGTGATCTCAATCCACTGCGGGTGGCGCGGCTTGTACCGTTCCCTCATTTGTTCGAAGGCGAGTCGGTAGGTCGTGATCTGCTGGCTAAGTTGACTGACCTTGGGCTGGCCGGCGATCATGGGGAGCTCGGCGAGATTCCTCTTCGTCTTCATCCAATCCTGCACCTGCCGCCAACGAATTTCCGCCTCCTTGAGGCGGGCGTTGCTTTGGGTGGCCATGCCGTTGAGCGCCTTCAGCCGCTCGGTGACAATATCCTTCGATTGCAGGAGAGAAATGAGGTTGCCGCGCTGCCGAAAAGCCTGGAGGGCGGCGGCGATCTCATCGACGCGTTTGCGCTGCTGGTCGGCGCGATCCTTCAGCTCATCGATGGCCTTCAGCGATTCCTCCACCCGCAGCCGGGTGTTGTAGGCGATATACTCCGAAACCATAAGATTGGCTATGCGGGCGGCCATCCGGGGATTCTGGTGCTGAAAGCGAACGCCAACCATAAATGTAAAGCGCAGCGGTAGAATCTTGCGCCCCTGGAGGATCACTTCGATCGGATTGCGCCCCTCTTTGGCGCCGGCCTTTGCCGGAGGCGCCAGCAGTTCCACCTCCTCGGCGGTGAGCTTGGCGGCCACGTTCTTCGCGATCGTCACACTCTCCAGGATCTTGATCTGCGTGTTGAAGTCGTTGTCGCTGGTGACGCTGGACTCGACCACATCCGCGACCCGCAACAGCTGCGGTCCGTGCTTCAAGACCTGAACGGTCGCCACACTTTCGTACTTCGGGACGGAAAGAAAAGTGTAGAGCAGTGTTCCCAAGGCGATGACGAGGAACACCGCTACGGCATACCACTTCCGCTCCAGAACCATCAAGACGGTGTTCCGAAACTGCGCAGGATCCCCCCCCGCATAGTCGGAGAAAGTTTCGGGCAACTTCCCTTTGCTGCTGTTCGATTTCTTGGGGAGCTTCATGGAAGAGTGACGGTGCGTCGTGCTTCGAACGCGCCGGACCTGACCAGGTACCGCAGTCGCGCCAATCCACGCCGGGGGATGCGGTTATTCGCCTTTCAAGGGAGGGTCGGTTCGGCGGGGAAGATCCCGAATCAGAGCAGCCGCTCCGGCACCAGAATGGTATCGCCGTCCTGCCTCGGCCATCGGCTGCTGAGATCGCCGGTTACCAGCTGGTCCGCATCGATGGTAAAGTTCACGGCTTTGCCGTCGGGCTGCGTCCGGATGAGCACGACTTTGGATCGATTGGCCATGCGGCCAAAACCGCCTGAACGCGCAATGGCATCAAGAAAGGTCGTGGTTCGCTCCGGGGGCAGGGCAAAAGCACCCGGCGCGTTAACCGCGCCCAGCACGTTGACCGTCCGCGGGGCATACTCGAGGACCGCAAGATTGATCTGCGGATTCACGAGAAATTCCTGTCGATAGAGTTCGGTGATCAGAACCTGCACCTGCGCCACGGTCCGACCACTTACATCCACCACCCCCAGCAACGGGACCACGAGAGTAAAGTCCTGCGAGACCCGCATGTCGCGATCGAGATCGGGCTCCCGATAAACCTGCATCTTGACCAAGTCCATCGGCTGCAACTTGTGGGATGCGAGACGAACCGCAGGCTTGGCGGGAGACTCCGCCGCCGGGCATCGAAATCCGAGGATCCCCAGGGCGGCCACAACCGCAGTGGCGACCAAGCGGAGGATTCCGGAACTCGTCGATGCGCGATGCGATTGGTTGAGTCGAAGATTCACAGGTCAGAATTGGTAGGCAAACGAGAGGCCCACGATGCGATTGGAGAAGTCGACCCCGTTGAGGGTGGAGTCGTTATTTCGGAGCGTGGCGTCCAGCGAGACGCTGAAGGACTGACTGAAGCGATAGGTTGCCTGCCACGCGTTTTCCCAGAACGAATCCTCCCGAGCCGATGCCAACAGCTTAAGCCGCGGGACAAAGACCCGGTTACCGTAGTCCACCGTGCGGTGAGTCAGGGTTGCCGCAAAGTTCCAATGGGGAGCCGGATCACTCGTGAACCGCAGGGAATAGTTCGTACTCTTGAGCGAGTCGCCCAACGCACCGGCACCGAAGTTCCGCGCGAGGACCAGAGCCAGGCCGGACTTCGCCGTCAGCGCATAATTAAAGACCCCATCGAAGGCCCACATGCCCTCGCGCGGACTCAAACCCACTTCGCGCGTCCGATAGCCCACGGTAAATTGCGCCGCCAGTTTGGGCGTCAGCTGGCCCCAAATCCCGGTGTTATAAAACAAATCCCGCGCCGCCGGACCATCATTGAGCGGCTTGACCGAGCCGTAACTGAATCCCGCGGTGAGATTCACTTTGGGGGAGGCTTCAATCGAGACACTCACCGGCCACTTCACCTCGTCGCTGCCCACGAGACCGGCGGACTTGTACTTGGTCTGGCTCAGATTCGCCCCGGACTGGACGCCGACTCGCTCCGAGACCTTCAGATGAACCGTGGAACCCAAATTGAGAACGTTGCTCCGGAACAATTCGCGCGCCCCCAGGGAAACGACATCGCCGGTATTTTGCTGTAATTGATGGTAGCTGGCACCGGCGGACAGTCCCACGTTGCCAGCTTCATAGCTAAGATTGGCGTCGCCGGAACTCAGATTGGCGTTGGGGGCGGCTCCATCGAGGTATTTGACAAAGGCGGTCCGCACCCCGATCGACCCCTGCACCAGCGTTTGCCGGCCAAAACGATAGGTCACGCCCGGAGCCACCGTGATGATCGTATCGGCGATCTGGTTCGCGGAGTTCAAGTAGACGTTGTCGTCCCTCCGCACAGCGGTGACGGCAGAAACCGTCCAGGCACTGTTTTTGCCATAGGGACTCTCGGGCGGAAGGGAGGAGGCCCGCCCAGGAGGTGAATTGGCCGCACCACCCGCAACGGGAGCAGCGTCACCTGCGCTCCGGGCTGCAGCATAGGCGGCAGTCCGAATGCGATCTCGCGCCCCGGGAATCCTCGCCAGCGTCGGCGCAAATGCGATCGCGTTGGCAATCACCTCGGTGAATTGCGGCGCCGCCGCCGCGGCCATCGCGGCCAACTTCAGCGCACTCGCCACCGCTTCTTCCGGATCGGCTTTGCGCCCAATCGCAGCCGCCACTGCCAGCCGCACCGCCTCAGAAATCTGCCGCTCCTTGGTCGCCCGACCCACCCCCCGGGATTCAGCGAGGTCACCAACGATCACTGCCAGATCAGCCGCATTCACTGCCGATGCGGCCGAAACAGGCGGTTCCGCCCGCCCTATGACAATTGAACTGCTTCCGATCACGAGACCCAACGCCAGCGCCAGACAACGCTTGGTGATCGGGGAAAAGCCGTCCCTGGACAGGAGTCGTCGCATGCTGGTCCTTCAGCGTGCGGGGCTGACCACCGTGTCCCGCGTGTCACCACCAAATTCGGCCTCGGACGGGCGCAGATTCTTCAACGCGGCACGGACTACCGCCTCCACTTTCGCGCGCGCGCCGGCAATGCGCGCAACTTCCGGAAGGCTTGCGACCGCATCGGTAATTGCGGGTGCAAAACGCGGTGCCGCCGCGGCCGCCTTCCCGGCGTAGCGGGCGACGATCTCAATGATCGCGTCCCGGTCGGATACCCCGGCAACGGCCGCATGCACCGTGGTGCGAACCAGGTCCAAAATCGCCTTGTCCTGCGCCTCCTGCGACATCGAAGCGTCACCCGCAATCGCCGCCACCTGCTTGGCGAGCTCGTCGGCCGTCATCGCCTCCGTCACCGCCTCACTCTTGGCGGCTTCCTCGGCCAAGGATCGAGAAGTGCCGAAGGGCGATCCAAAGAAAACCAAGCAAGCGGCGATCGAAACAAGACTCCTCGCAGGCCAATTGCAGCGCGCACGGCAACCACCGGGTTTGTTCCTGCGGGTGATGTCCAACCCGCACCTCACCCCGGACGATGCCCGCCAAATCGCACACCGATGAATCCGTAAAGCCACGGGTAAATCTAGCCGCCCTATGTGTCGTAGGCTTGTCACTTGGGTGACAATTTCGAAACACGGCCGCGTGCACCTTCGGCCCGGTCCCATTCGCTCATCGCCGCCTGCGGACGCAGGGCTACACGGGGTCCAACACGTTGGTCGCCCCCGCAGGATCGGGTCAATGCGGGGTAAAAGGCCGCCCCAACCCAAGGACGACTTTAATCCGCAAAACAAACGCACCGAGATGCCCTTATGCGCAATTGCGGTGGCACCCACCTGACCTCCAACCGTGTACCGAAACTGAGTGTCTGGAGCCGCTGGATATGGCACAGGGTCAGGGCGTGGCTGATCTCCGGATGCGCCGCCCTGCCCGCGGCACCAGCCCCGGCTGAGTCCCCGAGTTTCCCGGGGATTCCGGCGACTTTGACGGTGGATGTCCGGGCCGGTTTTTCGGCCAAAGGCGACGGCGTTACCGATGACACCAAGGCAATTCAAAACGCCATCGACCGGGTGGCCGAGCTGGGAGGTGGCACGGTATTCATTCCCGCCGGGACGTACTTGGTAAACTCCCTCTCGGATACTCAAACCAACACCCTGCCCAAGACCGACGCGACCCGCGATGGGCCGAACGGGTTCACCCATCAGTTGTGGCTCAAAAGTCGCGTCCGGTTACTCGGCGAGGGCGGTCGCCTGAGCATCCTGAAAATGCCCGCTGGATCGCCCAACGATCCCAACGACCGGGCGGCGCGGAGAAATCGAGCCATTGCCGTGATCGGCGACCTGACTTATGGTGAGCAACACCCGGATCGCTGGCAGTCCGACATCGAGATCGCCCACCTCGGCTTCGATCTCGACAATGGGATCGGCCGCCGGGCTCTCCAGATTCGCGCCCCGGCCAAGAATGTCCGCATCCACCATTGCGAAGGATTTCAGAGCGCACTCGAACAGGGGATCGCTCCGGTCGACGGGCTGCGGTGGGACAATCACTTCATCAACATGGCATCGGCAGGACTGCCGGAACGACCGAAAGCCACGAGCACCGAGGTTACCATCCCCGAAAACGTCACGATCGATCACTGTAATACGACCGGTCTGATGCAGTTGGTGTCCGACGGTGGAGCCGGCAGCCGCAACCTCTGGATTCATCACAACCGGGTGGAGAACGCGCTGTCGAATGGCATCGCCCTCACTTCCACCGGCGCGTGCAACGCCCTGTTCGAGGACGTCGTGATTGAGGACAACACCATCGAATCACCCACCGGATCGGGCGTGTACGTTGGGGAAAACTATATCCCGAACGACATGGACCTTGCCGGCGTCAGCGTGCACGCGTTCCGGCGAATTACGATTCGCCGCAACACCATTCATCTTCGTTCCACGCCTCTCGGGCGAATGGTGTGGAGTGGCTGGGCGCCGAATGCATCTGGAATTGTCTTCGGCGGCGGACTACTCGAGTCGCGGGATATTCGCATCGAAGAGAATACACTCATCGCCGAAAATTCTACCGCCATTCCGACCTCCCGGCAGGCTTTCCGAATCGGCGGTTGGGATTTCAATTGGCGGCAAAAGTGGCTCCACGAGCATGCCGGTTTACGCCCCACGGTCGACGCCGGCGCTTTCAATCCTGCTTTGGGCTCCATCAACCTGCCCGGACATGGTTTGATCGACGGCCTGACGATTCAACTTCGCCCCACGAGTGCGACTGCCCTGCCGGGCGGACTGGATCCGTACCGCCCCTATGTCGTCACCCGACTGGACGGGGATCACTTCACGCTTTCCCTGCCAGAAACAAAGAGCCGGGTAACATTTGGCCGCGCATCACCGGGGAACGTAGAGGTCATCATGATGCCAATCCTGCAGGGTGTCGTAATCGCTCGAAACCGGATTGAGGGCAACTGGGACTGGGATGCAGCGATATGGGGCAGCACAAAGTCCCTGACGGTTGACAGTAATGCATTCAGTAGCCGCTTTGTCATCGAAGGAAGCCACGAGCAGTTTCAGTATACTGAGAACCGCTCCACCGGCACCATGTCACTCGGAGACTGTACGATGAGGGCGGGCGTCGTGGCACGGAATTCTTGGACCGTGGACGAAAACATCTCCGGACCACAGATCGGACCCGGTCTTGTCACCGTTTCCGGTGCCGCCGACCAGTGGAGATCAGTGGAGGCCTCATTTGAGGCCAACACCTTTTCGTTCAGACGAGTGCCCGGCAACCGCCAGATCTTCGCCGCCCTCTGGATGAACCGCACCGCGTGGCGCCCCCCCACATGGCCCGCGTGGCCCGGCTCGGCGACCCTCCAGATGTCCGCCAATCGCCTCATCTCCGCAGAAACCCTCGCTTGGAGCATCGAACCGCAATTTGTATGCGCGTGGAACGGTAACCCCGGCACAAACGCGATGGGACCCATCGCGGAAACGGCCCTGCCGACACCAACTTTATCACGCATGACCGGGATCACTGGAAAGTTGAGCGAACTTTCGGTACGTGCGGTCGCCGGTCGAGGTAGCCAATCGTTGATCGTTGGCTTCACCGTCGCGGGGGCGGACGCGATGCCCCTCCTGGTGCGAGGCATCGGTCCGGCCCTCGCTCAATTCGGCGTATTGAATGCGCTCGCCGATCCCCAACTCGAAATGCGGCAAGCGTCCGTCGTGAAAGGGCAAAATGACAACTGGTGGCAAACGGAGGACGCACCGCAAATCGCGTCAACCGCGGCACGTCTAGGCGCTTTTTCCCTGCCATTCGGAGACCTCGACGCCGCCATGATCGCGTCAGTAAACATGGGAAGTTATACGGTCCAATGCACTCCCGTCGATTCGACCGGAGGACAGGCCATGGTCGAGCTCTACGCCGCCAATAATTCAGGAAGCAGCCGCCTGACAAACCTCTCTGCCCTCGCACGGGTAGGAACCGATGGGGAAGATCTCTTCGCAGGGTTTTCCATCGAGGGCGGGCCAAAAACCGTCGTTATCCGTGCCGTCGGACCGGGTCTCGCCCAGCTCGGAGTCGCCGACAATCTCGCCGCACCCAAACTTGTGGTGCACGCCACCACCGCCGGAGAAGAAATCGTCGCTGCCAACAACGGCTGGGGTGGAGCGACCAAGCTCAGCCAAGCATTTGCCCAGGTCGGGGCGTTTCCGCTCCAGCCAACGGCGAGTGACGCTGCGGTATTGGTCACTCTTCAGCCTGGGACCTACACTGCCCACGTTTCCGGAAATCAAGGCGCCACGGGGCTCGCGCTAATAGAAGTCTACGAACTGCCCTGACCCGGGACAAGAGGTCCTCGCGCGGCGGTTCCGACCGGCCGCGGAGGATTGCAGCATCTTGAGTGAGTCGACGACACCGGGCGTCCTCTCCGCTCCGGCTAGGGCAAACTCGACCTGCGCACCAGGACGGTCTCGCCTGCCACGCAGGCGCACCTCGACCGCGCATCTCCCGGCGGCCAACATTGGGCGCGCACCGGATTCGAGCGCTTCAAAATTCACGCTCGGGCGTAATGTTGCCTACCTGTCACCCTTTCGCCGAGGGAAAGTAACGTCACGGAGATACCGTCCGATCAGTTCGTACCGGAGAAAATCGCCCCCCGGTCCGCGCAATTCCAACCCAATTCCGTTCCGTGATATTCTTCGACAGTGTCCGTTCGCCCCGATGAGACTCGCGCTTGCACAACGCGGCAAGGAGTCGATGCCGCCGCCCGTCGGTGAAAGTGCGCCCCCCGCCGCCCGGCAAGGCGCAACTCCGGACCAGTTAAATTCCGGCGTTCCGCCGGCGAAGCTTAGCCGTCCATCAGCGACCCGCGAGTTCTCCTACAAGTTGGTCGCATTTTTTCTGGTCGCCGACTGGGTCGTTGCAACAGGCGCAATCTTCTGCGGACTCGCGTTTCGCGAAGTGCAGCGGGCCCATTCGATTTCGGAGCCGAGTTTGTCCAACGGCTTTCTCCTCGCCTGGAGCGCGTTGGCGGCACTCGCCTTCGTCTGGCTCCTAGCGATGGGCCGCACCTACGAAATCAAGACTTCGTACGACATCAGCCAAACCCTGCGAAACATCTTCAAGGCGGTCGGCCTATGGTCGCTCTTTCTGTGGGCCTTCGTCGGGTTGTTCCGGGTCACGGGTTTTGTCCCGCGGGTGGGCGCCATCTACTGCATGGCGGCGCTCGTGATTCTGGTCAGCGGGTGGCGGCTGGCCGCGTTTTTTGCGCTGACGACCCGGTCAATTCGCAAGTCGGCCAGTTCCCGCATTGTCGTCATTGGCTGGAGCGCGGAAACCACCCAGGTCAGAGATGCCATGCGGCTGGACGTGTCGCTGCTCGGTGAAGTCGTGGGCTGTGTTCCCGGTCGGGACGGCGGATTCTCACTGCCGCCGCCCCCGGACGTGCCGCGGCTCGGAACCTATGCCGATCTCTCCCGCGTGCTCCAGGAGCAAAAAGCCAGCATCGCGATTCTGGCGGACACCCTGACCCAGCCCGAGGAGATTCAGCGGCTGACTCAGCTGTGCGAGCGCGAGATGACAAAATTGCTCCTGGTCTTGGACTACTTTCCCACCCAACGCTCCCGCCTGCATATCCAAACCGTGAGTGGCGTGCCCCTCCTCGGCCGAAATCAACTGCCGATCGACAGCACCTTGAATCGCCTGTTGAAGCGGTCGATCGACATCGTTGGCGCATTGGTCGGATTGGGTATCTGCGCGCTCATCGTGCCATGGTTTGGACTTTTGGTGTACCTCGAATCCCCCGGTCCGATCATCTTCAATCAGCGCCGCACCAGCCGGAGCGGCCACGATTTCTATATCTACAAAATCAGAAGCATGAAAATGCACGCCGAGGCCGGCACCGGCGCCGTCTGGTGTAAGGCCGACGATGATCGGCGGCTGCGGATTGGAGCCTTCATGCGACGCTGGAATGTCGACGAACTGCCGCAGTTTCTTAACGTCTTGGTCGGCGATATGAGCCTGGTGGGCCCCCGGCCCGAACGTCCGGAGCTCATCGAACGATTCAAGGACGAGATCCCCAGCTACAATCTCCGCCACGAGGTGCGCACGGGACTGACCGGCTGGGCGCAGGTTCAGGGCCTGCGGGGCAACACCGATTTGAAAAAACGCATCGAAGCCGATCTGTACTATTTGGAGAACTGGAGCGTCGCCCTGGATTTCTACTGTATCGCCGCAACTTTCTTCCGGGTGAAGAACGCGTATTGAAACAGCGGTAACGCCTGATCGCGGGCACGCCGGGTCCGTCCGCCAGCCTTGGCTTTTCGCTGACCGTTATGAATTCCAATCCGACCGCCGACGTTGCGTGGAACAGCCGTAAGCCCGAACCTCCCCGACCTGAATTCGACAGCCACCGCGCCAACGGCAACCACGCGGCAACCGGGTGCTTGCGGGTCGCATTTGTGGTCACGCGGGGGGACTCATTTGGCGGCGCCTCCGTGCATGTGCGTGACTTTGCGCGAGTCCTACTGGCCTCCGGTCACCTACCGATGGTGTTTATCGGGGGGGAAGGTCCCGTCGTTGACTCCCTGCGCCAAGCGTGCGTTCCCGTCGTGGTGCTGCGACATCTGGCCCGCCCCATCCGGCCTGACGCGGATGTTCGGGCGCTCTGGGAACTTCGATCCGGGTTACGTCGCTTCCGACCCGATATTGTTTCGACCCACACCTCCAAGGCGGGATTCCTTGGACGCCTCGCGGCGTGGACCCTGAACTTGCCGGTACTTTATACGCCACATTGCTGGTCATTTGTTGACGGATTCCCAGGGGCCAAACTCTTTCTTTGGGCCGAGCGATTTGCCCGCCACTTCGGCCAGCGCATCGTCACAGTTTCGGAGAATGAGCGTCAGGAGGGGCTGCGTCGGGGCATCGGTTCTTCGCAGCACCTGATCACCGTTCATAACGGGATGCCTGATCTTCCAGCCATCTGGCGCGCCGATCCAGGACTCGGCCCACCGCGCATCACCATGATCGGACGCTGCGAACCCCAAAAGGACCACTTCACACTGCTCCGCGCGCTGGCCCGCATCACGGATCTACCCTGGACGCTTGATCTGGTGGGGGACGGTCCGCTGCGCGGAGAGGTAGAAGCCGAGATCCGTCGACTCGAACTCGACACCCGCGTGAACCTCTTGGGTTATCGCCGCGATATCGCCGGGATCCTCAAAGAATCGCAGATTTTCGCCTTGGTGACCAACTGGGAGAGCTTTCCCCGTAGTATCCTTGAAGCCATGCGGGCCGGACTGCCCGTGATAGCCTCGGCCGTTGGGGGCACCGCCGAGTCGGTCGAGCATGGTCGGACAGGCTATATCGTAAAGCGCGGCGACGTCACTGCACTCGCCGAACACCTTCGCCGGCTCATCGAAAACCGTGAACTGCGTATCACGCTCGGGACGGCGGGCCGCCGTCGCTATGAAAACCAATTCACCTTCCCCCACATGGTGAGAAAGACCGCACAAGTTTGGGAAGACGTCCTCGGCCGTCCGGTGCGCTTTGATCGTTTGGAAATTCCGGCGGATCGCTAGCCGGCCCGAGTTACCTTGGCCCGCCCACCCTGACCGTCTAGCCACGGCAGACAAATCAGCAGACCAACGACTGTCAGCCCCAAGACCGCATAGCCGGAAATATCGTGAACGGGACCTTCAATCGCCGCCGCCCCGTAGCGATAGGCCCAAGTCGTCAAAAACACACTGCGCAACAAATTCGCCCCGAACGCAAACAGCAGCGAAGCGAGGATCAGCACGAACTTTGCGATCGGTGATCGCAGGTAGATCGCCGCCAGAAAGGAGCCCGAAAAAAGACACCCCGTGAGAGAGCGGATGCCGGAACAAGCCTCGGCGACCCCCACGTTGCCACTCGGCAGCACCAAGATGTTTCCCCGCTGTTCGAGGGAGAAGCCGAGTTGATCGAAAATGGAAAAGACGACCGTCGTCACCTGTCGCATGAGGAAGACGTTCAGATTGTTCTCCACGATGGCGAGCATCGGCGCGGAGACGAGCCACACGAGCGCCGGAAACACAAAGAGTCCCACCATCAGAATACGATCGCGGTGGCGCTCCGGCGGAGTCGGTGCGGCGGTGGGAGTCAGTAAATAGACCACCGCAAGCACGGTCACCGCCGTTCCGAGCGTGATGGCAAGCGTACCGTTGAAAGAAGATCCGGCCGCGGCGCGATGCCACGCCCCAAGGAGGAACAGCAATGTTCCGGCCAGCAATCCAAGCCCGGCCGCCGCACGGCCCATATAGGCAAACCACCGGGAGCTGGACTTTGCATCGGTAAGAGCCCGTACCTCCGCTCCGCACCTGGCCGCAATTAGATGCCTGCGTTCAAAGACAACGTAACCGACGAAAAGCGGTACCAGCCAACCGAAGCCATAGTCCTCCTTCAAGGCCCACCAATGCGCTTGGTCCCATGCCGTAAAGGTCACAAAACCGGCGCAAACGAGCAGACCGCCATAGAACAGGCGCGACGAGGACATGGGCGTCGCTCTGCTCGCGGAGTACAGGGGATCATCGACGGTGCGCGACACAGGGGCCGACGTTGGTGCGCCCGCACTTTCGGTCAATGCCACCCGATCAGCCAAGGTTACGGTCCGGAAACTTTTCCATCCCGCTAACGGCACAAGGCGTTACTGCCGACCGCTCCCCTCCAAACCGGGCGAACATGGATCCAAGAAACGGTTACGTTTCCATGACAACCCACGCTCCCGTTGCCCGTCCGCGAAGGGTCTCGCAATCTCTTCCCCGCGATGTCCAGCGCCGCGCTTCTCCCTGCCCGATCGAAGGCGCGAACACCAGCAGGGGAACGTGCGCTGTCCGCCCTCGCAGCACTCCACCTGTCATTTCTTCCCTGGGCCTTCGGCGGGGTGGACCTTTGGAGCCAGGTTACCAGCCTCGCCCTAGCCGGTGCGATGCTGACGCTCGCCCTGCTGCGTCGCGACGACTCAGTTCCGGCGGACGGTGAGAATAGTCCGGGAGAAGGCGCCTGGGCGCGCCTGCGAACGTTTCCGGTCTTTTGGGCGGGGCTCGGGTTGATGGGATTTGTCGTGGTGCAGGCGCTGAATCCAGCGTTTCACTACAGGCAGGAGGGGACCATCTGGTGGTTGGTACGGGGCGAACATGTCGCATGGCTGCCCGCCGGCATGGACGCCCCGCTGGCGGGCAACCCATGGCGGGTTCTGCTCGTGTGGGGCTCCTGCTGGCTGACCGTCTGTGCGCTCTGGACGGGCGTTAAGCGCCGCTCTTCGGTGCTCCTGATCCTGACCGTGGTCTGCACCAACGCCGCCTTGTTTGCCGTATTCGGACTCCTCCAGCGGGCCGGCGGGATCACCGCTATCTATACGAACCGGAGCGTCGCCCTCTCTTATTTCTTCGCCGCTCTGATCTACAAGCATCATGTCGCCGCCTATTTCAGTCTGCTGGCATTCGTCGCGCTCGGTCTGGCAATCCGTGCGCTGCGGCACACCTGGCAGGAACCCAAACCGTCCGGAATTTTCTGCATATATCTCCTCGGCGTGGTCCTCCTGAGCACCGCGGTCCTCGTGTCCTTTTCGTTTTCCGGTATCATGATCTTCGGCGTCGTTCTGCTCGGGTTGGCGGCCGCGTTGCTGGGTCGTCGACTCCGGACCACCGGTCCGCCGCGCGTGCTGGGTCCGGCGATGATCGCGGCGACCATCGCAGTCACCGCCGTGGTGGCCTTGGCGGGCGCAGTGGGAGCCGGTGACTTTCGCGAGAAGCTGCACCAGCAATGGCAGGGAGACGGACGGGACGCGGTGAACACCCGCCTTCAGGCGTACCACCGCGGCTGGGAGATGTTTCAGGATCGCTGGATCAGCGGCTGGGGCGCAGGGTGTTTTGTGTACGGATTTACGAAATACCAACGCCGGGAGCCGGAGCTGGCGCGAACCCGGTATGCGGCGCTCCGCTGGGAACACGTGCACAACGACTGGCTCGAACTGCTCATTGAACTGGGAGTCGTCGGCTGTCTGCCGATTGCAGTGATGGCCTGGTTCTGGGTCCGCCGTCTGGTCGATCTGCAAATTTGGCGCGACCCGAGCCTGCTCGCCGTCGGGGCTGGGATCGGAGCCCTGGTGCTGCACGCGCTCGTAGATTTTCCCGCGCAATGTCCGGCCGTACTCGTCACCGCCGGGGCGCTGTTGCCGCTGATCGTGCGTTGGGCCGAGTCGCCCACGCGGCGGGCATCACCGGAACCTCGCTGCTTCTGATGCCACTTGCCCTGAAGAATCTCCTCATCCAGCTCATCGTGCCGTTTTCCCTCATTCTGGCCACCGGGACTCTCGGTGCCATTCTGCTCTGGTCGAAAACCTGGGCCCGCCCCAGCCGGTGGCTCGTGGGCGTCGCCATCGGCGCGCTGCTCCTCTGCTCCAACCGCGGCGTGTCCGTCTGGCTGCTCCACCCCCTCGAGTCCGCCTACGCCCCGGCGCCAGGCACCTTACCGGCCGCAGAACTTTCCGACCCTGTGACCTCAACCGCGGCCATCGTGGTCCTGGGCAGCGGCCACCGCGACGACGACGCGCTTTCCAGTTGGCAGCGCCTGAATCCCGCCGCCCTGTCCAACCTGGTCCAAGCCGTGCGGCTCGCCCGCCGGATGCCAGCGGCCGAACTGGTCGTATCCGGCGGCCACGGACGCGTGCACGATCATCACGCCTTCCTCTTGGAGCAGGCGGCGGTGGCGCTGGGGGTGGATCCCCGGCGTATCGCGCGGCTGGATTCGACCGCCGACACGGCCGACGAGGCGCAGGAGGTCGGGCGCCGGTTCGGATCGAGGCCGTTTCTGCTCGTCACTTCGGCGGCGCACATGCCGCGGGCCATGGCCCTCATGCAACGGGCCGGGACACGGCCGATTCCCTGCCCGGCCTATTATCTGTCCAATCCCTTCGCCCGGACTGCCGCGGATTTCCTGAGTTGGGATACCGACGCCCTGGAAGGCAGCCGGAAGGCGGTAAAGGAACACCTGGCCCTGCTCTGGATCCACCTGCACGGACCGACTGCAGCAAACTGACCAAGCCCTACAACAACGCCACGTCGCGAAAGGCCTGGCGGATCCGCGGGCCGGCCCCTTCCGCGCTGTAGTGGGCCCGCCACACTGCGCGGGCGTGGCGCGACGCGGCTTCCAATCGTGCCGGCGCCTGCAGCAGCGCAACAATTTCGTCCGTCCACTTCCCCAGCTGATCGATCGGGAAAAGGGCCCCCGCTCCAAACTGCCCGAGCACCTCACGAAACTGGGGCAGGTCCGTGGCCACGATCGGCAGTCCCGCCTCAAGTCCTTCGAGGATCACCCGCGGCACGCCTTCAAAGTCGTGCGAAGGAACCAGCATCAGATTCATGGCGCGCATCAACTGCGGCACATCGTCCCGCCAGCCGAGGAAGACCACGCGGTCACTCAGGCCCGGCCCGGCGGCGAGTTCGACAATTTCCCGCTCGTACCGACGGGCTTCATCCGACTCACCCGCCGTTCCGACGACGACGAGGCGCGCGGCCGGGACCTGCTTGAGCACCTCGCGCAGAATCAGGATCGCCTCCCGCTGCCCCTTGTGCGGCCGTATCACCCCCGTCATGCCGATGATTGGCCCATCCAACGGAAGCCCGCACTGCCGGCGGGCCTCCAGCCCATCGAGTAGCCGGCCGCACTGATCCACCGTGTAGATCAGCGGCTGCACGCTGATCTTGGTAGTCGCGATGCCCATCGCCTCGATACTCTGGGCCACGCTCGCCGAAATCGCATAGGTCCGGGACGCTACCCGGCACATCGTCCGACACACCGGAATTTCAGCCCAATCGGTTGTCTGCGGAATGGTGACGGTGTTGCCCCGGCGGCGCAAGGCCAGCGGCAGCAGCATGATGAAGTCCCGTCCGCCCGTGAGCACTACGGCGTCTGCCTTCAGCCAAGCCACGCGGCTCCAAGCCTGCAGCAACCCCGCCCCCATCGAGAGCACCTGCACCGCCGTACGCCACCGGTGCTTCCATTGGCCGTGCTTGATTCCGCCCAACGCCCGCGGCATCGGCAGCAACTCATAGGGCAAGCTGCGCTGGTCCAACTGATCGGAAAACCAGCCGCGCTCGGCGCACAGGATCACCAACTCAACTGCCGGGTCGGATCTCAGAACATCGAACCACGCGAGCATGCTTTGATGGGCTCCGCCGCGGCCCAGACAGTTGGCGTAAAAGACCAGTCGCATGGAGTTTTTCAATTTTGAACCACTTCCCCCAGCAGTGCGTCGACGGCCCCCGTCACGTCACCGACTGAAATCAACGGCACCAAGGTTGCCCAATCCCGTTCGTGGGGATGCCGCTGGGGATAGAAGGAATTGCGCGTGACCACCCGGTGGCGGGTTCGCCACGGCGAGATGCTCGCGCCATCTCGACCGCTCAGAACCACCACGGGGATCCGCAGGGCCGCCGCGATGTGGGAAATGCCGGTGTTGAGTGAAACCAACAGGGAACAACGGGCCAGCGCCGCGCAAACGGGGCCAAACCGCAGACGCCCCACGGTCCGAATGGCCGGCGTGCGCATGGTCCCGGCCACCGCCGCCTCGCGATCGAGATGCTCCGGGATCCCCGTCAACACCACGGCAAGCCCGTGCCTCCGCTGGAGGTGATCGGCCACCTGCGCAAAACGGTCGTTCGGCCACGTGTTCACCGCGGTCTTCGCACTCAGGCTCACCATGGCAAAGGGCCGCTCCGGAGAAATGCCGTGCGCGTGCAGGAACGCTTCGGCTTCAGCGTGGTCGGCCGGCTGCAGCGGATACTCGAGCGGCAGGTTTGAAATCTCCGGCACAGTCCCGCCCAGCTTTCCTACGAGATAGCGCGCCGGCGCAACCATTGCCTCCACCATATGAGAGTGCGGATTCGTGACGGGAACAAGATCGGTGACGAGGAAGCCCATTCTTTCCACGGGGAACAGGGACCGGCGGTGAATTGACTGCACGCCGGCGACCCGATGCCTGGCCCGCGTCACCACGCTCATCAAGGTGTCCGGCAACTGTCCCCGCCATTGCACGACGGCGGAATAGCGGGCACCGCGCAGTTCACGAAATAACCGCCGCAGGTCCGTCCAACCCTGGAGCAGCCGCCACGGTCTGCGGCGCTCGACGTACCGTTCATCGACGAAACGGATGACCCGATCGACACAGGAAAGACCCGAGAAATACTCCACCGCCTGGCCTCGCGCGAGGACTTCGATCTGCCACCTGGGCAGACCTTCCTTCAGGAGCCGCAGTGCCGGCGAAGCCATGATGGCGTCTCCCAACGCGGCCATATGAATGTAGAGCAGGCGCGGCGGCACTGCTTCAAGTCTGGCCCCGTTTCTCGTCATATCCCGTGATGATCCGAAGCCGCATTCCGTCCCAGAATCCCAGTCGCCAAACCAAACAACACGGTTGGGATTAGGGTCATCATCCATCCGGTGATCGTGTTCTCCGTCGGCGTCAGCACGAGGAGCGTAAACGCATAGAAGAACACGACCAAGCCATGCTCGTGATAGGCGAGAAACACATTATAAATCCACCGGTTGAACACCCCCCAGAGGAAAAAGACTCCGATCACGCCTGGAATGTGGAAGTTCCAGTAGGCCTCGGCCACCGGCCCCGGCGGCACACCCCACGCCGCGTTAAAAAACGTGGCGCCCGCCCGGAAGTCGGTGCCCCTCGGCTTGCTGGGCCAAAGAACCCGCGGGATCGGACGGGTGAGGATCGTCAGATAGGTCTCGCCCCAAAGCAGAGGTGAATCCGACGGCACTTGTTCCAAAATGGGATAGACGCTGGAGTACGAGCCACCCCGCGTGCCGACTTCGTCGAGTTGGGAAGTGAATGCCGTCTCCAGGTTCTCGGAGACCCTGGCCCCCACCTCATCCAGATTCTTTGCCCCGCTGGAAATCGCAGCCCGCACCAACAACAGCACGCTGAAGGTTACAAACACGCCGACCAGCAATAGAACCATGCGCACAATCGGAACCCGCCGGTTCGTCAGCATCCACACCACCGCGGCGGTGCCCACCGGCGCAATCAGGATCGATCGTTTGCCCGCCGCCAGATAGACCATCGTCAGGGCGACCAAGCTCAGCGCCCAAAACGCCGGGTTCCGCAGAACCCGCGGCCGATATGCCAAATACATAACCAGTGCCCAGGCGAACCATTGCGCTGGCAGAACAAGTTGGCCAGTACCGTCAATTTCTTTGTCACGCACCACC
>CAIJFT010000460.1 GCA_903820035.1 uncultured Opitutia bacterium
CTACAATTTCTTCAGTTCCTCCACGTGGCCGTGGTGGGCGACCTGGTCGCTCTCCTTTTCGAACATCGGCTCGGCCGTCGTCGGCGCGTTGCTCTGCCAATGGATCTTTCCCGGCAAACCCTCCCTGGATTCCGTTCCGCGCTTCCTTGTCGTCCTTTGTTTCGGGGGCTTGCTCGCCCTCGCGCCGACCGCGGCCATCGGCGCGAATTTTGCCCGGCTGATGGGCTCCAAACGCGACTTCGTATCGATTTGCACGAGCTGGTATCTCCGCGACTGCCTGGGCGTGGTCCTCGCGACCCCGCTGATGCTTTCCTGGCTGACGCCGGTGGGGCGCGCCGACCGGACCTGGACGAGTCGCCGGCAGGTGGAAGCGTGGCTGCTGATCGCGACGCTCGTCGGCGTACTCGCGAGCGCTTTTTTAATCAGTGAAACCCTTAACCAGATCATCCGGATTGCGGCGATACCGGTGTTGCTTTGGTCGAGCATGCGCTTCGGGGTCCGGGGCGTCAGCGCGATCACGTTCATTTTCTCCCTCGGCGCCGGCTGGCTGGCCATGCGGGGCTACGGCGTCGGGCCGCTGGATGCCCGCACGGTCGCCGCCCGCAATCTCGAACTGCAGAGCACCCTCGCGTCGATGGCCTTCATCGGGCTCATCCCCGCAATCATCGTGCAAATCCAACGGCAGGCGGAAGGCCGGCTGCGCGATGAGCGCAATCTCTTCCTTACGACCCTCGATCACGAACCCGACGGCGTGCTCCTGATCGGCCTGAACGGCCGGCTGCTGCAGATCAATCGGGCCGGATTGAATCTTCTGCAGGTGGCGGCCCAAACCGACCCCACCCTCCTCGCGCCGGTCAATTTCATCTTCCCCGAGTACCGCGCGGCCTACCTCGCGGCGCTCCAGCGCGGTGAGGCCGGGGCCAGCCAGCAATTGATCTTCCGTTTACAGGACCGGGACCGCGCCATCCGGTTGATCGAGGCCAAGCTGGTTCCCGTGCGCAACGCCGACGGCATCATCTATGCCGTCCTGAATACGTGGCGCGACATCACGGAGGAGCGGCGCCTGCTGGCGGACCTGACCGTGGCTCGATTCACCGTTGATCGCACTACGGTGCCGATGTTGTGGGTCGCCCAAGATGGTCGGGTCGTGGATACCAATCAGGCCCTGTGCCGCCTGCTGGACTGTTCGGGGGAGGAAATGCTGACGCGGTTCGTGCGGGACTTCGATCTCGAGTATTCGGCGGAGCGCTGGCCCGGATTTTGGAAAAAAACCACGGCGGATCGCTCGGCAAACTTTGAAACCACGCTCGTGCGCCGCCCAGGCGACACGCTCAAGGTCGAGATCCGCGCCCACTCCATCGAGCTCGATCTGGGGATGGAGCGGCGGGAATTATTGTGTGCCTTTATTCACGATGTGACCGCGCAACGGCACGCCGCCGAAGTTCTACGGCGCAGCGAAGAGCGGCTGGCGTTGATTTTCGGGTCCGTCGCCGAGGGCATCATCGTGTACGACGGCCGCGGCCTCATGCTCGACGCGAATCCCGCCGCCCGGCGCAGCTTCGATTTCCTGCCCGCGGACGGTCGCCCGCACACCGCCGCCGATCTGGGCCGGCAGCTGGTCCTCGCAGCGGATCGCCCCGCCGAGGAGCAGGAGGATCCGGTCCTGTTGACCGTCCGCACCGGTCGGGCCGTCCGCGGGGCGGTGCGCGGCTTCACCCGTCGCGACGGCGAACGCGTCTGGCTCTCGGTGAGCACCGAACCCCTGGTCAACAGCCAGGGCGAAGTGACCCTGGTCGTAAGCAGTTACTCGGACATCACGTCGCTGCGCTCCCTCCAGGACCAACTGCGTCAGTCCCAAAAAATGGAGGTCTTCGGCCAGCTGGCGGGCGGCATCGCCCACGATTTCAACAACATCCTCACGTCGATCGGGCTCACCCTCTACCTGCTTGAGGGCTCCCCCCCCTTGAAGGCGACGGGCAACCGCCACATCAGGGACCTGCAGAGCCTGACGAAGCGGGCGGCAGGACTGACGGAACAATTGCTCCTGTTTGCCCAACGCCGGGTCGTGCAGATGCAGCCGCTCGACCTCAACGCCAGTCTCAAGGGATTGATCAAAATCCTCGGCCCCGCCCTGGGGGAAAAGGTCAAGCTGACGTATCAGCTCTCGCGTGACAGCGTCTGGGTCTCGGCCGATCCCGGCATGATCGATCAGATCGGGATGAATCTCTGCATCAATGCCCGCGATGCGATGCCCGCCGGTGGCCGGATTACGATTACCACGGGAGTCGAGTACGCGCATCAGGAGAAGGCCGTCGCGGCCCGCTTCACCCACGCCCGGGCC
>CAIJFT010000461.1 GCA_903820035.1 uncultured Opitutia bacterium
CCCGCAATCCGGCCGTCGAACGCCGCCAGTTTAAGCCCGACCTCCTCGATCACGCCCAGCTGGGGCTTGAACACGGTGCCGTCGGGCTGAGAGCCGAAGTTCGGCGCATAGGTTTCCGAGTGGTTGTAGAACAGCGAGCCGTCCTTCGTCGGTTTGACGATCGCGCCGTACTTGTAGGTCCAGGCGTCGCCGGAATTCGTCCGCCCCTTCACGCGGGTCAGCACATTGTCGGTTTGGGTGTTGTACTTGTCGAACCGCGCGCCGCCCACCACCTGGAAAATCTCCCCGAAAAACTTCGCGTGGTCCTGCGCGGCGAAGTTCACGTTGTTGGCGTTGATGAACTGGTAGTTCGACCGGACCGGGGTCTTCGGCGAATACGGCGAGTAGACCGGATTGAACATGTCGAGATTCGGCGGAGGATTCGCGAGATCCTGGACAATCTCCTGCCAATTGCGCCGGGCCGTGTCCTGGGTCACGAATAGCAGGCGGTGCTCGTGACCACGGAACTTGGCCAGGTAACTCGCATCCATTCCCGCCGTCGCGTACATGTCATCGTTGCCGATGGTGCGCCAGGAGCGGACCATTTCGCGGTTATTCACCGCCATCCCGGTGGGGATGTATTCGTTGACGAAATGGTCCCAGAAGCTCGCGGTGCCGAAGACGCGGAGCATGAGGCCCTTCACCGGCTGCGTTTCGAAATAGACCGAACCGGCCTGCTTGTCGTTGCGCACAAAGGCGTCCGGGTTGCTGAAGGTGAAGTTGCGCGGGATGAGCCCCCACGAGGTAAAGCCGCCCTCGGCGAGCGTCCTGCCGAAGGGCACCACGGTGTAGCCCTTGATCGGCGTGAAGGGCCGGAACATGCCGACCTCGCCCCAATGCTTGAAATATTTCTCATGGAGAAATTCTCCGACCACGCGGATCTGCGTGGTCTCACTCACGCGCCACGTGAGCATGGGGTTGATGTTGTAGCGACGGGCGTAGGCGAAGCGCGCGTGGGTGTTGTTCACGAGGTCTTCGTTGCGGTAGGTCGCGACCATGCGGACGGCGACCGACTTGCTGAGCGGCTGGGTGTAATCGAAATCCGTCTTCAGCTGGTTGTAATTGCCGAGGGTCAGACCGAGCTCACCCTTCGGTTTCCACAGCGGCGTCTTGCGCACGCGGTTGGTTACGCCGCCGATCGCGGTCGAGCCATAGACAAGGGCCGACGGGCCCTTCATCACCTCGATGCGCTCGTACTGAAACGGCTCCGCGCCCATTTGGCTCTGGTTCTGGTTGTCGACCACGCCGTCGGTGTATTGGTCGCGCACGGTATAGCCGCGGATCTGAACGCTGTCGCCGACGTTAGATTCGATCGAGACGGCCGCGACGTACTGCAGCACGTCGAACAATTCGCCCGCCTGAAAGTCATCCATGAACTGGCGGTTGAGCACGTTGATCGTCTGGGGCGTGTCGATCAGCGCAGTTGCAAACCGGCCCACGCCGACGGCGTTCGGCGTCGAGTAGCCGACGTCCTCGGAGTCGGTGACGACAAACTCCTTCAGCTTCACCGTTTCATCCTCCGACGACTTGGGGACAGGCGGCTTGGGTGAAGCCTGACCCGAGACCGGCGGGATCAGCGCCGAGCAGACGAATAGAGCCAGACCAGCGGCAAAAATCCGCGTGGGTGATAGGTTAGTTTTCATAGGTGTAAAAGATCAGGGGGGGTGAGAAACCGGGGCTTTAGTGTACGCGGCCGACCAGGCCGTTGGGCTGGTTCCAGCGGACCCGGGCCAAGTAGGCGGCGGCACCGGCCGTGGTGATCCACGTCTCGCCGGCGCTGACCGCCGTGGCGTCGAAATTTCCGAGGTCCAGCCCACCCTCGGGGACCACGATGCGCTCGCTGGCGCGAATGATCTGGAGTTTTTCCGGATCGACGCGGGCCATGAAGAGCGGAGCGCGGTTCCGCGGGATGTGGTCGTTGTGGGCGCCGCGCCGGGTGTAGACGAGGAAGAGGGCATCGCTGTGCGCCACCCACTTCTGCTGGGTGTTGTAGCTGCCGAGCTCAGCACCGTCGTCAAAGGTCCAGGCCCGGATCGGGGCGAAGTTGAGGCCGTTGTCGCTCACGGTCACGTAGCCCCGCTGGTCGTTGCGGATGGTCATGAAGTAACGACCACGGTGCCAGGTGAGCGACTTCTCGTAGACTCCGCGGGGAGCATTGAGATTCAGCTCCGGCCCCTCGGAGACATAACTGAGATTCAGACCGTCGAACCGCAGCCGCGCGACCGCGCCACGAAAGGAGAATTGCCACTTCTTGTCCGCGATCGCCGGCGGGAGGAAATAAAAGGGCACGAGCAGGGACCCGTCGGGCTCGACCAGCCACTGACCATGGACGGCGTTCAGGAAGGTGCGCTGGTCCGGGGTGGCGGGAAAAACGAGTGGCGCCCACGGGGTCCAGCGGCCGGTCGCCGGGTCGTAGGAAATCCAAACGGTATCGCGGCGGTGCTCAATCCCGGCAAAACCGTGCGGCGTGTAGGTCGCCGTGTGACCGATGCCGATGACCTTCCGGGTAGGCGCATGCCAGCCCAGGGTAATGTCGCAGACCCCGATGGTGAGCCCCGCGGGACCAGGTCGCAAACCGGAGCCGGGCCACTCCGCGGGCGGGGACCACGTGCGGCCGCCGTCCCGGGTCTCCAGCGCACTCAGGCCGGTGTAGAAGTCGCTGCCCAACGCCTGCTGAATGGTCATGACGGCGTGGGGCGTGCGATCATACGGCGGCAGCGCGACCGCGCGCGGCTGGAACCATTTGTTCTTTCCCGCCGGAGCCGGGAGCATCTCGGTGACCTCAACGGTGTAGTCGAGCGGGGCCGGGAGCTCGGCCCCCCACCCGGCCGCGACCGCGCCGGCGAAAAACATCCCAGGCAGGAAGCATGACCGCATGTTAGAATTCCCCCTTCAGGCCGATCACGTATTCGACGCCCGTGTCGCGGAACTGCGCCGGCCACGCGTAGGCCGGCGCGCCCGGCGTGTAGTTCATGCTGCGCCAGTAAGAATAGGACAGGTTCTGGCCGGACAGGTGGACCGTAACGTGCGGGCTGATACGATACTCGAGCGAGCCGCTCGTGATCGTGCGGGGAGCCGTGGCGGTGTAGGAGCCGGCGGGCGAGGTTGAGCTGGGCGCCAAGAAGGCCGTGATCGGACCGTTCGAGTCCGTGGCATTCAGTTTGAGGGCAAAGTTGGGACGGGTGAACGAAACGCCGTAGTTGAGGATCCGCGTAGAATACCCGGTAAAGTTCGGGGCCCCCGGGCCGCCGAGCCGCAGGTGGGTGGCGTTGACGAACAAACCGAACGAGCGTACCAGGCCCGGCAGGCGGGTGAAGGGGCGGAATGACTGCCGCCAGCTCCACTCCAGGCCGTTGATGATCGCCTGCTCGTCCGAGTTGGATCGGGTGATGACCTCGTAGTTGGCCGGGTCGAGATCCTCCGGCAGTCCATACTGGCTCAGCAGCGCCTTGGTGGCGGGCACCCGGATCGAGGTAAAGAAGCGGCTGATTTCCTTGCGGAAGCCGCTCACCGCCAGCGTCGAGCCGCGGAACTCGTAGGACTCGAGGGTCAGGTCGTAGTTGTTGGCGGTCCACGGCTGCAGCCCCGTGTTGACGACGGTGATCGTCGGCGACGCGGCGGCCGGATCGCTGATCGTCGTGCCGGGCGTGATGAAGCTCAGGTCCGGCCGGCCGATGGTCCGGGCATAGGCCGTGCGCAGCACGAGGTTGGCGCCGAGGCTGTAGCTGGCGTTCATGCTCGGGTAAAATCCCTGGTAGTTTTTTTCCGCCAGAGCCGCGCGCTCCTGGTACTGGAGCTTCGCGAGCGTCAGCGCGTCGCCGGCGACCGTCACGGGGCGACCGTTGGCGCCGAGCACCACCTGACCCGCCGCATTCCGCACGTAGGTATTGCGGATGTCATTAAGGGGCCCGAGGCCCCGGTCCATGGTCCGCTCGAGGCGACCGCCGAAGACGAGCCAGAGCCGATTGTCGAAGGCGCGCACGTCGCCGCGCAGGTAGCCGGCGGCGATCGTCTCCTGCAGGTTCTTCGAGTTATTGACCCGATTCTGGTAGGCGGCGACGTCGTTGAACTGAAAATACTCCGGGTGCTGCTGGTAGAGCGCGTAGGCCTTGGCCGTGCTGATCCAGGCGACTTGGGTGCCGGTGTTGAAGCTGCGGCGGGCCGAGAACGCGTCCGCGATCAGATCATAGGAGCCGACGAGGGCGTTGCCGCCCGCGGGGGGCCGGAAGTTCCACGAGGCGCCTTCGGTCCAGTTGTCCCGTTCGACGTCCTCCACCGCCAAGCCGGCCTTGAGCGTGAACGGGAGGCCGCCAGCAAAAGTCCGGGTGGCATTCGCGGCGGCGGTGCGCACAAAATTCTTAAAGGCCATACGGCTCGTCGAGACGGTGCTGATCGAATACTGGCGGGAGTCGTAGGGATCGAGGGCCGCACCGGCGCGCGTGGCCACGGTAAGCCGCGGCAACGTCATGGAATTGATGCCATCGAGCCCGGTGGCGGACACCACGACGCTGCCCAGCGAGGTGGCGACCGTGCCGAAGAAACCGTCGTCGATATCGCTGAAGAGACGGCGGGCCTCGGAGTAGGAGGCGGTCCAGTCGAACTTCCAGACGTCACCCGAATAAGTCTGGCTGAGGCGGCCGTTGATCAGCCGGCGGTACTGGTTGACATGCTGGCCCGCGCTTTGACCGACGCTGCCGACACCGGACGGGGCGCCCGTCGTAAAGTTGGGGCCGCCGGTGGCTCCGGTGCCGAAGGTGTAGTTAAAGATGCTCGTGCGGGTGAAGGCGTCCTGCAGGGTAACGTCCGCCCGGGCGCGAAAAACGCTCCGGCCGGTCTTCCAGTCCACGCCGGCGGAGG
>CAIJFT010000462.1 GCA_903820035.1 uncultured Opitutia bacterium
CATTTCGCTGGTTAAAAAAGAACGCCGGCCGATTTGGTTTTTATCTTAGTTACCCTCGCCGCAACCGCCATCGCATCGGCTACGAACCCTGGCACTGGTGCTGGCGCCCCACCGGCCGCCAACGTCCTGATCCTGCTTAATGCAACGTGAAGGTCGGCGGCTAGCACAGAGAGCAAAGTAATTTTACTGACACTGTCATGCAATCACCCGTGCAATGACTGCGCTGACCTGTCGGCTTGAGCTACATTTTTCTATTTTGCGCGTCTTGAGGCTAATGACTCTACGTAATTAAGGTTAACGGCTTTTTTTACTGGGCTTACGTTTGCAAGCCTTGCGGTTATCTTTTCCCGCAGTGCTGCGCAGCTGATTTTTGACTAGAACAGGAGGTACATCGTCGAGATTGAGCAATGTCCAAAGCTCCAAACCGCAGGCCTTGGCTAATTTTTCGATTGTAGAAAGGCGAATGTCGCGTTTTCGACCGGCTTCGACGTGCTGGTAATACTTGTAGCCGAGACCGGCTTTTTCAGCAAAGGCCTCTTGGCTAAGTCCACGCGCCTCCCTGAGTTCCTTTACCCGCGCCAGCAGTTTTGTCGCCGTATTGTTTGCCACAACCAAAGGTAGCAGGAGCCGGCGGCGCTAAACACCCGAGCAAAGGTAGTGTACGCTTTACACCCCACTAAAGGTAGTGCTTTATAATTTCACCTGAGCCCTGTCCTGCGGGGATCAATTTATTTATGCAACAGGTTGCCACTTCCAAAAACGACCTTGCCGCAGCAACGCTTGAACAGCGCATGGGGATAGCCCCGCTTACCCTTTCCGCTCAAACACCGGCTTCATCGGGCTAAGCTCATGAGCCTCGTCAAATCTAAGCAGCGCGTTGCTGATCACGGGGAGGTCTTCACGCCCGCTTGGATGGTCGAGGCGATGCTCGATTTGGTGAAGGGCGAGACCGAGCGTATCGACTCACGTTTCCTCGAGCCGGCCTGTGGCGACGGCAACTTCCTGGTGCAGATCCTGCGGCGCAAACTCGCCCGCGTGGAACTAGATTACGGCAAATCCGATTTTGAGAAACGGCACTTCGCGCTGCTCGGACTCATGTGCGTCTATGGCATCGAGCTGCTGCCGGACAACATCGTCGAGTGTCGCGCCCACTTGCTGGCTATTTTCGCCGAATATCTGGGTCTGGCACCCACGGACGACCTGTATCGCGCCGGGTTTTATGTGCTTTCGCAAAACCTGGTTCACGGCGACGCGCTGACGATGCGCACCCACGCCGCCGAACCGATCACCTTCGCCGAGTGGGGCTACTTGGGCAAAGGCCGGTTTCAGCGGCGGGACTTCCGCTTCGATAACCTAATTGGCGCGTCGGTTTGGCACCCCGATGGCTCACTTTTCGATCAACGCGGTAAAGATCCAATTTTCACGGCGGCCAAAACCTACCCGCCGATGACGGTGGGCGAGTTAGCGGTTGCTGCACCGGAGGCGGTCACGTGAGCGAGCAGGCCAGCTTTACCCTGCGCCGGCGCAATCCGGACGTGCTGACGTGTATTGCCAACCTCTCCAACGACGAGGTGTTCACGCCGCCGGAGTTTGCCAACCGGATGCTCGACACCCTGGCCGAGGCTTGGGCGGCGAACCACCAAGGGGCGAATTTGTGGGCCGACCCGACAGTGACCTTTCTCGACCCCTGCACGAAGTCGGGCGTGTTTTTGCGCGAGATCACCCGCCGCTTGACTGAGGGGTTGAAGGCGAAGATGCCGAATCTGGAGCAGCGGGTGAACCACATCCTGACGAAGCAGGTGTTCGGCATCGGGATCACGCAGATCACCAGCCTGCTCGCCCGCCGGAGCGTGTATTGTTCGCGGCACGCCGACGGGAAGCACTCCATCGCCAAGGCGTTTGGCAACGACGCCGGAAATATCTGGTTCCAGCGAATGGAGCACACGTGGGAGGGGGAAAAGTGCCGCTACTGCGGAGCGGGCAAATCCGTTTTCGATCGGGCGCTGGGACTGGAGACCCACGCCTACGCGTTCATTCACACCGATAAAATCAAAGCCCGACTGACCGAACTCTTTGGAAAAATTATGCAATTCGACGTTATCATTGGAAATCCGCCGTATCAATTAGATGACGGGGGACATGGCCGAAGTGCTTCACCAATTTATCAACACTTCGTTGAGCAGGCGAAGCAGCTTGATCCTCGCTTTCTTATTATGGTTATTCCATCGCGGTGGTTTGGTGGTGGGAAAGGTTTAAATGATTTTCGCGCTAGAATGCTAGAGGACGATCGCATCAGGAAGTTAGTAGATTACGAAAATGCCAAAGAAGCTTTTCCGGGCATCGATTTCGCAGGTGGCGTTTGTTACTTTCTGTGGAATCGAGATTCACGCGGCTCTTGTGAAGTAACAAATATCGCTGGAGATTCTAGTGTTATTGTGGAGCGTCGCCTTAACGAGTTTGACGCATTTGTGCGACATAGTGCTGCAATCCCTATAATTCGAAAGGTAGCAGCGAAGAACGAACCGCGGATGAGTAAACAGGTTTCAAGCAGAAAACCATTTGGGCTTGCTACTGACGTTCGGCCAGAAAGGTCTGGCGACCTAATTCTTCGATGGGAGAAAGGCGAAGGGCCTTACCCAAGAGAGAAAATTACGGTTGGGACTGAAATCATTAAAAAATGGAAAGTTATTACTTCCTATGTAGCCTTTGATCACGCGGGCAACCCCGGAAAAGATGGGCGCAGAAAGGTTCTTTCGAAGATAGATATTCTGCCCCCGGATACAATCTGCACTGAGACATACTTGGTTGTCGGTAGTTACATGAACAAGAAAGAGGCGATTAATTTAGTCACTTATATGAAGACTCGATTCTTCCGATTCCTTGTAGCTCAGTTCATGTATTCGCACCATCTGACCAAATCTGCTTACGATTTTGTGCCGATCCTTAATATGGATGAAGAGTGGACGGATGAAAAACTCGCGAATCGGTATGGCATAAACAAAGATGAAGTTGATTTAATTATTTCGAAGATTCGCCCAATAATTCCTGTCGGCTTACAAACCGAGGTAAATGCCGAAAACGGTGAGTAAATCGATCGACGAAATCCTTGCGCTGAAGCCGGAGGCTCGGCCGCGCATCTACGCCTACACCATCGCGGACAAGGCGCACGCGGGGCTGCTCAAAATCGGGCAGACCACGCGCGATGTAAAACAGCGCGTGGCCGAGCAACTCAAGACGGCGGCGATCCAGAACTACACCATCGTCCTCGACGAATCCGCCGAGCGTGAGGATGGCACTATTTTCAGCGATCACGCGGTGCGCGCGGCACTGGCGAAAAAGGGGCTTAAAAAGGCAGCGTTGGAGTGGATGCGCTGCACACTGAAGGACGTGAAGACGGTCCTCACCGAATTGCGCACGGGCAAGAAATTGACCGGCACGCACCACGAAACCTTCTCGATGCGGCGGGAGCAGATCGAGGCGATTGAAATGACTTCTGACTACTTCAGGTCGAGGTGGGCGGAGAACAAAAAGGCGGTGCCCCGCTTCCTCTGGAACGCGAAGATGCGCTTCGGGAAAACGTTCACCAGCTATCAACTCGCCAAAAAACTCGGGGCCAAACGCGTGCTCGTGGTCACTTTTAAACCGGCGGTGGAAGACGCATGGGAGACGGACCTCGAATCGCACGCGGACTTCGACGGCTGGCAATACCTGTCAAAAGCCTCCGGCGGGGATCCCACGCAAATCGACCGCAAAAAGCCGGTGGTCTATTTTGGTTCTTTTCAGGATTTGCTGGGGCGCGACGATGCCGGGAACATCAAGCCCAAGAACGAATGGCTGCATGAGGTGAATTGGGACTTGGTGGTGTTTGACGAATACCACTTCGGCGCGTGGCGCGACACGGCCAAGGAGTTGTTCGAGGGCGAGGAGGAGGCGGTCGCCAAAAAAGAGACCAAGCTTGAATACGCGCCCGGCTTGGAAAACGTGAACGAGGATTTGGGCGAGCTTTCGACCAAGGAAGCGGAGTTCCTGCCCATCACGACCAAGGCCTACCTCTACCTCTCCGGCACGCCGTTCAAAGCGCTCGCGTCGGGCGAGTTTATCGAGGAGCAGATTTTTAATTGGACCTACACCGACGAGCAGCGGGCCAAGGAGACGTTTGCGACCCGGCACCCCGGAAAGTGGAACCCCTACGGCGCGTTGCCGCAGATGCGGCTGCTCACCTACCAGATGCCGGACGAACTGGTGGCGGTGGCGAGCTCGGGCGAGTTCGACGAGTTTGATTTGAACGCGTTTTTCGAGGCTTCGGGCTTGGGCGCGAAAGCGCAGTTCAAGCACAAGAGCGACGTGCAAAAGTGGCTGGATATCATTCGCGGCGATCACGCGTCCAAGTCGGTGGAATCGCTCAAGACCGGCACCCGTCCGCCGTTTCCCTATTCCGACGTGCGCCTGCTGCCGTATCTCCAGCACGCGTTTTGGTTTTTGCCCGATGTCGCGGCGTGTCGCGCGATGGCGAATCTGCTGGCCGAGCAGCACAACGTGTTCTGGCGCGACTACAAGGTGATCGTCGCGGCCGGGGCCGACGCGGGCATCGGGCTGGAGGCATTGCCCCCGGTGCGCCGGGCGATCGGCGGCGGCTTCGCTACCAAGACGATCACGCTCTCGTGCGGCAAACTCACCACCGGCGTGACGGTGGCGCAATGGGCGTCGATCTTGATGCTACGAAACCTAAAATCGCCGGAGACGTATTTTCAGGCGGCGTTTCGCGTGCAATCGCCATGGTCGATCAAGAACCCGAACGGCGACAACCCGAACGAAGAGGAGATTTTGAAGCCGGTGTGTTTCGTGTTCGATTTCGCGCCCACGCGCGCGCTGCGCCAGTTGTCGGAATACGCGATCGGCCTCTCGCCCAACGAACCGAATCCGGAGAACGCGGTGAAGGACCTCGTGTCGTTTTTGCCGGTGCTGGCCTACAATGGCGCGAACATGATGCAGATCGATGCGGGTGCCATCCTCGACATCGCGATCGCCGGCACCTCGGCCACGCTGCTCGCCCGCAAGTGGGAGAGCGCACTGCTGGTGAACGTGGACAACGACACGCTGCGCCGGATTCTAGATAACCCGGAGGCGATGGCGGCGGTGGAGCGCATCGAAGGGTGGCGCGCGCTCGGCGACAACATCATCGAAACCATCATCAACAAGAGCGAGGCGGTCAAAGACCTGAAGAACAAGGCGAAGGACAAGGACTTGTCGCCGAAGGAAAAAAAGGAGCTCAGCGCAGAGGAGAAAGAGTTCAAATCCAAGCGAAAGCTGGTGCAGGAAAAGCTCATCAAATTCGCGACCCGCATCCCGGCCTTCATGTATCTGACCGATTTCCGGGAGAACACGCTGCAAGACGTGATCACCAAGATCGAACCGGAGCTGTTTGAGACGGTGACGGGGCTGACGGTGAAAGATTTTCACCTGCTGGTGCGGCTGCGGGTGTTTAACACCGAGCAGATGAACCAGGCGGTATTCGCCTTCCGGCGTTACGAAGATGCGTCGTTAAGCTATACGGGCATCGCGAGCCACGAGGGGCTGACGCATTACGGGCTGTATGATACGGTGGTGGCGAAGGAAGCCGGTTCTTAAATCCTCAATTTTCACCATGATTCCCACCTTCGATCAATTATTGCGTCCGTTGCTCGCCATTGCCGCCGCGAAAAAAATTACGCGACGCACCGCTACCGAGGAGATGGTGACCGCATTCAAATTATCTCAGGCCGAATCTGCACATCGAGTACCCAGTGGGTCATCAACGTTTATAGGAAATCGATGTGGCTGGGCTATGACCTTCTTAACAAAAGCGGCGCTGATTTCTAAGGTGGAGAAAGGCACCTATGAGGCGACAGCATCCGGCAAGAAATATCTGATCAGTCACCCTCAAGTCATCACGCATGCTGACCTGAAGCTCATTCCTGGATGGGAAGAAGCTTGGGAACTTGGCCGACAGAAACGTCGGGAAAGGAGAGGATCCGTTGCTTCAGATGATGCTCCCGATGCCTTATCTACATCCACGCCTGAGGAAGCCATCTCAGAGGGCATTAAAACGCTGGAGAGCGATCTTCGCTCTCGCTTGCTAGCTGCTGTTCTCGACCAATCCCCTGAATTCTTTGAAAAATTAGTGCTGCAGGTCTTGAAAGCGATGGGCTATGGATCCGGCAACGAGAACTCTCTCAAACACGTAGGCAAATCCGGCGATGAAGGTATCGATGGTCGAATCAATCAAGATGCCTTAGGCCTCGACCAAATTTGTGTTCAAGCGAAGCGATATGCGCTGGATAGACCGATCGATCGGATGAGCATCCAAGCTTTTATTGGTTCCCTCGCTGGACAGGGTGTAACCAAAGGTATTTTTATCACGACCAGCTATTTTAAAGGCACCGCTGAGGAATTCGTGACACGAGGCTCTGCCACCAAAGTTGTCTTAGTGGATGGCGAAATGCTCATCGATCTCATGCTACGGCATCGAATTGGCACTCGAGTGAAGGAGGCCTACGAGGTTTTTGAGATCGATCAAAATTATTTTGAGGAGGAGTAATCCGCTCCTCCCTGACCCATCTGCAAATTCTTTATGCCTAAAAAGCAACCCAGTCCTCAGCTCCTACTACTACCGGAGAAAGCACCTGATATATGTGAAGAAATTGGATTAAAATGGTCGGGAGCAAAGGCGCTCTTTGCCGCAAAGTTGCTAAGCTTTAACCCAAGTACTTCGCGCGTACTAACCGAGCAGCAGAGTGATGAACTTCGTTTTGTTGGTAATCTGATGGCTATTTGCCCTAGCATAGAATTAGTAAAAAAAATCCTGATATCACTTGAGCCTCCTTACGCATACTCAGCTGCTAAAATCTATTATTCATGGCATCGACGTGAATGGCTACAGATCCCTGAAGAATTTTCTATAACCAATGAAATCGTTTCAGATTACTTACAGAAACTTGCTCATTCGGGTGATCTAGAAGAACTGCTTGAACACAAGGCCACCGCATCCACAGCAATTAAGATTGCCAGGGAAGCGGCCCTCACTCGACGACGCAGCTGATTAACGAATCTGTGGAAAAGATCAGGCACTTGTTAAAAGTGTGCTCCGCCCGCCCTACCAGCGATCTCATTTCGGTTTGCGCGCTGGGCATGCTAAGTAGCTCCCGCAGTGCGAATGAGCGTTGGCGGCTCTCCACCCGTCACTCATATCTTAATTTATGAGTGGCCCAAAAAATTTATCCCGGCACATAGGCCTCGTGCAAACACTACAGCCTACCCTCCTGCACCCCCTCGTTAAGTTGCGCCCGCTTCACGTGAACGACTGGGCAGCGCTCTACGCCGTCGCGAGCGACCCGCTCATCTGGGCCGTCCATCCGGCGAATGATCGTTGGCA
>CAIJFT010000463.1 GCA_903820035.1 uncultured Opitutia bacterium
GACGCTGTTCTCCACCCACAACGAAGGCATGCCGCTCAGCCTCATCGAAGGACTTTCCGCCGGACTGCCGCTGGTCGCCACCGATCGCGGCGGCACGCGGGAACTGGCCGGCTCCCCCGCCGACACCGTGATCATTCCGGCGGACGCGGATTACGCCACCACCGTACGCTGCGTCCAGACGCTGGCGGAGGCGATCCGGGCCGGACAGACGTCACGTGCCCGCCAACGCGCCGTCTACGACCGGGCCTATGCACCAGCGGTGGTCGCACGCCGCTGGCTCGCCGACTTCACAGGAGGCCGGCCATGATCCTGTTTACCCATCCGACGGGCAACGCGAACGTCCGCCACGCCGCCCTCGGCCTGCACCGCGCCGGACTGCTCGGTGAATTTTGGACCTGCCTCGATTACCGCGGTGCGGGCGGCCTCGGTCGCCTGCTGCCCGCGAGCGTGGTGGGGCAGTTGCAACGCCGCACCAATCCCGCGGAGTTGGCGTCGTTGATCCGAACCCACCCGTGGCGGGAGGCGGCCCGGCTGCTGGCCGCGCGACTTCCGGCGGGGCCGCTCGTGCGCCACGAAACCGGCCCGTTGAGCGTTGACGCGGTGTATCACTCGCTGGATCGAGCCGTCGCGCGCCGACTGCGCGCGGGAAAGTTTCAGGGCGTGTACGCCTATGAGGACGGAGCCGCCGCGGCGTTCACCGCCGCCGCCACGCGCGGCCTCCGGCGGATCTACGAGCAGCCGATCGGCCACTGGCGCGCCGCCCGGGCACTGTTGGGCGAGGAGGCGGAGCGGGAACCCGAGTGGGCCGCCACCTTGACCGGGAACCAGGACAGCAGCGCTAAAAACGACCGCAAGGACGCCGAGTTGGCGCTGGCTGATGTGGTGGTGGCCGCGAGTTCCTTCACCCGGCGCACCCTCGAGCAATCCGGTCAATTGAAGGCTCCAGTCGTGGTCATTCCCTACGGCGCCCCACCGCCACCCGTCGTCGCCCGCGGCGCCGAGCAAGGTCCGGACCAAGCCCCGCTGCGGGTCCTTTTTGTCGGCGGCCTGAGCCAACGCAAAGGCCTGAGCTATCTCTTCGCGGCGGAGCGGGCGCTGCGCGGCGCCATCACGCTCACGGTGATCGGCGCCAAGCCTCCGACCACCTGCGCCGCCCTTGACCGTGCACTCGCCGACGTGCGCTGGATCCCGAGCTGTCCGCACGCAACGATCCTCGCCGAAATGATGGCGCACGACGTCCTGGTGTTCCCCTCGTTGTTCGAAGGGTTTGGCCTCGTCCTTTTGGAGGCGATGGCGATGGGCCTGCCCGTCATCACCACCGCCCACACCGCCGGCCCCGACCTGATCACCGAGGGCGTTGAGGGGTACATCATCCCGATCCGCTCGACCTCCGCCATCGTGGAGCGGCTCGAAGCCCTGCGGCGGGAGCCCGAACGCCGGCGGGAAATGGGACGGCAGGCGCGGGTCCGCGTGGCGACCCTGTCGTGGGAATCCTACGGCGAACAACTGTCCAATCTGGTCCGAAGCACGCTCGCCCCCGGCTGAAAATGTCCCTATCCCCACCCGGGCCGACGTTGGCCTAGCCGCCGGATTGCATCATGAAGCAGACTCTCAAGCCGCTTATCTGGCTCTATGTCTTCCTCCTCATCGGGGAAGGCGCTCTGCGCAAATGGATCCTGCCCGGGCTCTCGGATGCCCTGCTCATCGTGCGCGATCCGGTACTCCTACTGATCTACGTCGAGGCGATCCGCCAAGGGGTTGTACGTTGGAACCACTTCATGACCACGTTTGTGGTGATGGCGACCCTGGCGGTCGGGCTCTCGCTCGCCAACGGACAGGACAATCTGGCGATTGTGGCCTACGGCCTACGGACCAACTTTCTGCATTTCCCGCTCATCTGGGTGATGGCCGAAACCTTGGACCGGCGCGACGTCGACTACCTTGGGATCGCGGTGCTCGGGGCGGCGGTGCTGATGACGCCCCTCATGGTGAGGCAATTCAGCTCGGCCCCGGACGCCTACGTCAACCGTGGGGTCGGTCTCGCCGGCGGGGAAAACCTGCAGATCTTCGGGGCCGACGGACGCATCCGTCCGCCCGGCTTTTTTGCGTTCATCACCGGCCCGCAGCTTTTCTTTCCGTTGGCCGCCGCATTTTTATTTGGCCAGCTCACCGCCGTGCGCCGACGGCTGCCGTGGCCTCTGCTGACCCTGGCCGCCGTTTGCATCGCGATTGCTCTGCCCGTCTCCATCAGCCGGAGTACCGTCGTGGGAACGATGGTGGTCGGGGCCTGCTTCCTGTTCACCTTGTCCCATCTTACCGGTTCGATCGTGTCGCGCATCGGCGTGCTCCTCCGCATTGGGCTCGTCCTTGGCGTCCTGGCGGCTGCCCTCTCGCGCCTCCCCGTTTTTAGCCAAGCCGTGGATGTGTTCCTGATGCGCTGGTTGGACACGGGGTCAGACAACAGCGGCTGGACCGATATCGTTCTGCGCAGCCTTGAACAATACACCAACATCGCCGGCTACGTAGCCGAAGCTCCCTCTCTCGGCCACGGCATCGGCATGGGCTCGAACGTCGCCGCGCGACTACTTTACGGCGCGCCCGACATCGTTCTCGCGGAGGAGGAATGGGGCAAAAACATCCTCGAACTCGGCCCCCTGCTGGGTCTGGCCTACATTGGATTGCGCTTCACCCTGGTCTTCTATTGCGCGGCGAAGGCTCTGACCGCCCTCCGCCACGAGCAAAATCCGTTGCCCCTCTTGATCCTCGCGGCGTGCGCGCTGGCGGTGACCCAGGGCCAGCTCGGCCCGCCCACCGTACTCGGCTTCGCCGTCATCGGCCCCGGACTCCTGCTTGCAGCCCTGAAAACCGACGCGCCCGCGGACGGCCCCGCCACGCCCACCGCGCCCACCGCGGCCCCGCCTACCGTCGCGGGCACCGACCCACGCATCCCCGCCGCTTCCGATCGCCGGCCGCCGGCGAACCTGCGATGAGTGCCCCGCTCAAGGTCCTGGTCGTCGGTAATTTCGCCGGCGACCGGCAAGAGAGCATGCAGCGTGTCGCCGCGCTGCTGACCTCGGGCCTGAGCGGTCGCGGCCACACCGTCACGACGCTGCAACCCGTCGCC
>CAIJFT010000464.1 GCA_903820035.1 uncultured Opitutia bacterium
CGGCGGGCCAAGGCGCCGCCGAAAGCATGGTCGCGGAATACGCCGGCATGGGCCCCGCGCTCGAGGCGGCCTATCAGACTGGCAGCACCGTGGTGCATGAACTGGTGCGGAATTGGGGCAGCTACGAGGACCACGTCTGGTAGTAACCTGACTTTCATTCGCCTGCCGCATGATAAGCAGCCCTATTTTTCATCCGATTCGCCGCAGTGATATTTTACGAGGGCGCGGGAATTGCTAGTCGGGGGCGTGAGCCTACGAACCAACCAACGACCCTTCCCACGCGCACTCGCGTCCGCGCTAGCCGCGCTAGCCGCCGCCCATGTTGCCAACGCCCAGTCCAGTCCTCCGGCCAAAACCGGCGGCGACGTGCTGACGATGGAACAGTTCAAGGTCCAGGATGTGCCGATTGAAAAGCAGATCCTGCCCACCTCCCGACCGTTCAGCTCCGTGTTCGGCACGGACGACAACATCGTGGATGTGCCGCGCAACGTCACCATCATCTCGCGGCAGCAGCTGAGCGACATCAGCATCGCGAGCGTGCTCGACTTCTCCAAGCTCACCTCGAGTTCCTACACCACGACCAACTTCGGCGCGCCCGCGAATCCCAGCATCCGCGGTCAGACGGCGGACTTGTTTATCAACGGCGTCCGCGGCCGCATCACCTCGAACGGCAACGGCCTTCCGCTTGATTTCAACGCGGTCGAGTCCGTCAACATCGTCAAGGGCCCGGCCACCGCGGTTCAGGGCACCTCAATGTACGTCGGCGGCTTCGTCGATCTCGTGACCAAGCGTCCGTACTTCGACGCCACCAAGGGTTCCGTGAGCATCACCGTCGGCACCTATTCCCAGAAGGAGTGGACGCTCGATGTCGGCGGTCCCATCGCCAAGGATGTCGCCTACCGCTTCAGTTACTCGGGCCAGGACAGCAAGGGCTACTCCCGCGACTTCTATAATAAGAATCACTCGATCTACGGCGCGCTCACGTTCCGTCCTTCAAAGGGCTACGAGATATTCCTGAACGCCACCGCCGCTTTCTACCGCTACACGGAGAACTGGGGCATCAACCGCGTCACGCAGGACCTGATCGACAACGGCCGCTACTTGACGGGCGTGAACAGCAATCCGGCGCCGAACTTCGCGCTGTACCCGTTCGGCTACGTCGATGCAAAGGGCGTGCCGATCTCGTTCGGCAACATCAATACCGTCGGCGGTACCGCCGCCCCGATTTCCGACCCGCAGAACTCCAAGTGGGTCACCTCCGGCTTCCCCTCGGGCAACCGCGTCATCTTCGGGCCGACCGTGGAAATCAACCGCCACTCCCGCCTTCTGAAGCCGGGTGACCACTCGACCGGACGCGAGCTGAACGCTCAGGCCATCCAGACGCTGACGGTCGGGCCCGCCCTGAAGGTCGTGAACAACTCCTTCATCAGCTATACCGCCCGCAATACCCTCAGCTCCTACTACTACTCGGAGATCATCGACCCGTCGTGGTTCGCCGAGAACCGCACCGAGATCATCTTCACGCAGCCGAAGTGGACGCTGAACACCGGCTTGGACCTGCGTTATCAGCGCACCAAGGCGTACGACGACTACTTCTTCGAACCCGCCAACGTGTGGGACATCACGAAGGACACGAGCTACGTGAACGTCTACAACTCGGTGAACTTCCCGAATCCGTTCACCAGCCTCCCGATCCCCGGCTGGCCCAACCGTTACGCCACCGACGGCGTCCAGAACGGCGATACCAACGACAGCCACGGCACGACCGTCGGTCCGTTCGCCCAGGGCACCTGGAAGATCTCTGAAGCCGCCAGCTTCGTTCTCGGCGGTCGCCTCGATCACTTCGACGCCTACGTCCGCGAGCCCCTGCTTCCGACCCATCCCACCGCCTCGATCGCGGTCTGGATTCCGAACTACAACTCCAGTCTGATCTACAAGCTGACGCCGACCTCGAGCGTGTACGTCACGTACAACAAGAGCAAAAACACCTCGGGCGCGGTCGGCAACGGCGGCGGTATCACCGGCTGGAACGCGGCCGGCACGAAACTGTTCAAAGAAAACTTCCTCCAGCCGAGCGAGCTGATCGAAGCCGGCACGAAGTACGCGCTGATGCAGAACAAGGTCTTCCTCAGCTTCGCGGTCTTCGACCAGAAGCGCACGTTCAAGAGCACGAGCAGCACGATCATCCAGAGCTTCCACTCTAAGGGCTTTGAGGCCGAGCTCAACTACCAGCCGAGCAAGCATCTGTACGGCACGCTCTCGTACTCGGCCATCGACGCGAAGTCCTCGCCTGGCTTCCAGTCCGACGGTGGCGTCGGCCAGTTCTACGCTTCGACGAGCAAGGAAGGCCGCGTGTCCGGCCTGCCCCGCAACCTCTTCAACGGCTTGGTCTCGTACAGCCTGGATAACGGTTTGAGCTTCAACGCCAACATTCTGGTCACGAGCCCGATCAACAACAACTCGGCCGGCACGCTCGTGATCCCGACCCAGTACCAACTCGACGCCGGTGTCGCTTACAACACCAAGACCTGGGGCCTGCGCCTCAGCGTAAGCAACCTGACCGACGAAAAGAACTGGGCTCCGCCGAATGCCGTGTACGGCAACGCCTCGATCCTGCCGCTCGCCGGCACCCAGGCACAGCTGAACCTGAAGTACCGGTTCTGAGTTAGGAGATCTTCTCCCGTTCAATCCAGGCAAAGCCCGATGTTCGCATCGGGCTTTTTTCATAACCGGCCAGTGAACAGGAAGACCGGGGAGAACGGGAAGGATTGGACTTCGGACCTTCCCGCCCTTCCCGTGCTTCCTGTTCCAATGTCTTTTGCCTTGGTCGCGCGTACGCCGGGCCGGAAGGTCCTCGTTCGCCCAACTGGTATCGTTAATCACATCTGATGGAAACCCCCGCCCGCTCCGCCGCGCCTGAGCATGCTCAGCCGATTGTCTACGGACTCGACGACCCGATCCCCCTCGGCACCGCGATCCTCGTCGCCGTCCAGCACGTCTCCGCGATGGTCGTCGGCACGATCACGCCGCCGTTGATTCTCGCGGGCACGCTGAAGTTTTCGTCCACCGACACCGCTTATCTGGTGAGTATCGCGCTGCTCGCCTCCGCCCTCGGCACCTGGCTCCAGTGCCGCCAACGCGGCCCCGTCGGTTCCGGTCTGCTGAGCGTCACCGGCACAAGCTTCGCCTTCCTGCATCCGCTCACCGCCGCGGGTCGCGCCGGGGGCCTGCCGCTGATGCTCGGCCTCACGCTGTGCACCGCGCCCCTGGTCATTTTGGCCGCACCCATCGTCACGCGCCTGCGCTCCGTGTTCACCCCCTTGGTCTCCGGCGTCGTCGTCATTCTCATCGGCACCTCCCTCATCCCCACCGCCTTCTTCGGACTCTCCGCCTCGGTTGCGCCTGGCGCCCCGGCGTGGGCCGGACTCGTGATCGGTCTCGTCGTTATTCTTGTCATTCTCGCCGCCCAAGCGACCGGGCGCACCTGGGCCCGAATTGCAGGCGCCGCCGGCGGCGTGGTCGCCGGCTGTCTGGTCTGCGGACTCTTCGGCGGCCTGCACGCTCCGGAAGCGGGAACGGGCGAATGGTTCACGCGTCCCCATCTGTTTCCCCACGGCTTCGCCTTCGACTGGAAGTTCCTCCCACCCTTCGCGTTCATTTACCTCGTCTCAATGCTCGAGGCGGTCGGCGACATCAGCGCCACGGCCCAGCTCTCGGGCCTGTCAAACCACGGCCCGGCGCATTGGCGCCGGTTGTCCGGCGGCGTGATGGCCGACGGCATCGTGAGCACCGTCGCGGGACTCTTCGGCGGCTTCCCGAGCGCCACCTACGCGCAAAACAACGGCGTGATCCAAATCACCGGTGTCGCCAGCCGCCGCGTGGCGTACGCCATGGTCGTGATCCTCGCACTCCTCGGACTCTTTCCCGCAGTGGGCCGGTGGGTCACCGTGTTGCCACCGGCCGTGCTCGGCGGCTTGGCGCTATTGATGTTCGGCCTGGTCGCCGTCGCGGGCCTGCGTCTGCTTATCACCGCGGGACTCGGCCAGCGGGAAGGTGTGATTGTCGCACTCTCGCTCGGCGTGGGCCTCGGCTTGCCC
>CAIJFT010000465.1 GCA_903820035.1 uncultured Opitutia bacterium
CCGAACGGCGCGGCGGCGAGTGCCGGGCCGATCCCGCGAATGAGGACCAATTGCGGGGCGGATCCGGAAATGACAAATCCGGCGATCAAAGGGGAGCCAACGGCGACTGCCCCGCGGGCCGAAAGGTTGACCAGGCGGCGGTTCCCCGCGGTTTCGTTGGTGGCGAGCACCTCGTAAACCTCGGCGAGTACCGTGCCCTGTCCTCCGCTGACCGCAACCGTGTAGGCCCCGGGAGACAGCGTGCTGAGCAGGGCCGAGTCGGCGCTGCCGGCGCGAAAGGCAAAGGCGCCGGCGCGCACGCTCGCCGCGGTGATCGTCGCGACATTGGCCGCCGGTGTGCCCCAATCGTCATTCTGCGCCGCTGCCACGCTGCCACGGTAAAGTTGGATGGCGGGGTCGGATAGCGCGTTGGCGATGTTGAACGGCGCGGCGGTCAGCGCGGGGCCGGCGGCGCGAATCAGAACCTGCTTCGAGGCGTCCCCGTTGATTACAAAACCCGTGATGAGGGCGTTGTTGCCTTGGGCGTTCAAAGCACGGACGGACAGATTGACCAGTCGCCGGTCCGCGGCGCGCTCGTCGGTGGCACCGCTGAGTACTCCTGCTCCGCTCGGACTCGATCCGATCCGCACGCTGCCGTTCACCGCGCCGTTATTGAAGGTGAGGTCGAGGGCCGCTTGTCCCGCGGTGGTCAGCACAAGCCGGCCGTTGGCTGTCAGAGCCCCGATCGCACCGTCGGGCGCGGTGCCGGCCGCGGTTAGGATGAAGGCTTTTCCGTCTGCCGCGACGATGCCGTATCCGCCGGCGGCCGAACCGATCAGGCCGAGCCGGTAAAAGCCGGCATTGGCGGCTGCGGTTCCGGTTGCAGGCGCTCGGGCGCCGGCAAAGGTTGCGTTGAGGTTGGAGATTGTGCCGGTAACCGATCCGTCTGCGTCGTTCACGTGCCCGGTTAGGGTCACGTTTTGCGGTGCGGCGGCGGTCTCGCTCCCGCTCAGCGGATTGGCGTCGAGGCTGCCGGACAAGGTGGACAAGCTCAGAGAGAAATTCCCAGACAGATCCACCTGAAGGTTTGAGGCGGCGAGTCCCGACTGAAGGTCAGGGAAGAGCCCGAGGAACGCTGCGGTCCGATCGCCGCGGACGTAGAAGGCGAAATTCCCGGGTGTCCCGGCGAACTGGCCAAAGTAAACCCCGCTGAAATCCCGCGTAATCACCGTCAGGTTAGCGGCCGCGGTGGTGACAGTTCCCAGCGCGTTGGTCACTACGGTGTCGTAGCGCCCGGCGTCGATGGCACGGATGCTGGCGAATGAGAGCAGCGCGTTGGTTGCGCCGGCGATCGCGACGCCGTTCCGGCGCCACTGGTAGGTTGGCGCGGGGAACGCGGTGACGGTGACGACCAAGCGCACGGCATCGCCGGCGTAGACCCGTTGATCAACAGGCGTGCCGGTGATGATCGGCGGGACGCGAACGGTGAGGATGGCGGATGCGGATGCGGTGCCGAGCGGGTTGGTGGCGGTGACGGTGTAACGTCCCGTGTCACCCAAGGACGCCGCGGAGAAGGTCAGGGCCGGACCGGTGGCGCCGGCGAGGGCCTGATCGTCTTTGAACCACTGAAAGGTTGGTGCGGGCGTGCCAACCGCGGCCGTGCGCAGCGTCACGCTGGTGCCGCCCGTGGCCGTGAGGTCAACCGGCGGACTCGTGATGAACGGCGAGAGGCCGCCCGAGGCAAAGACGAACGTACGGTCGACGGAATCCGCCGCGGTCACACTTTCATTTCCCGCCTGAGTGGCGCGAACGACCACCGCACCTCCGGCGCCGGTGAGGACGCTGCCGTTGAGCACGGCGGGGCCGGAGACCAACGTGAGGGTTACGGGCAGGCTGAGCGAGGATGAGGCGCTCAAGGTGACGCCCGAACCTGAAACCAGCGCCGTGGTAGGGGCGTTGAAGGTAATCGTTTGCGTTCGCCGGGTGATGTAAACCACCGCTCCGCTCGTGCGGGCCGTGCCGTAGCTGTTCGTGGCCACCAAGTCGTAAAGCCCGGTGTCGGTCAGGGCCGCGGCGGCAAGTGACAGGCTGGCGTTGGTCGCGCCGTAAAGGATCGCGCCATCCTTGTTCCATTGAAACTGGATCGGAGCGGTGCCGGTAAATTTCGCGGCGAGGGTGACCGAGTCACCAATGTAGGCGGCCTGCCCGACCGGTTGGCTGGTGACCGACGGGGGGGAGGGGTCTTGGCCCAGCAAGAGGCGGGGGAGGGCCAGCAAGCAGCTCAACGAAAGAAAGCCGGAACGCATGGATCTTTTCAACCAAGGGCAAGACGCGATGTCCATGCCTTGGTTTCGTGATTCCGTGGCGTATGCAGCATCCTGGCACCCGGAGCAGCGGGGGACCTGAATCCGGGGGGGCAACGCCCGGAATCGGGAGGGCGTTGTCCGGCAGGGTGCGTCCGAAACGCCCCCGCTAATCGGTCCTCACGGCCAGGCGCGACTGCCTTGCGCTCTGGGCTTGGATTAGAATTCGCCCTTGATTCCTGCGGTCACCGTTATGCCCCACTCTTGGATGCGCTGGTATCGGGCGTAATCGGGGGTATCGGCCGTCGCATACCGACGCTGAACCGGGTTGAAACCTTTCGTGTCGAAATCACCGACCGACCCGTAGAATCCGAATCGCCGGGAGAAGCGATATTCTCCGCTCAGCGTGTAGCGGCGGTACTCGCCCTGCCACAGGTAGGTGCCCGCCGGAATACCCGAGGCGACGCTGGCGGCGACCGGCGTGCGCCGCGTTTCCCCCATGATGGAGCAGTTGAGTTTCACCACGTAGCGCGGACGGGTCAGCTGGACGCCCCAACTCGTGTTCTTGGGGTTGAAGCCGCTGAAATCCGAGGCGTTTTCTCCGCCCAGCGTCATCTTGGTGTGATTGATGAAGACCTGCATTCCGCTCGCCCACTGGGGCAGAAACGTGAGAGCCTGTTTGTAGCCGAATTCGCAGCCCGTGATCTTGGCTTCGCCGACGTTCGTGGTGGTTACGACGTCGTAGTCGAGGTATTCCGCCTCCACCGGTAGATCGAGGGATGTGAGCAATTCCGGCGTCGCCCGATAACGGGTGGAGCCGAAGAAGTTTTTGATGTCCTTCTTGAACACTCCGACCGAGGCGATCGCGCCCTTGATCGAGTATGACTCGAGCGAGAGATCGTAGTTGTTCGAGGTCCACGGTTTGAGTCCGGTGTTTACGACGGTAATAAGGCGGTTTCCAGGTGTCGCTGTGACGTCCGTGATGGTGATTCCCGGGAGGATATTGTTCAGCTCCGGCCGTCCGATGGTTTGCGCATACGCCGCGCGGAGGACGAGATCCTGCAGCAGGCTGTAGCTCGCATTTACGCTCGGGTAGAGGTCGCCGTATGATTTCGCGATGTGAGCCCCGCGCCGCTCGTAGCGTAGTTTCGCGCGCGCCAGCGCGTCGGTGGTCAGCAAGAGGGGGCTCCCGGCTGCGTTGCGCACGAGGTTTCCCTTGGCGTCCTTTTGGTACTGCGCCGTGGGATCTTGCAACGGGCCCCAGCCTTCGTCGGACGTTTCTTCGAAACGTACGCCTGCGACGACCAAGAGCCGGTTGCTGAACGCCCGGAGGTCACCGCGCAGGTAACCTGCGGTGATGGATTCGACGATCCGCTTGTCGTTGTTTGCCTGGGTTGTGTATTCGGTCGCGCGATCGATCACGAACAATTCGGGGCGACTTTGGTAGAGTTCGTAGGTCTTCCGCGGGCTTATCCAGTGCACGATCTTGTTGCCGGGATACGGCTTCAACGCGGCCGAGAAGGCCTCGTCCACCAGGCCCCACTTGCTGGCCAGGCGCTCGGTGACGGCCGAACCGGGCAGGAACGCATAAGTCTGGTCTGATTGGTTCCGCGACCAGTCTTGCCGGTTGACCGCGACTCCCGCTTTGAGCGAAAGCGGAAGCAGGGTGGCAAACGCCCGCGTGAGGTCGGCCCGGCCGGAGAGTCGTTGGTCCTCCCAATTGCGGTCGAAGACTGTGGCGTTGGTGATGGAATAGCCATTGCCATCCAAGATGTCCAGGGAGGCTCCGGTCCGGTCGGCGACGGTGTACTTGGTGGGCAGTAACTTTTCCTTGCGGGAGGCGGTACCGATGCCATCGCCGCGGATCACGAGGTTGGAAATCGCCCCGGAGGAATTTTCAAAAAAGCCCTTGTCGGCCGAGCCCTCGTGGGTTTTCCCCGTGGACAAACCGAGGCTGGCATCGATCCGCCACACGTCGCCTTTGTGCGCAAAACGCACCAGGCTGCTGACACTGTTTTGAATCCGGTAGCGGTAGTCGAAGGTCTGGCTGACCGAGCCCACCGCGGTGGCCGCGCCCTGCGTGAACGATGGACCGCCGGTCGCACCAGCGCCAAAAGTGGCTCCGAACGTCGACGTCGCCCAGTAGCCGTCGCGGCGGGTCTGCTGCACACTGGCGTTGAGGGTGTTGTTCCGCCCGAACTTCCAGTCGACCCCGAGCTGTCCCGAAGTCTGGAGGCTGAACTGCGAATCGGGGATCCATCCATTGCTGATCTGAACGAGGGTGTTGAGATCGTAATTGGCGCTGGTGGCGTCACTGCGGGTGCGCGGGTAGATGCGCGAAAAGGCCATCGTCACCGCCAAAGAGTCGTTGATCGGACGCAGGTAGCTGAGGTCGAGGTCGGGGTTGATGTTGCGGGCCTGGATCCGCTCCGTGGGGCCGGGTAATTTCTCCAGGTTGAAGGCGCGGGAGCCGTTGAAAGAGCTGCTGAGGCTATAGTTGAACCTTGGGGCTTTGTGCTGAAACCCGTCGCGGTTGATGATGTTGACCGAGCCACCGAGGCCGGCCGCGGGCATGTCGGGCGTGGGCACCTTGGAAACCTCGATGCGAGACACGTTGTTCAGCGGCACCGCGTAAATCTGGACATTGCGGCTCTCGCCGACCGAGGCCGCTGCGACCGTGCCGCCGTTGATGCTGACTCCCGTCGTGAAGCCCGGGAAGCCGCGCACGGAGATGTCGGTGGCGAGGTTGCCCGAGTAGATCGCCGAAACGCCGGGGATGAATTTCAGGAAATCGCCGAGCTGGCCCGCGGCGGCGCCATTGTATTCGTCGGCGGCGACGACGCTTTTGATGTTCGCGGCCTGGCGCTGCTCGTTAAGGGCGAGGGCCTGGGCGCTGAATTCGCGGGCCGC
>CAIJFT010000466.1 GCA_903820035.1 uncultured Opitutia bacterium
CTGGATCAACACCGGCCGCGACTCGTGGGAGTTCTTCGACCTGCTGCTCAACAAGGCCCAGGTCGTCTGCACCCCCGGCGCCGGCTTCGGCAAGTGCGGCGAGGGCCACGTGCGGATCAGCGCCTTCAACTCGCGCGAAAACGTCGAGACCGCCCTCACCCGCATCGCTGCGGCGCTGAAGTAAGGCTCGGCGGCGACGCTACACGGTAAAGCCCGCCCACCGGCCGGGCCTACCACAGATCAGCCCGTGTAGCCCTGCGCGTGAGGCGCAGGGACAATATCCATTTCGGACTGCAGTGGGGAAGCCGGCCCTACTTCTTCGCCAACGCCGCGGCGACTTCGCCGGCCAGACCGCTCACGGCCAGACTCAGCTGCGCGGTAAGCGACGCCTCGGTCTTGCCGTCCCACCGCAGATCCGCGGCGCGATACTCGCCGCCGCCGATCACGCGCGGCTTGCCGCCATTCGCCACCAATTCCCAGACCGCCCGGAAAATCACGTCGCCCGCCGCGCCGCCCTCGCAGGCGGTCACCCGCACGGTGAGCGTATAGTCTCGGCCGGCCCCCTCGCGCCGCACGCCGGAAATCTGCACGGCCCGCGCCGCCCCGCGCGCCACCAATTCGTCGCGGATCACCCGCGCGATCCCCTGCTCCAGCGGCTCGCCCCACCGGGCAAAATCGTGGAACTCGATTTCATTATCCCCGCGCCGCACAATCACCGGCCGCGAATGCAGGTAGCGCGCCACCTCGACCCCCCGCAGGTAAACCACCGGCGCCTCCGCCTGCGGCGCGACCACCGCCGCCGGCCCGGAGAGCACATAGTAACGCGTCGGATCCAAAGACGCCTCGGGCAACACCGAGCATCCGGCGAGCATCAGTAGGCCCAGCGGGACCACCGCTCCCGTCGCACGGAAAATGGCTCGTGAACGCCGCATCGGGAGCAGGTTCATTGCGGCTTCTTTCGCCCGGTCAGGAGCGAGTTGGGGTTGCGCTCCAGAAAATCGGCGAGGCGCTTCACCGCGTCGGCCGCGTCGTTGAGATGCCCGAGCGTTTCCGCCACGTCGTCGCCGATGCCGCCCTGCGCGGCGATGAACGCCCGCGCCGTCGCCGCCGTCTCGTTGAAGGCCTGAAACGTCTTCTTCGCCTCCGCCAGCGTATCCTTCAGCTCCAACGCCGTCGGCTCGATCTTGCCGTCGAACTTCGCAATCGTCCCGCGCAGGTCGGCGATCGCATGGTTCAGGTTGTCAAAAGTCTGCTTGATCTCGGGTGACTTCACCAACGTTTCCACCTGCGCCCCGGTTTTCTTCCATTGCTCCGTCACGCCCTTCAGATCCACGCCCTCGATCTGTTTGCGCGTATCCGCCATCAGCGCGGTGACGCCCTTCGAGATACCCGCAAAATCGATCTTCTTCAGATTGTTTAGGATCTCGGTTACGCTCGCTTGAAACTCGACGATCGCCGACGGCATGAAGGGCACGACGACGTAGCGCGGATCGGAGACCCGCAGGTCCGGCGGATTCTCCTTCGGATTAACAAAATCCAAGCCGACGTAGAGCATGCCGGTGGCCAGCGCCTGCACCTCCAAACGGGCGCGCAGACCGCGCTGCACCAAATCCTCCAATGCCGCCCGGTCCGTGACGTTGATCGGCTCGCCGCGGTTGTCGCTGATCACATCCCGGTTGAACTCACACACCACCGCGATGACCGAGTGGTTGCGCGGCGCGTCATAACGGATGTTCAACTCGACCACGTGACCGACGCGTACGCCGCGCATCTTGACCTGGGATCCGTTGTCCAGGCCGTGCACCGACTCGTCGAAATAAACGACGAACCGCTGCGGCTTCGCAAAGATGTTGAAGCTGCCGAAAGAGAACAGCGCCACGAGACCGAGCACCATCGCGCCGATGACAAACGCGCCGACGATCGTGGGGCTGACTTTGGTCTTCATGCTGCGTGGTTCTCTTTCCGGTCGGCGCGGGGATTGACAAAACAAATCGCGTTACCGCCCCTTGCCGCGTCGGAGAAATTCGGTGACGCGCGGATCGTTGCTCTGGTCCGCAAGCTCGCGCGGCCGGCCCTCGGCGATGATCCCCTTCTCCGTCCGGTCCAGCATGATCACGCGATCGGCGATGTCGAAAATCGAGGCCAGCTCGTGCGACACCACCACGATCGTCGTGCCGAACATGTCGCGGATCCGGAGCACGAGCTCGTCGAGGTTGCGCGATGTCACCGGATCCAGTCCCGCCGACGGCTCGTCGAAAAATACGATCTCCGGATCGAGCGCGAGCGCCCGCGCCAGCCCCACGCGCTTCTTCATGCCACCGCTGATCTCCGCCGGAAAATAGTCCTCAAAGCCGCCCAGCCCGACCTGGGCGAGTTTGAGCGTGGCGATCTCGTCGATTTCCCGGCGCGACAGCGGCGTGTGCTCCTCCAACGGCAGCGCCACATTCTGGCGCAGCGTCAGCGAACTCCAGAGCGCCCCGCCCTGAAAGAGCATGCCGAACGTCTTCAGCCGCGCACGCCGGCCCGCCACGTCGGCATTCGAAAACGGCGCGCCGAAGAATTCCACCGTGCCCGCCGTCGGATGGCTGAGGCCGACGAGATGCCGGAGCAGCGTGCTCTTGCCGCAACCCGAGCCGCCGATGATGAAAAAGACCTCTCCGGGCCGGACCGAGAAAGAAATATGCTCCAGCACGACCACGTCGTCGTAGCCGGCCCGCAGGTCTTCTACTTGGATGGCGGGTGCGCCGGCGCCACTCAGGGATGGTTGCGATGGGCTCATCGGCGCGTCACCAGCCAAGGTAGTTGAAAATGACGGCGAAGATCGAATCGCCCACGATGATCAGCAGCACGGCCGTGACGACCGCGGAGGTTGCCGCCCGGCCCACGCCCGCCGCGCTGCGCTCGGCCTGCATCCCGCGCCAGCAACCCGCGAGCCCGATGAGCACACCGAACGCGAGCGACTTGATCAGGCCGGTGCTCACGTCGGAGAGATCGATGATGCTCTGGGTCTCGATCCAATACGCCGCCGGCGGAATCTCCAGCACCCCCGCCGCCACCGTCATGCCACCGAGTATGCCGAGCCCGTTCGCGTACAGTGCGAGCAGCGGCATCATCACCGCCAGCGCGAGCAACCGCGGCAGCACGAGAAACTCCACCGGCGAGATCCCGAGCGTCTCAAGCGCGTCGATCTCCTCGTTGGCCTTCATGTTCGCGAGCGTCGCCGCAAACGCCGCGCCGGTGCGCCCCGCGATGATGATCGCCGCCATCATCGGCCCCATCTCGCGCACCACGGAAAGTCCGACGAGATCGGCCACGTAGATGTCCGCCCCGAATTGCCGGAGCTGCACCGCAGCCTGATACGCCATGATCAATCCGACGAGAAAGCTGATGAGGCTCACGATCGGCAGCGCCATCGCGCCGCAATGCTGCATCTCCTCGAGGCAGTCGCCCCAGCGGAATTTCGACGGGTGCCGCAGCAGCCGCAAAAACCCGAGGACGCTTTCCCCCAGAAAGGCCGACGCCGTGCGCGCCCGCGCCAAGGTTTCGAGCGTGGCGTGGCCGACTCCGCTGAGCAACGACTCCGCACGGTCGTGCGGCACGCTGGCCTCGCGCGTGCCCGCCAGCTGCTGCAGGAGGGCGCGGACTTTCTCCGGCAGCGCGCCGCTCTCACAGGCGACGTGCGCGGCCTCCGCCCACTGCTGGGCTTCATACAAAAACAACACCAGCGACGTGTCCCACTTCCCGACCGCCTCCATGCGCAGCCGGATCCGCGCGGCTTTTCGGCCGGCCACCAGCGCGGTCCAGGCCGGCCGGGCCGCCGTGATCCGCCAGGTGCCCGCGAGGGCGACGTCGAGTCCACCGTCGACTTCCGTCGCGGTCACACGCGCCTCACCGCTTTCGCCGGGTGCTGACATTAGGCCCACTTCACCCGTGACACGGCCCACCGCCAAACCAATTCTCGCCGCCTTCATGCCGCGCTTCGCCACTCTCCTGCTCGACCTTGATGGCACGATGGTCGACGCGTTCACCACGATCCACCGCAGTTACGCGCACATTTTACCCCGACTCGGGTTACCCGCACCAACGATGGAGCAGGTGCGCCGGGCGGTCGGCGGCGGCCTGGAAAACGCGATGCGCCACTTCGTCCGCGAGGACCAGATCGCCGAAGCCGTGCGCCTGCACGTCGCGCATACGAACTCGATTCTACTGGAAGACGTGAAGCTCATGCCCGGCGCGCTGGAGCTGCTGCAGGCGCAACACTCGGCCGGCGTGCAACTCGCCGTCTTCACCAACAAGCGCGGCGACCACTCGCGACTGGTCTGCGCCCACCTCGGCCTGGCCCCTTACCTCCGCGGCAACTTCGGCGCCAAGGACACGCCCTGGCTGAAACCGCAACCGGAGTTCGCCGCCCACGTGCTGCAACAACTGGGCGCACAGGCCGAGTCGACCCTGATGATCGGCGACTCACCCTTCGACGTGCAGGCCGCGCACCACGGCGGTTTCCCCTGTTGGACCGTCACGACCGGGACACACGACGCCACTCAACTGCACGCCGCCGGCGCCGACGCCGTGTTTCCCGACCTGATCGCACTCCAAGCCGCGTTGCCCCGCTAGCGCCAGCTTCCTTCCGACGCGGCCATTTTCGCCCCGCGAACGCCCCACCGCATCTTTTCCCGCTACCCCACGTCCCCAGTCTCGGCGTTCGCCCATCCCCATGCATCCCAAGCCCCCGTTCACCCGCCGTCACTTTCTGGAAACCGCCTCGCTCGCCACCGCCGCCCTCTGGCTCAACGGCTGCGCCACGACGGCGGCCAAGGTCACGCCCCGGCGGATCGCCCCCGGCGAAAAAATGCGGATCGGCTGCATCGGCATCGGCGGCCAGGGCGGCAGCGTCACGGCGGAACTCGCGACATTCGCCGACGTCGAGATTGCGGCGTTGTGCGACGTCGATCCGGCGTACGCGCTGAAGAATTCGAAAAAATATCCGGCCGCTCCACTCTACTCCGACTATCGCGTAATGCTGGAGAAGGAACCGGGGCTGCACGCGGTAATGATCGCTACGCCCGACCACTGGCACGCGCCCATCGCCCTCGCCGCGATGCAGCAGGGACTGCACGTTTACTGCGAGAAGCCGCTTGCCCACACGATCGCGGAAGCCCGGCTCATGGGCCAGGTCGCACGGGCCACCGGCGTCGTCACGCAAATGGGCCAGACCGGCCACGCCGGCGAGGGCCTGCGCCTGACCAAGGAATGGATCGACGCCGGAGCCATCGGCGCCGTCAGCGAAGTGCACGTCTGGTCGGATCGCCCCGGCACCTTCTGGCGCACCCAGGGCCAAGGGCGCCCGACGGCGACGCCGCCCGTCCCGAAAGGCCTCGACTGGAACCTCTGGCTCGGACCCGCGGCCGAACGCCCGTACCACCCGGACTACTGTCCGCGGCAGTGGCGCGGTTGGATTGATTTCGGCTGCGGCGCGTTGGGCGACATGGCCGTGCACAACGCCAACCCGGCGTTTTACGTGCTCGACCTCGACGCCCCCGACTGGGTGGACGCCGAGACCGCGCCGACCAACCCCGACACGTTTCCCTCCTGGAGCATCATCACCTATCACTTCCCCGCCAAAGGCCGGCGCGGGCCCATCAAACTCGTCTGGTACGACGGCGGAAAACAGCCCCCGCGCCCCGCGACGCTCGAAGCGGACCGCCCGCTCGGTGACAACGGGATCTATTTCGTCGGCACCGAAGGCGTTCTCATTGCCCCGGGCTGGTCCGGCACCCCGCGACTCGTACCGGAGAGCAAAATGCAGGCGTACACGCGCCCGCCCAAGACCATCCCGCGCAGCGTCGGCCACCGCCGCGAGTGGGTGGACGCCTGCCGCGCCGGCCGACCGGAGGATGCCAAAGCCGGCTTCTGGTACTCGGCGCCGTTCACCGAAGCCCTGCTCATCGGCCTGCTCCCGATCTTTGCCGGCAAACGCGTCACTTGGGACGCCCGCACGATGACCGCCACCAACGCCCCCGAGCTCAACCGGTTTATCCGCAAACCGTATCGCCGCGGCTTCGAACTCACGCCGTCGGCCTAGCCGCGACGGCCAAAGCGCACCCTATTTATCCTGTCTGCTTCCACCGCAAAACGACCATGAAA
>CAIJFT010000467.1 GCA_903820035.1 uncultured Opitutia bacterium
GCTGATCGCAAGCGGCGTTCGCACGATTGACAACCCCGATGTGGCCGACGCCCTGCTACGCACGCATTGATTTAACGCAGAAAATTACACCTCCTCGCTGCGGCCCTGCGCTCGTCGCGTTTTGCAGCGGCGCCCTGCGGCTATCCCAAACAATCGTCGGGGACCGGGGAAATCCGCCAAAGCCGGAAGCACAACCCGGAAAACGCAGTGCGCCTCGCCGGGCGAAAAAGGCCTGAACCACGATCACGTCCGACGTCGGGTCCAATCGCGTGATCAGGCAACGCTCGCGCACAACGCCGCAAAGTGGCGGCGGGCACGATCCGCACACTCATCGAGGTCGGCTTCGGTTACTCCCGCCAGCGTCAGCTTGGCTGCAGTCGGCGCCCAGTCGCCATTTTCACCGGGCAGCCCCAGCCCGAAGCGCGTGGCGACACCGCAGGCCAGGTTCAGGATACAGGCCCCGACGTTGGAGTGTTCGGGATCGGCCAAGGGGGACTCATGACCGCGGATCGCATCGGAGACTTCCGTCGGGAAACGCCAATGAGCCAGCAACGCGACCCCGACCTCCGCCGCCGACACGCCAAAGACCTTTTTTTCCCACTGCGCGACCAACGGCCACTCCACCTCGCCGGGGTAAAGCGCCCCGGACATCGAGGTATCGAGGACCAGCCGACCGATCATCCGCAGCAGACCCGCCGAATAAAGCAGACCACCGTCGATTTCGGCGCGCTCCGCCAGCAGTTCCGCCGCGGCCGCAGTGGCCACGGCGTTTTCCCAGACCCGACTCGCCGCGAGCCGATAGGTCAGGAGATCGCGTTGGCATATCTGCTTGGTCGCCGCGAGCCCGACCAGCCGCAGCACCTCGCTGATCCCGACTCGTCCGACCGCAATATCGAGATTGTCGGTCGCGTCGCGGATTCCGAAGAGCACGCTGTTGCTGAGCCGGACCACGTGAAAGGTCAGCGCGGGATCGAGCCGGATAAGTTTGATGATTTCGTTCAGGTCCGTCTCGGGGTCGGCCAGCTGACGGCGCAGGCTACCGAGGGTAGCGATCGCGGGAGCCAGTGTGTTGCCCAACGAGATGAGGGTGGCATGCGATAATGACATAGGCGATTGGGGACGGATGCGTCCGTGCTTTCTCCTCGGCACAAACCGGCATCGATCTAAGGACAATTCCGTCCGAAAACCCTCCGCCGGCGTAAAAAAGACCTGTTTCGGATCAACTCGCCCCGGGTCAGCCGAAGCCATTCCGTCCGAATGCGGCGGGAGACGGCGCCGTCGAGCAGGACGAGCGTGTTGCCCTCGTCGCGACGGCGAACGGTCGAACCGGTGACGGCAACGCCCTCCATGACCACAGGACCAGCAAGACCGGGTACGATCGGTGCGCGGGGCGGCGGCGCCACCTGCGCGCGGCGCGGAAACGCCAGCAATCAAAACCAAACGAACCGGCGGCAGAGGGAAGAGAAGGATACCGGCGCGATCATGGTTCGATTGGCAAATAGAATCCGGATTCAGCGAAGCAGACTGATCGAGGCGCTGATCACAGGGGCGTTCGTGAGATCGATAAGAAAGCCTCCGGTCGGAGGAACAATGGCGAAGGCCCGCGGCGCCGGACCGCGCCGCCGCACGATGGCATCCATCGCCGCCACCGCCGTCGCGGTCGAGCCGACCCCGAAACCGATCAGGCCGGCGACCATCACGCCCGCCTCGTGGTCGCGACCGAGGAGCGGCCAAATCACACCGGCAGCAAAGGCCAGCGATACGAGCGTGTTGACCACCAGGATGACCACCATCGGCCCGGCCACGCCCGCCAGTTCCGCGAGGTTGATGGCCGCCAAAGTGACCGTGAGAAAAAGCGGCAACAGGACGGCCGCGATCCGGGCGACCACCGTTGGATTAAGCCAGGTTCCTCCCGCCGCGTCATGCCCCGCCCGGACCGCGACCCCGACCAAGAGAGCGCCCAAGTAGGCCGGGAAAGGAACCCCCGCCCGCTCCAGGCCGAAGCTCACCCAGGCGCCGCTCTTCACGCACCCGGCCACGAGCAAAACATGCCCCGCGGCACGCCGGCCGTGACCGGCCAGCGCGCGGACATCCACAAGAAAGTGCGCCGCCACTTGCCCTGCCGCACCGGTCTCCGCCGCGACTTTCGTATCTGCTTTAAAATTACATCTCCGGAGCAGCCACTCGCCAACCGGCCCCGCCAAGAGGCCGCCCGCGATGAGGCCGAACGTCGCGGCCGCCGCCCCCGCGGCCCCCGCGGCGGGGAACCCAGCCTCCTCCAACCTCGGGACAAAACCGAGCGCCGTCCCGTGACCGCCGACCAACGTCAGCGCGCCGCACACGACACCCAGGAGGGGCGGCGCATGCAACGCTCCCGCAACGGCAACCCCCACGACGTTCTGCACCACGGCGAGCAGCGTCGCGCCCCCCCATAGAATCAACCACGCCCGCCCGCCGGTACGCAGCAGTTGCACCGGTGCAAGCAGGCCGACGCAGGTGAAAAAGCCCACGAGCAGAGGCAGATTAAGGTTTTTCGCCGGGCGAGACGCCCATGCGGTGTCGGGCGTTACGAGCCAAGTCCACCACCCGGCGGTGACCTTCGTTTGCCAAACGATCGTCGCTAGGCCGGTCACATGCAAGAGGAGCACCACCGCCGCACAGAGGAGCCCACCCACCACGGGAACAGGCACGTTGAATCGCAGCAGCACCCCGCAGCGACGAACCACCGCCTCGCCGACCAACAGGATCGGCACGGCAAGAACCAAGAGCCACCAGGGGGAAAGCGACAACAGCATGGGTGAGGCGGGCTGGGAACAGCGGTCGGGACACGGCGTCCACCGTGGGCGCACGTCGATCACCGCCCTCGGATTGCGACCGGCACCGAGGCCAAAGTCCATCCCGCGCCGTGGCCGGCCTTGCCCTATTAGGTGCAATCGTAACGGTGGAACCGCGGCATTCAAACCCACCCTACCTCGGCCGGCGCCTGCAAAAGAGCGTTGGCATCCTCCGGGCAAAGCGGCAACGAACTGGGACCGTATGAAGAAAATCAAGGTCATCCAATTCGGCCTCGGCCCCATCGGAATCGAAGCGCTCAAGCTCGCGGCGGATCAGTCGTGGCTCGAAATCACCGGCGGTGTCGACATCGACCCTGCCAAGATCGGCCGGACGCTCGCGGAAATCACCGGCGTGGCGGCACTCTCCGTCGCCAAAGTTTATCCTTCGCTCGAAGCGCTCTTCACCGCCGTCGGGCGCCCCGATGTCGTGCTGCACACCGCCGGCTCCAGCGCTGCGAGTTCGTTCACCCAACTCAAGCCCGCCCTCGACCTTGGCATCAGCGTGGCGTCGACCTGTGAAGAATTGATCTTTCCCGCCCTCAAGACTCCGGACATGGCGGCGGAGTACGACCAATTGTGCCGGCGCAGCGGCGCGCGTATTGCGGGGACGGGCGTTAACCCCGGCTTCGTCATGGACGTCCTGCCGATCTGCCTGACCGGAGTGAGCCGCGACGTGACGTCAATTTACGTCGAGCGCGTCGTGAACGCGTCCACCCGCCGCCAACCGTTGCAGGCCAAGATCGGCAGCGGCCAGAACCCCGACGCCTTCCGCGCGAAGTTTGCCGCGGGCAAGGCGGGCCACGCCGGCTTCCAGCAATCCGTCGCACTGCTGGCCGACGCCATGGGCTGGAAGCTCGACGAGATTCGCGAGACCTGCGAACCGGTGGTCGCGACGAGCCGCGTGGTCACCAAGTTTTTCGACGTCGCCCCAGGCCAGAGCCTCGGCATCCATCAAAAGTGTTACGGACTCTGCGGCGGGGAAACCAAGATCAAGCTCGACCTGCAGATGTACCTCGAAGCGCCGCTGCCCCACGACGCCATCGTCGTAAAGGGCCGCCCCGACCTGAATCTGGTCCTCAACGGCGGAGTCGCCGGTGACGACGCCACCGTCGCCGCGCTGATCAATATTGTGCCGCGCCTGCTCGCCGCCGCCCCCGGGGTGCGCCTCATGACCGAACTCCCCCTTCCGTCATGGCGTAATCCGCGCCCGGCCCAGCGCTGACGCCCCTCCGTCGCATCCGGTCCGTGCGGCGAAGGCGCGGACCCAGAAGCATCATTTAATTCGCTCCCTCCACATGCGCTTTCGCCTCCTCTGCCGCTTAGCTCTTGGTCTGGCCCTCCCCACGTTCGCGGCGACGGCCAAGCCGACTTCGCCACGGGATCATTTCGGGTTCGCCATCGGCGACGACTACCACCTCGCCACCTACACGCAGACCGAGGCGTATTTCAAAAAACTGGCCGCCGAATCAAATCGGGTGCGGCTGGTCGACATGGGCCGCACCGAAGAGGGGCGCACCCAGTGGATGCTCGTCATCAGTTCGCCGAAAAACCTCGGCAAACTCGCCCGATACCAGGAAATCGCCCGAACCTTGGCTCGCGCAGAAAACCTCACTGACGCGCAAGCGCGTCAACTCGCCGCCGAGGGCAAGGCAGTGGTCTGGATTGACGGCGGTCTCCACGCCAACGAAACGGTCGGCGCCCACCAGTTGATCGAGACCGCTTGGCAACTGGCCAGTGCAAACGATCCGGAAGTGCGGCGCATCCTTGATGACGTGATCGTGCTCTGCGCCCATGCCAATCCAGACGGGCAGGAGCTCGTCAGCAACTGGTACATGCGCGAGCCCGCCGCCGAAAAACGCACCCTGACGACCACCCCTCGGCTCTACCAAAAATACATCGGTCACGACAACAACCGCGACTTCTACCTCTCATCCCAGGCCGAGAGCACCAACATCAACCGTCAGCTCTACCTCGAGTGGTTCCCCCAAGTCGTTTACAACCACCACCAACCAGGACCAGCCGGCACGGTGATGTTCGTCCCGCCGTTCCGCGATCCTTTCAATTACAACTACGACCCGCTGGTCGTTGTTGGGGTACAGACGCTGGGCACCGCGATTCAAAGTCGATTTCTAGAGGAGGGAAAGCCCGGCGCGACTTCGCGCAGCGGGGCGAATTACTCGACGTGGTTCAATGGCAGCCTGCGCACGACCTCCTATTTCCACAATATGATCGGGCTGCTGACCGAAATTATCGGCAGTCCGACGCCGTTGCGGGTTCCGTTCATCGCCCGCCGTCAACTTCCGACCAACGACATCACGGCCCCGGTTGCCCCGCAGGAATGGCATTTCCGCCAATCGATCGACTATTCACTCTCCGCGAACCGCGCGGTCCTCGACTACGCCTCCCGCCACCGGGAAGTGCTACTCTTTAATATCTACCAGATGGGGCGAAACTCCATCGCGCGGGGCAACCGCGATGCCTGGACGGTCCGACCCAGTCGGCTCGACGAAATCCAACGCCTGGCTTCCGGCGAGCCCGGGGCCAATGCGTCGGACCAAGGCAACGACTACGATGAGCCGGCAGGCACGGCCAATCAGCGCATTACCCAGAAGTTCTATGACCAGCTCCACAAGGCCGAGTGGCGCGATCCCCGCGGCTTTGTTCTGTCGGCCGATCAACCCGACTTCCCGACCGCCGTGAAGTTCGTCAACGCGCTCGTTAAAAACGGCATCGCGGTGCACCGGGCCACCGCCGATTTCCAGATCGGGGAGCGGCGTTACCCAGCCGGCTCCTACGTAATCAGGTGCGCCCAAGCCTTTCGCCCCCATATCCTCGACATGTTCGAGCCGCAGGATCACCCGAACGATTTCAAATATCCGGGCGGTCCGCCAAACAAGCCATACGACACCACGGGCTACACCCTCGCCTTCCAGATGGGTGTGCAGTTCGACCGCATCCTCGACGCGTTCGAAGGCCCGTTTGAACGCCTGCCCTACGGTCAGCTGCAGCGCCCGCCCAACCGAGGGATCCCAAGCAATAACGCGAATGCCGGATACTGGGTTAGCCCCCGCCACAACGACACCGCCATCCTGGTCAACCGGCTCCTGAAAGCAGGAGTTTCGCCCGCGCGTCTTAAGGATTCTCCGACCGAGCCAAGCTTTGGCGCAGGCGCGGTGTATGTTCCGGGAGTTCCGGTATCCCGCCCAATCGTCGAACGGGCAGCCAATGAACTCGGCCTCGACGTAAGACCCGCCGACTCCGTCCCCAACGTATCAGAGGCCGAGACGCTCCGTCCGGTCCGCATCGCCCTCTGGGACCGCTTTGGCGGTTCCATGCCGTCGGGCTGGATGCGCTGGCTGCTCGAGCAGTTTGAGTTCCCCTTCACCGTGATCTATTCGGCCGAAGTCGATGCGGGCAATCTGCGCGAAAAATATGACGCGATCATTTTCCCGAGCGGGGCAATTCCCGCGCCAGGCGGACAAACCCCGGCGACGCTCCGCCCCCGGAACCTTCCGCAGGAATACGAAGGCTGGATTGGGCGGCTCACGACCGAAAAATCGATTCCGCCGTTGCGCGCATTCCTCCAGGCCGGCGGAACAATCGCCGCCATCGGATCTTCATCGAATTTGGCGTACCAGCTCAGGCTGCCGGTGCGCAACTCACTCAGCGAACCGGCCGCGGAGGGCAAGTCGCGCCCGCTGAGCGACGAAAAGTTCTACATTCCCGGCAGTGTACTCACCACGCGCATCGACAACCAAGATCGAATGGCTTGGGGGATGCCAGACTCCGCCGATGTCTTCTTTGAGCGTAGCGCCGTGTTTCAATTCGAAGCGGGGGCGGCGACCCAGGGTCTGAAAGCCATCGCGTGGTACGAATCCGCGGCGCCGCTGCGCAGTGGCTGGGGCTGGGGTCAGAAATACCTCAAGGATGGAATTGCGGTCGCGCGCGCGCCGGTCGGAAGCGGGAAACTTTATTTATTCGGGAGCGAGGTTGCATTCCGTGGACAGACCCACGGCACGTTCAAGCTGCTGTTCAACGCCCTGCAACTCGCCGGCACGAGCGGCGAGGCGTCCCTGCAAGCGCCGTAACGTGCTCGAAAACGGCCGGAGTCGAAATCGCAGTTGACAACCCGAACTCGTTTGTGAGTTTTTTGCCCTCTTGGTTAGCGGCTTCCTAGCTCAATGGTAGAGCAGTTGACTCTTAATCAATTGGTTCGGGGTTCGAGTCCCCGGGGAGCCACCAAGTTGAGTTTCCGCACGGGCCGGCGCAGGGCGATGAATCTTAGTTTCGTTTTTTCCCAGTCAAAACTTGGCAGGCGCAGCGTGAGTTCGCCGGCGTAGCTCAATGGTAGAGCACCTGTTTTGTAAACAGGCGGTTGCGGGTTCGAATCCCATCGCCGGCTCCACATTCTTCGCTGATGAACTTATCGCGAATTACTTTTTTGCCCGATGGTGTAATGGTAGCACAAACGACTCTGACTCGTTTTGTCTAGGTTCGACTCCTAGTCGGGCAGCCAGTTTGGCAGCGGATAAAAATCCCCTGCGAGCACCGGTGCAAATCCGGTGGCTCGCGCCGTTTCAATCTTAGCTCTCCGGAAAATATCCTGGGAATTCCCGCACCCTCGAATACTTTTCACGCGGGATTTTTTAGCACAAATCTCCACTAGGAAAATTTCCATCTTACCCAAGACAAAGTAAGTTGACACCAAAGTTTCGATGACCCCTATTTCGACTTCTGTCGTAAATTCCCCTGTGAATTTCCCTCAGCGCGATGCAGAAACCCCAAGCACACTCTGATCAAACGAGCGACTCCGTCCCCCTCCGGTGTCCGCGATCTAGTCGAAGGACGGAAATTCCGGCGAAACTGGCTTGATTCCCGCTTTAGCCCGCCCGCTATTCCGATTTTTCGTTCACCTTTCAGTAATTCCATTCCAACACTCAACCTCCTATGATCATCCAAAGTCTCCCCCTCGCGTTCCTCCTCGGCGACGACACCCCGATGGACCTTTTCATCAAGGGCAAAGAAATCATGTGGCCGATTCTGCTCCTGTCGTTCGTAGCCATCACTGTGGTTATCGAGCGTATTATTTTCATCATCAAAGAGAACTCGAGCCGCGAACAAGAAGTCGTTGAGAAGATGCTTGAGGCGGTCGAAAGGGGTGACATTGATGCCGCGCTGTCGATGGGCAAGAAGAGCAAGGATTTTATCGCGAAGATCCTCAGCTACAGCCTGAGCAACCGCCAATACTCGTTGTCGAACGCGTTCATCCGCGCCTCCGGTCAAGAACTCGCTCGGTTCCAGCAGGGTATGGCGACCCTTGATACTTGTATCACTGCCGCCCCTCTCCTGGGTCTCCTCGGCACCGTTACGGGTATGATGCGTACCTTTGGCGCCCTCGGATCCGGTGACATCGGTGCCGCCGCCGGGCAAATCACGGGTGGTGTAGCCGAAGCTCTCATTGCCACCGCCTGCGGTCTCGCTATTGCGATCATGGGCCTTCTTCCTTACAATTACCTAAACGCTCGCTCCGAGCAGGCGAAGCAGGATGTTTCCGACGTTTCTCACGCCCTTGAGATCCTGATCAAAAAGTCCGAGAATGGTTCTGTTCATCGCTAAACGGGACTTCCGCTCCGAGTCGTAACCCGATAGCCCCCAACCTCATGGCAGGATCATCCGGCGGCAACAGCGGCGGCAAAAAGAAGGCGCGTATTGAGATCATACCTCTGATCGACGTTATCTTCTTTCTGTTGGCGACGTTCGTGCTGTTCACTCTCTCCCTTAACAAATCGGGCGGCGTGAGCGGGATCAATCTTCCGGCATCGGAAACCGGTGAAAATCGCGAGCCATCTTCGGTCACGATCTCCGTGACTGAGGCCGGGACCATCGCGTGGAACAAGGACTTCATCAGCTTGGCCGAATTCATCGACCGGCTGAAAACCTACAAGGTGCAAGAGCCGGATGGTCGAATTCTTATCAACGGCGACGAGGGTGCACTCTTCAACGCAGCCTTGTACGTCTTCGACGAAGCCCGCAAAACCGGCTTCCAAAAAGTGTTCATCGAAACCAAGGTCCGCCAAGTCGGTAAGTAGCCGCTCGGTTGATCCAACTCATTTCCAACCATGGCTGGCTCCAGTCCCAAGGCTGAAGAAGGCAAGAAGAAAGCGCGCATTGAGATTATCCCTCTCATCGACGTTATCTTTTTCCTCCTCGCAACCTTCGTCTTGTTCACCCTTTCCCTCCAGCGCATTTCGTCGCTGCCGGTTACTTTACCTGTGGCGTCGCCGCCTGGGCCAGTTAATCCAAACGACACCACCGTTTACCTTCAGGTATCCGATGAGGGGACTTACTACTGGAAGCAGGGTCAAAACCCAGCGGAACTCATCAATACCGCCGAAATCGCTCCACGTCTCGCTGACTACAAACGCAGCGAATCTAACCCTCGTGTTCTAGTTCGTGGTGACACCAAGGCTCGTTTTGGAGCTGCTGTGTTAGCATTGGATGAAGTGCGCAAGGCCGACATTCAACAGGTGTCGGTTGAAACGGTTTCCAGCCCCACCGGTCGATAAACCGATAATCCTATGAGTCGTGATCTTATCATCGGCGTTCTGATTTCGCTGGCGCTCCATCTCGCTATCCTGTTCGGCGACAAATTTAACCCGAACTGGTTTAAACCCGCCCCCAAGAAGGTGGAAACCGTGGCGGAAAAGATCCAACTGATCGCCATGCCGAAGTTAGATGAACCCGAGCCCGAAGTGGTCGAGGTGAATGAGGAAGTTAAACCCCTCGATTTAGCACCTCCAATGCAGCAGGACGTCCCGCAATTGGTGACCCCCGACTCATTCGTCCAAAAAATTCAGCCGCCTCCACCGGAAGGCGTCACTATTTCCGCATCGATGAATATCGTCCCGGAAGTTCGTGACCCCAATCAGTGGAAAGGCATGAAGGTGTTTGATATCTCAATGCTGGACCAGACTCCGGTCGCTCGCTTCCAAGCACGCCCGCAGTATCCGTTTGAAATGCGGCGCGCCGGTATCGCCGGAGAAGTCGTGGTCGACTTTATCGTGGATACTAACGGCGACGTTCAGAATGCCTACGCCATCCGCTCTTCGCAGCGCGAATTTGAGTCCGCCGCCGTTCAGGCTGTAAGCAAATGGAAATTCAAGCCCGGCCGCAAGGGCGGCCGAGACGTGCCCACGCACATGCAGGTGCCCATCGTCTTCACCCTTAACGAGGAGTAATCCATCGTGTCTGTCCTTTCCCCTATCCTCCGTCTCCGCTTCGCACGTTTCGCACTCTACATTTCCGCCGTTGTATTCTGCGGCGGAATTGCGGTGGCCCAAACCCCGCAAGGGGAACAAAAGAAGGCCCCACACAGCGTCAGTGAAAAAACAAGTGAAGCCTTCGGTAAGCTGAAACCCCTCCAGGAGACCCAAAACTGGAACGGCATGCTTCAGGTGCTAGAAGCCGTCCCTCTCGTCCCCGGGAGCTACGACGAAGCACTCGTGCTCGACATGAAGGCTAAACTATACGCGACAACGAGCCAGTACACTAAAGCAATCGGTCCTTGGGAAAAGGCAGTCGCCCTCTCCGACCAACACGGGTACTTCGGCGAGAAGCCGCTGATGGAAATAATTTTCTTCCTAGGTCAACTCTACGCGCAGGAAGCCTCCTCTACAAAAGATACCAAACTGCAGCAGCAATACTTCGGTAAGGCCTTGGTCTACTTCAAGCGCTTCATCGACAAAACGCCGAAGCCGACGCCGGAGGCCCTCTCGACGTACGCGATGATTCTTTACTACAAGGCCATCGCAGAACCCACGAATGTAGACCAAGCGCTCCTCACCGAAGCTAAGAAAGTTATCGAACGCGGCCTTACCTCCTCAATCAAGCCGAAGGAGAGCTTCTACCAATTATTGCTGACACTGCAACAGCAGCAGAATGATATGCAGGGGGCTTCCGAAATCCTCGAACTCCTCTTGGTCAATAACCCCAAGAAAAAGGATTATTGGACGATGCTGATGGCGATGTACCTGCAGCTTTCTGATAAGGCAAAAGATAAGCCGACTTCCGAGGCCCGTGACTACCTGGTCCGAGCTATCGTGACTGCGGAACGGGCACAAGCGCAGGGGTTCATGTCGACCGGCAAGGAGAACATGAACTTGGTCTCACTTTACTTGATGGCCAATCAGTTCACTAAGGGCACAGAGCTGCTCTACAACGGAATGAAGAAGGGCGTTATCGATAACGAGCCTCAGAATTGGCGAATTCTCGGCCGATACTATCAGGAAGCCAACATGAATACCCAGGCCGTTGCTGTTCTGGAAGAAGCCACAAAGATGTTTCCGCGGAACGGAGAACTTGAGGTACAGATAGCCCAAATCTCCCTCCAGATGGAGAATACCCGCCAAGCGTTCAATCACGCGAAGCTCGCTATGGAAAAGGGTAACTTCGAGACAACTAAACCGTACAGCGTAAGCTATCTCGTGGCCTACACGGCTTACGAACTCGGAGACATCGACGCTTCGGGCACTGCGATCACCGCGTGCGAAAAATTTGAGGAGCACAAAAAGGACAGCCAATTCCCTCGGCTGCGTGATGTAATCCGCGAGGCAGTTGCCGAACGAGACGCCAAGAATAAGCCCAAAACTGACGCTCCCAAAAAGACCGCGA
>CAIJFT010000468.1 GCA_903820035.1 uncultured Opitutia bacterium
ATGCGGTGGTCGCGGGCGCGCTGCAGTTGCGGCAGGACACCCACACGCGGGGGAAGGGCGCCTATCGGGAAATGGGTGACACCGTCCCGGACTTTGCCCTCTACGACCAAAGTGGTCGGGTGGTGCAGAGTTCCCGGTTTCGCGGTAAACAGATCATCCTCAATTTTATTTTCTCCCGCTGCCCCGTCGCCACCATGTGCCCGGCATCCACGGCTAAGATGATAACGGTGCAGCGCCTCGCCCGGGAAGCGTCAGTCCCCAACCTGGAACTTGTTTCCATTACGCTCGATCCGACGTTCGACACCCCCGGCGTCCTCCGCGAGTACGCCGAGGCGCGCGGCATCGACACCACTAATTTTTCGTTCCTCACCGGACCGGAGAGCTCGATCAAGGATCTGCTCACGCAGTTCGGCGTCATCGCCGAGCTCGACGGCGAGTTGATCAAACACACGCTCACCACGCTGCTGATCGACGCCAACGGCAAGATCGCCCACCGCGCTGACGGCAGCATTTGGGATCCCGCTGAGTTCGTGGCCAAGCTGCGGCCGTGAGATCCGACTCGCGCGGCGTCCTTCCACCCATTCCATGATGACCTTGCGCCCAGCCGAGCTTCGCCAATTTGCCTGGATCACCGCGGGCGCGATCGCGGTGTTTATCGGTTTCCGCGCACTGCCGACCGGCACGAGCCTGAGTCACATGGATTTTCGGGTCGATGCCCGCGGCGCGAACTCGATCGAGTTCTGCGACCCGCTCAACCCGCAGTTCATCCCGGTGGTCGCGGTGCGCTCACCCGTGACGATGAGCTTTGCGACGGACGAGCCGACCGTTGGGGCCGGTCGCCCGGTGCGCGCGCGCATCGGGCTGCGCACGGGCAGTGGCAAACCGATTAGGCCCGAGGATATTCTGGTGACCCATACCCGACGGCTGCATCTGCTGCTGGTTGACCCCACGCTGGCGGATTACCAGCATGTGCACCCGGAACCGTCCGGGGTGCCGGGGGAGTGGGCGTTTGCGTTTACGCCGTTGCGCGCGGGCACGTATCGGATTTTCGGCGACTTTACCCCCGCCGCCACCGGGCGCGGGCTCTACGCCAGTGTGGACCTCGCCGTGGGTCCGGGGACGGCCTCGCTCGCCGCAAACGGCGGGGGTGATCCGGCGCTCGCCTTTGCACTGGTCACCACGCCGCAGCCGGTGCGGGTGGGGCAGCCGATCGACCTGCGGTTTTCAGTTACTCGACACGATGGCGGAATCGTCGCACTCGAGCCGGTGATGGGCGCGTTTGCCCACCTCGTGGCCTTTGACGTGGCGCGCAGCGGCTTTGCGCACCTGCATCCGGCCGAAGCCGACGTGACGATTCCGCCGGACCCGATCAAGCCGCAGTTGAATTTCAAGCTGACGATTCCGCAGCCCGGTCGCTATGTGGTCTGGGCTCAGGTCAACGTGGCGGGTTCCGAGCGTTTCGTGCCCTTTACGATTGAGGTGGGGCGGTAGGGCTATCTCGCCGGTTGCCGTGCGCCACCGCCCGGCCGCGAAATCCGTGCGCACCGGAAGGCACCCGGGGCCGTGTGGCACGGGCTGATTCGGGCATGCTGCGCCCTCGGTCGCGGTGCTCCGGACCAAAGCGACCGGACGTCAGCGGCCTGCCGGCACCGGTGTAATTTGAATTTCCTCCGGCGGGCCACCGTAGGCTGCGCCCTGAATCCAAATCAGAACTTCAGGTGCTTTACGGTGAGCCCCTGGTTGATGAGCTGCTTCAGGGAGTCGATGCCGATGCGCAGGTGATCCTTGACGAAT
>CAIJFT010000469.1 GCA_903820035.1 uncultured Opitutia bacterium
ACGGCCCGAGATTGTCGAGCAAGTGCGACACGTTACCCTCCCTTCGCCCGATAAAAATACCCACGATGAACTCCGGCTCGGGCAGCGCATCGAAATCCAGCGGAAGCGCCTCGCGATTCTCCAACCGAACCACGCGGCCCAACAGTTCGGCCGTGGCCTCGCCTTTAGCCTGACTCCACGACGACGCCCGCGGCGCGCGCGTTGCGATCGCCCGCTGGAACCGCACACAGTCGTCCGGCGAAAGTGCCCGCAGCGGCAGAAACTTGCTCGACGTGCCGCCGGTGCGGAACAGTGCCACCGGCCCCGCCGTTTCAATCGGCTCGCCCTTGAAGGTCGCTCCCTTCGGGTCCTTCCATTCATTGGCCGGATCCGGGGCCGCACTCAGTGACCAAGCCGCCAAGCTAAAAAGCCAAAACCGCAGTACTCGCCAAGCGGGCGCAGGAAGGACTGGGGGAAGCAGCAGGGTCATGCAGCGGGCGGGAAAAAGAAAGCGATGTGGTGGCAGGACGGCGGCCAAAACGCACGGCGGAAAATCTCCGCGCCCGACCCGGCGCACCCCGACAAGCTCCAGCGACTGACGTACCCGCTGAACGTGACGCACCCAACTCATCGGACCGTCCGTCGCGAAGCCGTCGTCGGTTTTTCCCTCACCGCTCAGTCACTGCAGCATTCTTGGAAATAGGGTGGCTGCGTTGGACCCAGCGACAAAGTGGTCCTCCGGCGTGATTACATTTACGCCTCCGGCTCAAATGCGGCTACAACAAGCGTGGAACCGCTCTAACGCTCGACGGCATGTGTCCGCCCAGCGCTCAATTCTCAATTCGCCGTCGCACCCTTCTCGCGGTTGCGCGGGTGAAATTTCGCGTGCTGGTCGAGCAGACGCTGCGCCTCGACCGCGGTGTAGATTTGCGTCGTCGAGATGCTCGCGTGGCCGAGCATTTCTTGAATCGCGCGCAGGTCGGCGCCACCGGTGAGCAGGTGGGTCGCGAACGAATGGCGTAGGGCGTGCGGCTTCACGTTCTTGGTGATGCCCGCCCGGCGGGCGTGGGCTTTCACGATCTGCCACAGGCCGACCCGCGAGAGCGCACGACCGCGGTGGTTAAGGAACAAATGGCTGCGCGTGTGCGGCCGCACGAGCAGAGGTCGACCCGCGGTCAAATAAACGACGAGCGCCTCGGATGCCCTGCCTCCCATCGGCACCACGCGCTCTTTCGAGCCCTTGCCAAAAACGCGGAGGAAGCCCTGCTCGGCGTCGATTTGCTGCAAGGTCAACGCCCCCAACTCCGAGACGCGCAGGCCGCTGGAGTAAAAGAGTTCCAGCAGGGCGCGATCGCGCAGGGCGCGGGCATCCCCGCCGACGGGCGCGGCCACGAGGCGCGCCATCTCTTCCTCGGTCAGCGTGTGCGGAATCCGACGCCCCAGCTTCGGGGTCGTGAGCAACGCGGTAAAGTCGTCCTCGCGGATCCGTTCACGCACGAGAAACCGGGCGAGCATCCGCAAGGCGGAGATTTTGCGGCTTAGGCTGGTGACCCGATATTCCCCGGCCGAGAGCGATTGCACCCACGCGGCGGCCTCGGCCGCGGTCACCGAGCGCAAATCCTTGATGCCACGGCCGGCGAGAAACGCCGAGGCCTGATCGAGGTCGCGCCGGTAGGCCGCGATGGTGTTCGGCGAAAGGCCGCGCTCCAGGCCGATGAAGCCCAAAAAAGCCTCGATGTCGTTGGCGAACGCGCCGGGGGCGCGACTAGGCTCGAGCCGCATGACCAAAAAAAAGACGCCGCAGCACGGCGGCGTCGATCTTCAATTCGGTCGCACCGGCTCAGTACGAGCGACGGCGCGGCGGCGGGACGTAATTTGAATTCGTCTCCTTCATGCGGAAGGTAATACGCGCCTTCTCCAGATCGTAGGGGCTCATCTCCATCTTCACCATGTCGCCCGCGGCGATCTTGATGAAGTTCTTCCGGAGCTTGCCGGAAATGTGGGCGAGCACGACGTGCCCGTTGGACAATTGGACCTTGAACATCGTCCCGGGCAATACGGCGACCACCTTGCCTTCAACTTCGATCGCGTTGTTGTCAGAGGACATGGGAAACGCGGGGTTGGCCTACCGGGCAGTGGATCGTCATAGATGCAGTCGTCAAAAACACCTTGTAAGGCAGATTTTGCCCGCCCTAGTCAAGGTTTCCCTCCCGCTGGCCGGGTGTCAGGCCCAAGAAAATCGGTGGGGACATTGACCATCGTGGTCCAAGCCGGGCGGTCCGATCCGGCCGAAATTTTTGGCTCGCTTTTGACCACGGCAAGCGGCGCGCACTCGTCCGAAACCGGCAGAAATCGCGCGCGCTTTTTGCGTCACCGCCCCGGAAGCGTGGGACTTTTTCGGGCGGCGCACTACTTAACCCTATCGCTGACCGGGAACACGGCCGCGGCACCGTTGCATTTTTCCGCGAGAGCCATCGCGCAGGGCCGCGCTTTCCGCGAACACCACAACAGGGGAATCCGCCGACCCCGCCCGCTAGCGTGAAAGGCAGCCGCCGCGGTGCGCCGGAGTCACCGCGGCGCGGACCCAGCGATCTTTCGCCCCCGCGGCTGTGGTCGCGCGTTCCGCGGTTTCCAGGCCCAACACGCGTCTTGGCTCGCCAATCGAAGGCCCCATTTCAAAGTGCCGCCCGACGCTCCCGCCGGTAAAAAATGCCCGAGTCCTCCGCCACTCCCCTGCCCTGTCCATTCGACAAGCGGTTTCCCTCGCAACTCGTGCGCGACGACGCGTTTTTCATGAGCCTAGCCTACAATCAGGCGATCGATGCTTGGCGGCAGGACGAAGTACCCATCGGCGCGGTCATCGTGGTCGGCGGCGAGGTCATCGCGGCCGCCCACAACACCGTCGAATCGGCCAAAGATCCCACCGCCCACGCCGAGATGCTCGCCCTCACCCAAGCGGCCTCGCACCTCGGGGACTGGCGGATCGAGGAAGCGACCGTCTACGTGACCAAGGAGCCCTGTCCGATGTGCTCCGGCGCCATGCTGATGTCACGCGTGCGGCGGGTGTGCTATGCCGTCCCCGACCCCAAAATGGGCTGCCTCGGCGGCGCCACGAATCTCAACGATCTACCGCGGGTAAACCACCACGTCGAACTCACCGCTGGGGGCGTACTCGAGGGCGAGTGCCGTGAATTACTGCAGGCGTTTTTCAAAATGAAACGCAAAGCCCCGGACGCAGCGGAAATTTGACCTAGACACCCGCCGGTGCAACCGTTGCGTTTCCTCCTCCGTTCCGAACCCGAAAATCAATCGACTCCCACATGGCCTTCGAACTTCCGAAACTTCCCTACGCCCCCACCGCGCTCGAGCCCCATATCGACGCCAAGACGATGGAGATCCATCACGGCAAGCACCATCAGGCTTACGTGACCAATGCCAACAACCTGCTCAAGGATCACGCGGAGCTCGCGGCCTTGGACGTCAATGCGTTGATCGCGGACCTCTCCAAGGTCCCAGAGGCGATCCGCGGCGGCGTACGCAACAACGCCGGCGGCCACAGCAACCACGCTTTCTTCTGGACCATCATGGGCCCCGGCAAGGGCGGTCACCCCAAGGGCACGCTCGCCTCCGCGATCTCAGCCACCTGGGGTAACCTCGACGCCTTCAAAGCCGAATTCGCCAAGGCCGCGGCCACCCGCTTCGGCTCCGGCTGGGCCTGGCTGTACGTCGGTGCGGACAAGAAGCTAGCGATCGGTTCGACCGCCAATCAGGACAGCCCCCTCATGGGCAAGGCCGTTGCCGGCATCGAGGGCAAGCCCGTCCTCGGTCTCGATGTCTGGGAACACGCCTACTACTTAAACTACCAGAATCGCCGCCCGGACTACGTCACCGCCTTCTGGAATGTCGTCGACTGGGACGCCGCCGAACAGAATTTCGTCGCCGCAACGAAGTAACGGCCGAATTGATTTCTCCAATGTAGGCCCGTCCGGCCAACGGCCGGGTCTACCCCAAAGCCGCACCCGGAAAGTGCGGCTTTTTCGTGCTCCCGCGGCTGCGAGCGCCAACGCGTGGCACGAAATTCTCAGGGGGTCCAGACGCTTGCCTGCATGGCGGCGGAGCTGGCGGGCGCAATCACCGTGCTCTTGCCGGTCTCGGTATCCAAAATACAAAGCACACTCGAGGTCCGATCGCGGGCCGTGTAGACAAGGTGGCGCCCGTCGGCCAGCCAGCTCGGTTCGAGACCGTCGAACGCGGCCTTGGAAACGATCTGACCCTTGCCGGTCACAAGGTCGTATACGGCGATCTGATACCGGCCCCCGACGCGGGCGGTGAACGCAATCTTGTTCCGGTCGGTCCGGCACCAATCCGGCTCGGCTGCGTAGGTAAAGCCAACGCTAAGGCGCCGCGGCGCGCCGCCCGCGGCGGGCATGACGTAC